>JACONI010000060.1 GCA_014323825.1 Ekhidna sp. | reverse complement strand
TAGAAACAACGATGCGTTTAATCCCATAAGATATATGAAGAGGTTTTAGTACCAGGACCATTTGAATAGTGGAGCAGTTTGGATTTGCTATGATCCTGTCATCAATGCGCAGCACATTTCCATTCACCTCCGGCACCACCAGCTTTTTCTTTGGGTCCATGCGCCACGCAGAAGAATTGTCAATGACAACTGTACCGACTTCGGCAAACTTCGGAGCAAACTCAAGAGATACTGAGCCTCCTGCCGAAAATAAAGCAACATCCGGTTTCTTGGCAATGGCATCTTCCATAGAGATGATGGTGTACTCTTTCTTATTACAGGTAATTTTCTTCCCCACAGATCGCTCTGATGCCACAGGATACAACTCAGTAATCCTGAAGTTTCGCTCCTCCAGGATTTCCAACATTTTCTGACCTACCAAGCCACTTGCACCAACGACCGCAACTTTCATATTTGCTTAACAATGATATGATTAAAAATTAAACTGTGAAATTAGTACATTTAACTCCCTATAAAGGTTCAATTATGCGTTGTGTAACCCTGATTGCTCTTTTTCTTCTATCCGCAAAAGTGTTTTGTCAGTTTACTGACGATTTTTCTGACGGAGATTTTACAAACAATCCAGCTTGGATTGGAGATGCAGGCGAGTTTATTGTTGATGAGGGTCAGTTGAGATCCAATGGGCCCTCGGAGAAATCCGTGCTTCATTTATCAACGGCAAGCACTGCCATTAATAATGCAGTTTGGGAGTTTGTGATCAAATTAAATTTTCGTCCCTCAGCCTCTAATCGGGTTAAAGTTTATTTGGTGTCAGACCAATCAAATCTTGAATCCTCGTTAAATGGATATTTTCTTGAAATAGGTCAATCCGGTGATGACCAAATTAAAATCTACAGACAAGACGGAACTAATAACACACTGCTCTTTACCGGATCAACAACGATTCCGTCAACAGGTTTACCCCAAGTAGTAATTAGATTAAGTATAAGAGTTACAAGAGATGATGCCGGGTCATGGGAAGTCTTTATCAACTCATCAGATGATACTTTTACTTCGGAGGGAGACCCTTTCACAGATAACACTTATACATCTACAGAACATTTTGGAGTCGTTGCGATTCACACCAGCACCCGAAGGAGTTCATTTTTCTTTGACGATTTTACAGTGACCGGTACGGGTTTTGTTGACAACGATCTACCAACGATAGTATCTGCTGAAGCGATATCAAATACTGAAGTTCGAATTACCTTCAGTGAAGATGTAGAGGAAACAACATCCGAAACGATAACCAACTATGCCATTGACAATGGTGTTTCGATAAGTACGGCAGCCAGAGAAGATACTAATCTTAACAGCGTTTTACTTACTACAGCGTCATTGACCAATGGACAGAACTATACGCTCACCATTCGTAATGTAGAAGATCTAAGCGGCAATGCAATCGCTGCCGATTCGGAAGTAAGTCTCCGATATTTATTTTTTGAGGAAGCAGAAGAGCTTGATATTGTGATCAATGAATTTTTGGCGGATCCAACACCTGCTGCTGCCCTCCCGGGAGGCGATTTCATTGAGATTTTCAACAGGTCAAATAAATACATCAGCCTTAAAGATTGGACGATTGCGGATAACTCAGGAACTTCAGGTCCAATAGAAAATACTTTTATTGAACCCGGGCAGTATATTATTCTCACAGGAGTATCCGTAGCTTCCGGTTACGAGTCCTTTGGAGAAGTCATTGCGGTTGCCGATTTTCCCAATTTGAATGCAACGGGCAGTGATAATATTATTTTGAGTAATTCAACGGGGGGCACAATTGCTCAACTCACCTATGATTCGGATCTGGTAGAGGACGCAACAAGTGCAGAACTCGTGAACCCGAATGATCCCTGTATTTCTGCGACAGGTTATCAGTTATCCAAAGACGGTAATGGAGCGACACCGGGCTCCCAAAACTCAGTTTTTGATAATACGCCGGATACGCAAAGTCCAATAATTTCTTCTTTTGGTTTTGGGAGTTCCTTAGTACTTAACTTCTCCGAGAAAATGGCTGCCGCTACGCTTACTTCTTCTTCAAATTATAGCAGTAGCAGCCTTACCATAAGTCAGGCTGAGGTAGAGGAAGAGTTTCCATTAAGTGTTGAAATAACTTTTGTTGAGGAAGTAACTTTAGGAGTTACCTATGATTTCTCCGTCTCCGGATTGTCAGACTGTGCAGGAAATCAAATTGCCGATACGACATTGACTTTCGGATTTGGAAGAACCCCTTCTTTTAATGAGCTATTAATAACAGAGATATTTTATGATCCGGATCCTTCCGTAGGACTTCCGGAGAGGGAGTATATAGAACTTTTCAACAATACATCGGAGATCATTTCTACTGAAGAAATCGCTCTGACAGATGCCACAAGTACCACAGAACTCCCTGCATTTAACCTCAAACCGAATGCTTTTTATGTTTTAACAAGTAATGACGGAGCGAGTGAGTTTTCAAAGAACCCAATCGGGATGACTGGATTCCCGTCGCTAAATAATTCAGGAGAATTGCTGACCCTGTCCATTGGATCGGATTTGATCTTTTCAATGGAGTATAACCCGAAGTGGCATGACGATGAGAAGTCGGAAGGAGGATATTCGTTAGAGATGGTTGATCTTACGAATCCATGTGCCGAAAGTGCCCGTAACTGGAGGAGTTCTTCAAATCTAAGTGGAGGTACTCCGGGAAGCATTAATTCAATCACAGAATCCGTTCCTGATAGTTTCGGGCCGGTAATTGAAACGGTTACTGCAATTTCTTCAGATACGATTAAAATTGACTTTGATGAAAAAATTGACCCATTAAGTGCTGCTAATGTCCAAATAGAAACGAATCCCGAAATTTCCGTATTAAAAATCTATTTTGATTTGAGAACTCCCGGTAGCTTGTTTATCATTTTATAAGAAGAACTCCGGACAAATCAACCTTATACAATCTTATTATCAAACCTATTTGATTGTGTTGGAAATGAGGTGGATTCAGAAAGCATCGTTTTCGCATTACCCCTGAGTGCTGAACCCGGAGAAATAAAACTTAGTGAAGTCCTCTTCAATCCCCGATCCGGAGGTGTTGACTTTGTGGAGATTTATAATGATTCGGAGAAATACCTAAGCCTTAAAGCATGGCAGCTGGCAAGATTGACAGAGGATGAAATTTCTGATGAAAGAACGATTACAAATGAAGAACTTGTGATCGAACCTTCAGGATACCTTGTTTTTACAACAGATTCGGAGATTCTAATCAATGACTATCCAAAGGGACGGTTCCGGCAGTTTTTTCAAGTTGCTTCGCTTCCCGGTTACAATGACGATGCAGGAATGGTAATCCTTTTGAATGAATTAAATGAGGTTATTGAACAATTCTCCTACAGTGAAGACCAGCACTATGACCTGTTGGAGGATAATCAAGGCGTATCGCTTGAACGGATTTCATACACTGAACCAACTAATAACACTTCCAATTGGAGGTCTGCGGCGAGTACGGAAGGGTTTGCTACTCCGGGCTATGCCAATTCTCAGGCAATTACTTCAACCAAGAGGCCGGCTGAGTTGGTTATTGAACCCAAAGTATTTATTCCGGGAAATGCAGGTTCCGGAAGAGACTTCACTACAATCAACTATCAGTTTCGATCATCAGGTCAATTTGCCAATGTGAGTATTTATGACCAAAATGGAAGATTGGTCAGAAATTTAGCTCAGGGAGTGCTGCTTTCAACTTCCGGCTTCTTGCGGTGGGATGGAGAAACTAACGAAGGAAGCATGGCCCGGATGGGATACTATATTGTGCTTTTTGAGGTCTATGATGCTGCCGGAAACACGAAAATTATCAAGGGAACCGTAGTAGTTGGAAGAGATTTTTAATAGGATTAGTTGTATCAATATTCACGCTTTTCCTGTTTTCTGCATAACTTCGCCTGAAGTTTTAAAATGCAGGGTCTTTAAAATTTACTACTATGAGCGAAAAGACTAGGTACTCGGATGAGGAACTAAAAGAGTTTGAGGAACTCATTATTCGGAAATTAGATAAGGCTAAAGAAGAATTACACAACTTAAAAGCTTCTCTTACACGTGAGGCAGATGACACAGGCGATAACCTCTCTTCGGTAAAGACCTTAGAAGATGGTGCAGATACGGCAGAAAAAGAGCAATTAAGTCAATTGGCCGGCCGGCAGCAAAAATTTATTAATAACCTTGAGAATGCTTTGGTACGGATAAAGAATGGCACCTATGGAATTTGCGTGGATACCGGAAAATTAATCTCCAAAGAGCGTTTGATGGCTGTCCCTCATACCACCCAAAGTATTGATGCCAAACTCAACAGGAAAAACTAATTGGATTTTCTTTCTAACCATATTGAAGCATTGATTTTTTGCGCTCCAAATCCCATTACGGAAAGAGAACTACAAGACTGCCTCATAGAGATGTTTGATGCAGAAGTCCCGAATGCAGATATTATGGCAGGGCTGGAAGCTATCAAAAAAAAGTTTGAGACCGAGGCATTTTCGATGGAGTTGATAAAATCCGGAGGAGGCTATCAGTTTCTAACAAAGCCTGCTTATCAGGCAAGCATTAGCATTCTCCTTAAACAGCAATCAAAAAAACGACTTTCCAACTCAGCATTAGAAACGCTATCTATCATTGCATATAAACAACCGATCACCAAGAGTGAGGCTGAGCATATTAGAGGAGTCAATTGCGATTATGCAATTCAGAAACTGCTTGAAAAAGAGCTCATAGAGATCAAAGGAAAATCGGAAGGTGTTGGACGGCCTTTACTTTATGGCACCAGCCATCAATTTATGGATCACTTTGGCATCAATGATTTGAAAGAACTGCCCACACCCAAAGATTTCGGTACTGAGGAGAACACAATAGGTGAGCAGCAGGAATGAAGCATACCAACAACCGAAAGACCGGGAACCCTTCTGAAATAAGACTGAATCGCTTTATTGCCAATGCGGGCGTTTGCTCAAGAAGAGAGGCAGATACACTCATTTCAGAAGGCAAGATCAAGGTGAATGGAGAAGTAGTTCGTGAGATGGGCTGTAAGGTAAAAAAGGAAGATAAGATAGTCTATCAGGGTAAGCAACTCAAATCTGAAATACATCAGTACGTCCTGCTTAACAAACCAAAAGGTTTTGTGACCACCGTGAAAGACCCCCATGCTAAGCATACAGTAATGGAACTGGTTGAAAAAGCCTGTAATGAAAGAATCTATCCTGTCGGGCGGCTGGATAAAGATACAACCGGTTTACTACTGTTTACCAATGATGGAGAAACGGCTAAGAAATTGACGCATCCCTCTCATAAAGTACGTAAAATATACCAGGTAGAGTTAGACAAGCCAATTACCGGAACTGACTTTGATGCCATCATCAGTGGGCTGGAGCTAGAGGATGGGTTAGTGCCTGTAAGGGAATTGGCTGTCATTGGTGATGATAGCCGCAACCTGGGTATTGAAGTACACATCGGTCGTAATCGAATAGTAAGAAGGATCTTTCAGCACCTGGGCTATAAAGTGAAAAAATTAGATCGCGTAATGTTTGGAAACCTTACCAAAAGGAATCTCCCCAGAGGAAAGTTTCGTCACTTAGGCCCCAAAGAGGTAATGGCATTGAAGGGGGTTAAGTAAGGTTGGCATGCATTACGCTATTACACAACCTCCGGTGTTGAATCAGGAGTCAGCCGATTGGGAACGATGTTCAGGTGTTCTTTGAGTTTTTCCATAACCTGTGAACTTCTATCGTGCTTTGCTGCCGATGATCCCGGATTGGAGTTGATGGACTTTCGCTTTTTGAGGGACTTGACAAGAGGTATAGGGTCGTTAGAAAAGTGAGGTTCGAGTGGTTCGCTTAGGATGGAATGTTCCGATAATTACAAATGGATTTGGAGCCGTGTTGTGATGACGTTGGGTTGTTCCGAGAAACAGGTACAAATCTTTTGTTTTCGCAAAGTCATCAATATACTTCCTCCTCACATCTTCACAAGCAAGTTGCTCATCCCTGTTGTGTCTTCTTAATGAGTTCCAATAGAGCTGACCTATTTCCCAATCTTCAATCATCATGGTGCTCTCTGTGCCCTCGTCATCACTTAATTTGTAAGAGAATTTGTAGGGCAGTTTTCTCACCACTTCAAATTCACCGTCCTTTTTGGAATCAAACAAGTTGAGTTGTTTCATCTTTTCTAATTTCTTCCGGCTCCATTCCCTATCTACCTCTTTAATTTCCAGTTTATGAATTTGAGTGGGTTTGAACACGGCTAGAGAGGTTCCTATTTCTTTATTCTTAGCCTCAGCAAAGAGCGTTTTAAGATTTGAATAGACTTTGTTTAAAACGATTTTTCGTCTCTCTTTCCAGTTATCTCTGTCAGGTTTTATCTCGCCTATGATCTTAATTTCAGTGTTATTATTTGCCGGTCTGTAGCTTTCCTTTCTAAAGTCACTGGTATTTTTAACAAGATCCATTTCAATCCACTGATATTTAGCATACTGTTCATGGTATGCTTTCTTTCTGAATTGGATGGGATAAATCCTTATCCAGGTTCCATTCTCTCGAAATCCGGCGGTACAAACAAGTTCATCGTATTTTTCTGAAATGGATGGATAAGTTTTTACGGTTATCAGGACTTTTTCTTTCGGCATCACAAATCTCTTTGTTTGATATTCCAAGCAGGCAGCTTTTTTAGTGCGTTAGCCACCCGGCTTCTATGGCACATACAGGGCACTCTCTCGAAACAGGTTATTGCAATTCTTTGATATTCATGAGTCAAGTCCAATATTTTATGAAGTTGATCCTTATTTTCAACTAAAGCGGTCTTCTCGTATTCATCAAAAAGTTTCTTATAATCATTCATCGTGTTCAAATGAGTCCTTTTCTCGGAATGAATGCCAAGTTCCGGGATGTGAACGTATTTGATGCCAATGCCTTCACAAGCATTTTTAAGTTGGTTCTTGGAAAAACCGTATTTCATGCTCAGTGCGTTCTTACGTACATCACAAAGCAGCTTCACATTGTTGATAATAAGTTTATTAAGATATTTTTCTAAGCTAATGCCTTCATAGCCGATGGTAAAAAAAGCCAACTCTTCTGTCGTTTTCCTTTGTGCTTTCACTTTACTCATCTCCTCGGCAGTGAGCAACTCTTCGGCAATTTGGCTATTGATTGCGAAGAAGGGATATTTCTGATAGGTGTACTTTACCAGTTCTTTTTGGCTAAGCCCTTCTACTTCCTTAACAGTCTGTTTGATGGCTGCTTGATCTTCTTTTTTCAGGGTTTGAAAGTAGTTATCCCTGCTTTCAAGGACCCAATCTGAGGCATCCCCGGAAGTTTGGCTGGAGATTAACCCTTTCTTCGTTAGAATAGTTAAATCTTGATTGGCTTGAAACGAAAAACTCCCGAATTTATAAGGCACAAAGTCAAACGACTTATTCTGCTGCTTTCGGGTTACCAGAAAAAGCACTTTTTGCAGTTTAGTGTGAGATAACGTTCCACCAAAGACCTCTAGTGTAGCAAATAATATCTTTCTCCTGTAATACACTCCGCAAAGTTATAAAATTAAAGAGCCGTTTCTCAATGAGCGGATATTGTTGACCTCCGAGCGGGTATTTTTTCTCATTGAGCAGGCATTTTTGTTCGTTTCGGGGTTATCCTTGTCCGTTCCGGGGTTGTTTTTTCCATTAGACCAAATTTTTGATGACGACCTTCTACCTGATGCATCAGCAATTAAAAAACTTTCAGCTATTTATATTTGTCTAAATTCCCTTTTTGAAGCCAGCCTGAATAGCAAATAATTATGTTTCTTCCGATTTTATCAAATTCTTTGAGGAGTTAATAAACCTGCTAAGAGCCGAAAACCTTGAATTTAAAATGTCCCCGCCATAAATACCTTGCCATCTTGATTCTCAATAATTTTATAAACAGGGGTTTGAGTAAGTGTAATAATGCACGAATGATGCAAGCTCAGAACTTTGTCCTGCAAATCTTGGTCGTCTTCAAGATCAATAATTTTTAATTGATCAGGTGCTAAATGACGATCATGAGAAAGTGTTAACGCATGACTGCCCAATTCCTTAATGATCTCTTCAGCTTTTTCTGCGGCATCGGCTTCACCTTCAAACATATTAGCTTTTAGCCAATCATTAACCATACTTTCAGACCACTTAATCGCTTTTTCACATTCTCCGATCAAAGTCGGTGAGTATTTGGATAAAATGGTCTGCCAAATCGGAATGGTGCGTGAATTTGCCGCTATTTTGGTCTTTGCCTTATTAAATTCTTCAATTATGCCATGAGTTGGCTTTCCATTGATTTGAGGATCAATAGGCCCCAAGTTAGAATGCTTACCCATGACAATCTCGCTACAGGAACAAGCAATCATAGTTCCCGCAGACATCGCAATCTGTGGAATTATTGCTCTTATATTATTTCCGAAAAAAGATTTAAGATAATGTACAATAGATTCGGTTGCACCTATTGAACCGCCCGGTGTGTGTAAAACTAAGTTCAGTCCTTTGCTTTTATCAAGTCCGTTAATTGTGGACATGAGTCCCGTCTTATCCGAATCAATAATATCAAAGCGGAAACCAAATTTGCCTAAATTTCCTTTTTGAAGCCAGCCTGAATAGTAAATAATTATGTTTCTTTCGGTTTTGTCCGAGAGTTCTTTGAGATATTTTCTGCGAATGAAATCAAAAGCATTTGACTGATTGCCAATCTCTTTAAGAACATTATTCCAAGTGGGCATGCATTACTCTATTACACAACCCCCGCTGGAATTAATGGACAGTCTTGTCCAGTGATACTTGGGTTCTTTATCTTCGGAGTTTGAGTTTTCGTTGAAACTTGGAATTTCAACTGAAGGGTAATCATCATATTCAACGGGCTTGATTTCATACCTATCGTAGAGCTCCTGTGCTTCCTTTGTCTTTTCTTCTTGTACTTTTTCTAATTCCTTGTTCATCCGTTTTTTTCCTTATTGTCAAATACTCAGTTTTAGTTCTTTTTTATGTTATCAATAATACAAGTATAAAAGGGTTGAAATCCCAAATCCAAATCAAAAAAGAAAGTTCTTAAAAAAGAACAACGAAAACAGGCTTGGTTGTTTGCTTTAAAGAAAAGTTCTTTATCTTGTTCTATTCTCGTATGTGTTTAATAATAAAAATTATAATGTTGATTGTTTTTGCTTATACCCCTCCTCCAGCCCATTCTGCGGTTGGAGGAGCGTGGATCGGGATAAATATTAAATAAACATAATAATATATCATTCATTTTAATTTTTAACATAAATGCCTCCCCATTACTAATTGTTTTGATTGGTTAAATGCTTATTATTATATTGTTTTTAACGTTAGTAATAATTTAACATCGCATTTTAAATAAAATTATTACCTTTATAAAGTATTCAAGTAACCAACAATATGAATTATACATCTAAAGTATCAAGTTTTTTAGCTGATTTAGCCGATGTTTTTTCCGGGAATTATCATCATAAGAGTTCTGAGCTTGATGAGTGGAGAGAAGAACTGTTTGATATATCGGTTACTCCTACTATTCGTGATGATAAAAAGGCCTTAAAAGGAGATTTGAATACATTTCTAAAAGATACTCAAAAAGCACATAATTCGTTAAAAAAAGAGTTTTTATATGGCGAAACAGAGTAGAAGAGCTCAAGTATCTCATTCAAAAAACCATCAGGATCATATCGTTGAAGAAGTTTTTGATGACAACCTTCTACCTGACGCATCGGAAATTAAAAAACTTTTAACTATTTATATTTGTCAATAAATTTACTACGTAAACAATACTAAAATGGCAAAAATCAGAAGTACACCACAAGGAGCTTTATACGTAACTGTAGAAGATTTGAGCGAGAGTCCTACTGTTCAAAAGCAAATCGCTCAAATCAAAGAATCCCAGACCTATAAGCGGCTTGTGCAAAAAAGGCTTGTGCAAAAAAGACTTGAGCAGGAAAGATTTGAGCAGGAAAGGCTTGAGCAGGAAAGATTTGAGCAGGAAAGTCAGAATTCCTAAATCGGTCATTACGTGGAGTTCAATATCCTGATCCTGCCTCTTATTGGCGGCTATTATTTTTTATCCGAATCCTACTATTTTAAGTTTAAATACGACAGAATCTCAGATCAGCGTTTAATATTCAGTTCTGCAATTGCAGGGTTTGTATTTTTAATTCCTGCCTTTATTTCCAATATCGTTTTGGAAGCACTTAACGGAGATTGTACGGTAAAACCTTTTGCCAGCTACTTCGGGTTAGACATGAGTTACTTAGGCACTTCCATTCTTTCCTTTCTTTATGCGTTTCTGGGAGTCAAAGTACCGAACAAATTAATTGACAACAGGGAGAAGCGGGAAGAAAAGTCCAACAGGAAAAATCGGGTAAAGAAGTCTATAAAAAAATATGGTGAACTATTGGAGATTGTCCTGCTGGATGCTTTTGAAGAGGACAAGATGGTATCAATAACGTTAAAAAGCAATAAAGTTTACGTAGGTTGGTCCATTTATATTGACGAACCGGATCAAAACAAAAAGGAGTATATACAGGTCGTTCCTACATTTAGCGGATACCGGGATACTGACACTAAGGAGTTGTACCTCACCACAGAATACCCTTTAATCGACAGTGACCCCCAACGTACAAATAAAGATTTTATCATTACAATCCGAAGAGACGAAGTTGTGAGTATCAACTTTTTCGATATTCAGTTGTACGATAAGTTTAATTAAATCCCTGAAGAAGTTGATTAAGGTTTAGCCGATTGGCGATGATGTTCGGGGGTTCTTTGCGTTTTTCCATTAGATCAAACTTACAGATTCAACCTTTGAACTCCCATTGTACTTTGTTGCCGATGATCCCGGATTGGGGTTGGTGGACCTTCGCTTTTTGAGGAACTTGTCAAGGTGTATAGGGTCGTTAGAAAAGTGAGGTTTGAGTGGTAGGTTTAGAAGATGAGTCTGATTCCGTTGTAGGCTCATAACCTTCGTCCTCAAGTAGTTCGTTTGAATTAATTCCAATATTCGCAAGTTCGTCACATCTTTCGTTCTCCAGATGTCCTGCATGCCCCTTAACCCAATGGAACTTAACAAATTCCTGTTGTTCAATGAGGTCTAAGAGTTTCGCCCATAAGTCATGATTAATTGCTTTTTTCTTTTTCGTTCGGAACCAATTTTTTGATCTCCATTTTTTAGCCCATCCAAGCTCAATTCCATTAATCACATATTTGGAGTCAGTGTAGACGTTCACTTTTGATTTAGTTTTCAAACACTCTAGTCCAAAAATTACTCCTGACAGTTCCATGCGATTGTTAGTCGTTAAGCAAAAACCCTTAGAAAATTCTTTTCGCTTCCCTTTGTAGGACATTATGACTCCAAATCCACCTTTCCCCGGATTGGGTTCAGCTCCCCCGTCAGAATATAGGTCAATCTCTGGTATTTCGTCCCAATTAGCCACCGGCTTTAATTTCCTATTTTATCTAATATCTCTTTGATATGGTCAGGATATTTACCCGCAAAATATTTTAAATATTTCTATTAAAATTATAAATAAAAGTAAGACTACGAAAATAAATGGTATCCCTTTTTCAACATTACTCATTTTTTTATAGTGCTTTTTATCATTCCCCCGTCCCAACTTTTCCCACTCCACGTTAAATAAATTCAAGGGCAACAACTCCTCTATCTTGTGAATCACTTTAAATTTTCCCGAGTTTAGTTTTCTGTAATTCTCTAGCAAGATGTACCAATAAATACAAATAAAAATTGCACTAATTGACAATCCTAAAACCAAATACCTGTTGTTATCAAAGTCTTTAGTTTTAACATATCCAATTACTCCTATAATTGAAGTTGTCAATGTAAGGTAAAAGGTATTTGTATTACTTCTTCTATCCGACACTTTTTCAGCAGATTCAATATACATCTTGTATTGTTCAAGAATATGTTCTTGTTCCCTGCTATCGGGATATTCGTTTTCATTAAAATTTTTCAATTTCATTATAACGCATGACCTTTTATTGCTTGGACGATTAAATCCGTGTTCCATCTAACCATTTTATTCGCATTATCTGAGACAACAGAGGAGACTTGAGTGTTTGCCCACGGTTTAATTCCAACTATCGGTTTAGGATTAGTAAATCCTTTCTTTGCTATATCAATTTCCTTATTACCATTTACTATAAGTTGAATACTTCCCTGCCATAATTAAGACAATATGACACCTCTGCATCTTATTGGTAATTGCGCATTTTAATTTCTTATCCGTACCGTTAGTATGGACAGGATCATCTTTAGGGACAGAATGATTTTTGTATGAAAAATATGTTTTGCTATTTAACATTTCACACAGTTTATCGTATACATCTGAATATTCCCAAGAATGACTGATAAAGATGTTGTACGTTTTACTCATATTTAATTATAATTTATTTTTGATACTACAATACTACTAAATAAACAACACACCCCACAAAAATATTCCGAGATGACAGCCTTCAGCAATATCAAACTACCCCACAAGCGAAGTTCTCTTTATATACTCCCTTCAATATGTGCGATCTCCTCTTCATTGAGGCCGTACAATGCATAAACCTGCCGGTTGATTTCCTTTTCCGTCTCGGTGATCTCCGATTGCAGCTTTTTCGCTTTTTTCTGCTCTTCTTGAAACAGTTCCAGCCACTCCTTTTGCTTTTTTGCCGGGATTTTGATGTCGCTCTTTCCCAGTTCTACCAGCACGTCTGCAAACGTGAGCGACCAGAGCCGGTTTTTCAGTTTGCTGCCGAGCGCCTTCTTAGGCGGAAAGTTGGCGGTCAGGAGGGTGAGGTAGCTTTTGCTCATCTCGGCAGGCTGCCGCTTCACTGCCAGCATTTTATCTACTTGTGTCTCTAATGCTGCTTTGTCCGTTTGTGCGGCATCTGCAATGGGAAACTGCTCAATTTTATATTTCTTCCATCGGTTTGTTCCCATGCCGGTGGTGGTGCCGATTAAGTGAAAATACCACACCGAAAGATGAGAGTTCAAAATCCCCAAAATGTACTTGAGGCTGTCACCGGTCATTATGAAAGTCGTAGCTTCCTGGTAGTATTTCCCTTCCTCATACGTAAACTTGGGCTTATCCGAAATCTCCCCCCAGATGATTTTCGGGTTATCGAATTCAAGTAAGTAGGCACAGTTCCTGAGATTACTCCAGTGCTTTCCCTGATCCTGTCGTTTTTCTATTTCCGGCTTAAACTTTTTCAAATAATTGAAAACCTCCGGATAGTCCTTCGGTACATCTACCGGTTCAATGTTTTCTGCTTTCAAGCCATTATGCGTATTGATGACATATTGGTTCTCAAAATTGAACTGATACCACTGTACATCCCTGCCTCGCAGGATAGGTTTGATGATCTCTTCGCTTTTGGGGTCTGCATCTATCAACTTCTTTCGGACGGCGGCATCTATGATAAAGGCTTCGTTGAGGCCGGTTATTATTCCAACTTTAATAAATACTTTTAAGTCACCCAGCAGGGTTGCATTCGCCTTTATCTTTTCTTTCAGGCGGGCTGTCATCGCCGATCCCAAGATCCAGTTGTCGTCTTGCGGTAAATCGTATAAATATTCGCTGTAGGTAGAAGCATTCCATATCACCTGGGTTTCCCCGTTTTCTTTTGTGGTTTCTTCGGCTGATCCCTGCAAGTCCAGCAGCTTTCTCACCGGAAATGGCTGCCGGTACGTTCCTTTTTTCAATGCCGGGATGTTACTTTCCACGACCGCATCTTCAAACAGCTGTTTGTCTTCAATTTCAAGCAGTGAGATCGGCTGAGTATATTGACGGATAAATTTCCTGAGCGGCAGCCCGTAGTTTGACCTGAGCCATGAGTTAGAGGTGATGTAGGAGAGATTGCCCCCCTCCTTTAGCAGCCGGATCCCCCGCTCATAAAACAGCACGTAAATGTCGGTTCCTTTTTGGTACGTTTCGTAACGGCTTTTTTCAAAATATGCAGCGGTTTCCTGCTGTTTGGATAACGAGAAATACGGCGGATTGCCGACCACCACGTCAAAGCCGCCGGCTTCCATGATTTCGGGAAACTCCTGCTCCCAGTTAAAGGCATCTTCACCGGCCGTCTCGGAGTCGCTGATGAGGCTGTTGCCCTGCTTGATGTTGTCAGTGAGGCTGGCTAGAGAGTTTTTTCTGTTGGTGGTTTTCAGCCAGAGGCTGAGTTTGGTAATTTCAACGGATTCGGCATTGAGGTCTACGCCGTAGAGGTTGTGCAGGATAATGTTTTTCTTGATCTCCCACTCGTTGGGCAGCCCGTTGCCAAAGGGGTCAAGTTCATCCCGGTAATACGTTTTTGCGGGAGTGGTCAGCCGTCTGAGCTCCAGCTCGGTTGTTTCCCATTCGGCGTATAGGTAGTCGAATACTTCGGTGAGGAATGCGCCCGATCCACAGGCCGGGTCCAGTACTTTGATGCGCTTCAGGTGCTTTTGGTATCGGGTGTAGTACGCCGTCAGCGTGGTGATAATTTTATTGTCTTTTTTCTTCACGTCCAGGTAGTCCTGCATAGCGGCTTCCGGCAGCTGCTTTAGTCCCAGTTCCCTTAGGACGCTTTCTTTTTGCTCTTCCAGCCATCCGCCCGCGGCTTCTCTCACAATGTAGCGGGTGATGTAGTCCGGCGTGTAGTAGATGCCGTCCCGTTTTCTTCGGGAGGTTTTGAGTTTTTCCAGCTCCTCCGGATTTCCTTTTATCAGTGCCTGATTTTCCCGAATGTTGGTTTTGAGTTCCTCCAAGTCCGTTACGGACTGCTCAAAGATGTGTCCTAAGATATTGACCCCCAGCTGACTTCGGAAATTGTATCGGGCCGTAAACTCAATAAATTCCAAAATTTGCCCATCGGTAATATTGAGTGCATTGATGATGGCATCCTTACGGAAAAGTCCGCCATTGAAGGGCGGGATATTTTTTCGTACATATCCTTGATCCAGTGCATCAAAGAGGTGCAGCAACTGCTCCCAAAATACCGTATCCGAAGGCTTGAAGGAACCTTCGGAAGCCCTTTTTGCCTGCGCCAGCACATCCCCTACCAGCTTCAGGTCTTTGACGAAACAGATGAAGATGATCCGATCAATCAGTTTCTGACCGGAGCTAAAAAGCTGCTGCCACTTTACTTCAGGATTTTGTCTCAACAGGTTAAAGAAAAGCAGCTCTCTGAGGGCACGATACTGCTCGTAAAATTCATTGGATATCACCCTGAGTTCCTGCTGACGCTCCCGGTAGAGGTGATCCATGCGTGCATCTTGTTTCTCCAGAAAAAGCTGCCCCTCATGCAGGAGATACAAAAACCGCCCAAACTGCTCCCGGTTTGCCAGTGCACTCAATTTGAATACATGGTACTCGTTGATGTCCGAAGATCGGTAGAGCCGTATCTCCAGAAAGTTGGTTACCATCACCCATTTGCATTTACTCCCCACACGGTACGCATAGTTGAACCCCTGCTCTACCGGAGAGCCTGTAAAATCTTTTCGGTGCTGCTTTTTATCCAGCGTCACCTGCGGGCCTTTTACTTCTACGACCACTCGTATATCTTCTTTCAGCCCTCCGTTCGGTTCCTGACTAAAATATCCCAGCGAGACATCCGGTTTTCTGCCGTCAAATCGGGTTTTCAGTTCCTTTTCCAGCGACCAGCTCTTGCTGCCGAAGTCCGAAGAATAGCCCAGCACTGTTACGAAGATGTCTTGAATAAAATCCGATCGAATGCTTTCTTTTTTTCGGTCGATGATTTTGCCGGTTTCAATCAGCTTACGCCATTTATTGATGACTTCCTGTCTCTCCGGCAGGTTGCGCAGCGTGGAGAGAAACTTACTGACCCGTGCCTCCTCTATTTGATGATCGGGGATGAGCATAAGCGAAAATAATGGGAATTATCCGTTTAATTTGATAAAATGTAATCACACCTCTTTTATGTAGGGTGTTCCATTTTTGCCAGCGGTTCGCATGCCGAATATCTGACAAATTACTATTTAACGTGAGTTCGGTGTAATGATTGAGGATTTTCTGCCTTATTAACCGATCGGTAGGCATTTTTGTCCGAAATCGGACAAACAGGTCGAAGAAATGAGGTCGGCGAGCAGTTTGAGGCGAAGAAGAATAAAGCCATTCCTTACCGAGTGGCTTTAAATAAATAATGAAATGATTTTTATGAAAGGGACAAATATAAAGACCATTCATAACAAACCAAATGAAAATAAAGAAGCTTCCGGTTAAAGAAGCCTTTGAATGAAATTATTCGCAATCTCTGCAACAACCGACAGCATATTGTACCGAAGTAATGAAATGCTCATCACTATATGCGGCAGAATTTAATCAACTAAGTAGATCGGCTTTTGCTTCTCCTCTTGAGTCGTGATAGCAACCTGTTTCGGCTGAAAGCTGCCTTCTGTTGCGGTCTTCATCTTCCGCAGTAACGGAAGCTGAACCTGAGTAAAGAGTAGCAGGTGTATTACAAGCTAACTCTGTGCCTGTGTCGGAACTTTTATCCGTAGAGATAAAAGCAAGACCTGTGGTGATGCCTATGCATTAACATAAGGGCTAGCTGCGAGACCATCATGGACCAACTGAAGCATACTTTTTTAGGTAGAACACTCCGGACACAGAAGTCAGGCTAACTTCTTCAATAATGTTTTCTCTGCATGGATAGCTTATAACTTTTCCGAGAAAAAGTCATCTCTCAAAATGAATTTTTGTGATATTAAACAACTAATATTACTCCTTTGAAGACTATAATTATATCAAACTCACGTTATTTAGGTACTTCCGGAAGGAAGACCAAATATTACCTCAAAGTCGAAAGAGATGATGGAATACTCTTTGTATCTGTTATTTGATTATCTATCTATTTTAAATTAGCAATGCCTGTTTTTTGAAGTTTCTTGTGAACTCGGAGGGATTCGAACCCCCAATCTCCTGGGCCGTAACCAGGTGCATTATCCGGTTGTGCTACGAGTCCTTAACAAAGCATAAAATTAATAATTATAAAACAAGATCTTCGTTAAAGTGAATGAATTCTATCTTTGCACAAAGCTTACTTTTAAGATCATTTAACGACCCAACTTAGTTTTTTATGAACAGTGGACACTTCTTTGCTCACTAACTTTTGAATCAATGCGTATAAAATACTTAGCAGCAGGGGCTTTGCTTTTCTTTGCTTTCCCATCTTTTGCCCAAGAGGAGTTAAATCAACCGGATTTTCCGGGGGAATTGATGATAGATATAGGTTTGAATTATCTTGACGATGAACCATTAACCATAGATCAGTCAGGCTGGTCATCTAAATCTGTCAGCTTCTATTATACGAAGAGAAAGCAGTTTGGGAGAAAATTCGCTATTAATGGGGGCCTTGGATTTGGGTTTGAAAAGTTAAGCCTTGGAGATACGACTACCTTGTTTAGTCAATACTTAAATGGGTCAGATGTAGAGGCAGTCGCCGTTGTGGCTTTACCCGGAACCGGATCCGATGATGATCCTATTCTTTCTTACAATAAGAACAGGTTAGCGGTAACGTATTTTGAAGCTCCCATTGACTTTAGGTTTTATCCTAAAGGAACAGAAGAAGGTGAAGGTATATTCCTTGGAGTAGGAGGAATGTTTGGACTTCGGCTAAATTCCAAAACCAAGTGGAAGTACGATAGGTTTGGTGAGACTGTAATTGAGAAAACTTCAGGGAAGTTTAACCTTAATTCGGTGCGGTATGGTTTCCAGGCAAGATTAGGTTTCAAGGGAGTCCATTTGTTCTACAAACAGTATATGAGTGATCTTTTTAAGGACGAAGTTGGTGGTGTTAATCCAAGAATGACAACTGTTGGTATTAATGTCACCGGTTTTTAAACAAAAAGTAATAATACGGTAAGCCCATAGAAGAATCCTAAAATAGCTCCTATCCATACTTGTTTTGAAGTATGATAGCCAAAGTAAAGACGGCTCGTTGATGTTAAGCCTGCAAAAATCAAACCTGCAAAAAGTATTGACCTGTTTTCTGTATAATTGAGAATCAAAATGGCTGTTAAATAACCGATAGCACTCCAGATAGCCGTTGCATGTATACTTATCTTAAACTTGAAAGTAATGAGGATCAGCAGAAAAATCAGAATTGTGATACTTATCATCACAAAGTTGAATAGTAACCCCATTTCCAGCTTTTCGTAAAAAAGGTAACACGCAGCTGCATAATAAAAAAGAATAAGAATGAATGGGAGCAGTCTTTCATTTCTTTTGATGAGTTCCAGATCCGAAACATATTTGAATTTTTTGAGCAGAAAGATGCTGAAGGCCGGAAGAAAACCGGTGATTAAAAATACTAAAAGCAAAAATTGCAATGTCATTTGTGGCTGTACTCTCGGCAACAGCTCAGGAGAGACATACAGAAAAAGAGCCGTTAAATGTGTTGCTATCAACAGTGGATGAAAAACCACTGAAGTTATTTTCATAAAAAGCCTCAAAGCTGCTTTCTTAGTCTTGCTACCGGAATACCCAGCTGTTCCCTATATTTTGCTACAGTCCTCCTTGCGATATTATATCCACTCTCTTTTAGTGCTCTTTCCATTTTCTCATCAGAAAGTGGTTTTGTTTTATCTTCCTGTTCTATTAATTCCTTCATTTTACTTTTCACCTCTCTGCTGCTTACATCTTCACCGGAATCTGTGGAAATACCCTCCGAGAAAAAATATTTGAGAGGAAAAACGCCAAATTCTGTCTGAATATGTTTGCTGCTGGCCACTCTGGAGACGGTTGAAATATCCATATTGATTTTTTCGGCAATATCTTTTAAAATCATCGGTTTTAACTTAGATTCATCACCCTCCAGAAAATAATCATATTGGAAGTTGATGATTGCCTGCATCGTATTAAGCAGCGTTTGCTGCCTTTGGTAGATAGCATCAATAAACCACTTGGCAGAATCCAGCTTCTGCTTGATAAATGAGACCGTTTCTTTTAATTTTTTGTCCTTTTTGTCACTCTTATCATACGCATCAAGCATATCGGCGTAGGATTGGCTTACTTTTAGCTGAGGTGCATTTCCTGAGTTTAGCGAAAGTTCTATCTCATCATTATTATTGACAAGGATAAAATCAGGAATAACATACTGAACTGTTTTGGTGACTTCATCTCCGGTACCTCCGGGTTTGGGGTTCAGTTTGGTGATCAGGTAGATAGCCTCTCGAAGTTCGTCCTCATGCTGTAAGTCAAGTTTTCGGGCTATTTTGTTATAATGTTTTTTAGAAAACTCATTAAAACAACTATCAACGACCCTTTTTGCTAGTTGTACCGTCTGATTTTCCTCATCTTTCCTTTCCAACTGCAATGAAAGACATTCCTGTAAGTTTCGGGCTCCTATTCCGGCAGGGTCGAAATTTTGAATTTTGAAGAGAATATTTTCAAGTTCCTCCTCGTCGGTTTCAACTCCCTGTGAAAAAGCCAGGTCGTTGACGATAGCCTCCAGTTTTCTACGTATATAGCCGTCAGGATCAATGCTGCCGATGAGTTGCTTACCTAAAATTTGCTCCCGTTCGTCCAGTTTTATGTAGCCTAGCTGCGAGATAAGGTGTTCCTGGAGCGTTTTACCGGCAGAGAGTGGGCGCGTGTTCTCTTCTTCATCGGGTTTCCCTCCGTCTCCCTGCATTTTGTAGCCCGCATAATCATCCTGAAGATAGTCTTCAATGTTTTCAGATGCCGAAATCTCAATATCCTCCTCGTAATCTTCCGCCTGTTCTTCGGCTTCTTTCTCTTCTCCTCCTTCCTCTAAAGCCGGATTTACCTCCAGCTCTTCCTCAATTCTGGTCTCTAGTTCTGCTGTTGGTACCTGCAACAGTTTAATGAATTGAATCTGCTGAGGAGACAGCTTTTGCTGTAGTGACTGTGTAAGTGAGAGTTTTTGCATTACTTAATCCTGATAGTCAAAGTTATCACATTCGTTAGTTTTGCGGCACAAATATTTAACAACGTTGAATAAAGTTAAAAGAACAAAAATCAGGCAGATTTTGGCACAAGGTAAAGCCGGAGAGGATTTATGTGTAAAAGGCTGGGTGAGAAACAGGCGGGGAAGCAAGAATGTGACGTTCGTAGCACTGAATGATGGCTCTACGATAAATAATTTACAGTTGGTATTTGATAGGTATCGAGCAGGAGAGGATACCATTAGAAGAATAACCACCGGAGCCGGTCTTTCAGTGGCAGGGACTTTACAAGAGTCACAGGGAGCCGGTCAGGCTTTTGAATTGATCGTAAAAGAAGTAGAGGTGCTGGGAGAGGCTGATCCTGAGAGATATCCATTACAGCCCAAGAAGCATTCAATGGAATTTTTGAGGGAAATCGCTCATCTGAGACCCCGAACGAACACATTTGGAGCTGTTTTGAGGATTCGTCATGAAGCAGCTTATGCGTTACATACTTTCTTCCATGAGAAGGGCTTCTATTACCTGAACGCTCCAATACTTACGACTTCCGATGCAGAAGGAGCGGGAGAGACGTTCAAAGTTACTACGCTTAACCTGGAAAATGTACCGAAAAACGAAAGCGGTGATGTTGATTTTAAACAGGACTTTTTTGAAAAGGAAACAAATCTGACGGTTTCCGGTCAATTAGAGGGCGAGCTTGCGGCTTTAGCCGTCGGGGAAATCTACACCTTCGGCCCTACCTTCAGAGCGGAGAATAGTAATACAACACGTCATCTGGCAGAATTCTGGATGGTAGAGCCTGAGATGGCTTTCTATGATCTTGAGGATAACATGGCCCTGGCTGAGGAGATGCTGAAATATACGGTAAAGCATACGCTTGAAAACTGTGCCGACGATCTTGCCTTTCTCAATAAGCGTCAGCAGGATGAGGAAAAGAGCAAACCTCAAAATGAAAGAAATGAGTTATCTCTTGTGGAAAGGCTGCAGTTCGTTGCAGGTAATGATTTTGAAAGACTTACCTATTCGGATGCAATTGAAATACTAAAAAGATCAAAGCCAAATCAAAAAAAGAAGTTTCAATATCCTGTAGAAGGCTGGGGAGTTGATTTACAATCCGATCATGAGCGGTTTTTGGTAGAGAAACACTTCAAAAAACCCATGATTCTTTACGACTATCCAAAAAATATCAAAGCCTTTTACATGCGCCGGAATGAGGACGATAAGACCGTTGCTGCGATGGACATTCTCTTCCCGGGCATTGGAGAGATTGTCGGAGGGTCTCAAAGGGAAGAGCGTCTGGATAAACTTGAGCAAAGGATGGCAGAGATGAATATCCCCTCCGAAGCGCTTTCATGGTATTTGGATACGAGGAGGTTCGGTACGGTGCCCCATTCCGGTTACGGACTTGGGTTTGAGCGGATGATCCAATTCCTGACGGGCATGAGCAACATTCGAGATGTTATCCCTTTCCCGAGAACGCCCGGAAATTGCGAATTTTAATACAAACCATTTGCTTAAATCATCGTCCTGTCCTTTAAGTTTGAAAAGATACTGTTAAACTTCTTTAATAAATAAAATGAAATCGTACTTAAAACAGCTAATAAAGCCCGTAGCTTTTGACAAGTGGTATATGAATGTTTTAATTACCATACCAAGGACATTAGGCGGACTGATGCTCTGTTTTGAGTTTGGCTCAAGTAAGTTCGGAATGCCCTGGTCTACAACGGAAGAACTCGGATTATTTCAGGTCGCAGCCTGGTTTCCGGAGGATATTGCCAAATTTGGAATACCCTTCAGTTTAGCACCCGAACTATTTGCCTGGTCAGGAGCTGCTACCGAAGCAATAGGAGGATTATTTTTATCCGTTGGACTCGCCACCAGGATTTGGGGCATATTACTGTTTATCACGATGTCCACTGCAATTTTTTTTCAAAAATGGCCCGATGCAATGGAATATGGAAGCAGCTGGCCCCTGTTACCTGCAATGGGGTTTTTATGGATTTCAGTTTACTCCATGGTACTTGGATCGGGAAAATTTGGAATTGATTACTTCATTTCGGAAAAATAATAATTTAAAGCAATGTGCGTATCTTTCAAGATATAGACGATACACAAAAATTGCCAAAGCACAAGATTTCCCGAAAAATAAAAAACAATGAGCAGGGTTAACCTCATGATACAATGCGTTGTTTTTTAAAAACAGCATGATAAACCGCCGGACAGGCAACAATAACCGCTGAACGCTTTGCAAGAGAGTAAATTTGCAAACGACACCCGGACGGAGGAGGATAGCAACCTTCAAGGTTTAAACAAAAACAACCCCTCAACACTTTATAAGAAGGTGAAGTTGCAAATGACACCCGATTGGAATTATCAATCATACTTTTTGTAACCACACCCCATCATAAATTTTTTTACTTTATTTACTTGAAAAAATGACTTGTTCCGAAAAAACGGTATATCTTTGTTAAATGTTCTATACAATTCTTGTTTTATTTATTAAATATT
>JACONI010000059.1 GCA_014323825.1 Ekhidna sp. | reverse complement strand
TAATGCCGCACCCACCGCCACAGATACTTGCGACGGGAAGATCACGGCCACACACAATGTGCCCACTTTCCCCATTACCTCTAATGCCACTATCACGTGGACCTTCACCGATGAGGCAGGCAATACAGCCGAGCAAACGCAAGAAGTGACCATCACTGATGCGGATCCGGTGCCTGATAAAGAGAACCTGATGCCGTTTTCAGCCTGTTCACAAGTCACTGAATCCGCACTGAGTGCTGCTGCTCCCACTGCCGAAGATGATTGCGATGAGGGGAAGATAACTGCTACCACAGATGCCTCCTTTCCCCTTATGGAAAGCCAAACCATCACTTGGACTTATGAAGACACGGCGGGGAACACCGTCATGCAAACGCAAGAAGTGACCATACAAGACACCATGCCCCCGACAGTTACAGGCACCTTGGATGCCATTACCGCACAATGCCAGATTGCTGCTGCAATTGACCTGACTAAACCTGATGCCCCTTCGGACAACTGTGGAGGAACGGTCAACGTGGCTGTCAAAGACGATACCAACTTCCCCATTCAGGCAGGCACCACTACTATCACGTGGGTATATACTGACGAGGCCGGCAATACAGCCGAGCAAACGCAGGACGTGACCATAAGGGACACCGAGGCTCCGAGAGTTTCAGGCACCCTGAACACAATCACCTTCGCATGTTCCCTTGCGGAAGCTGAACTGCCCGAACCCACCGCCAATGACGTTTGCGACGGGGAGATCACGGCCACCCATGATGTGGCCTCCTTCCCCGTCACGTCCGATGCCACCATCACATGGACCTATACCGATGCCGCAAACAACACGGCCACACAAACACAGGCAGTGACGATTACCGCATGTGTGCTAAGTGCAGCGGATGATGTGACAGAAGCAGTGGTCTTCCCCAATCCTTCGGGTCGTTACGTGGAGGTGCGGTCTCCCGTGAAAAGTCCGGTACGCATCCTGAGCGTAGGCGGGGAGTTAGTGCTGAAAAGCATTACAAACACAAGGATAGATGCTGCCTCCCTGCGGAGCGGCTTGTATCTCGTCCAACTGCCGGACGGGCGTTTGCTGAAGTTTGTGAAGAAGTAAGAAACTTCCCGGAAACCCGGAAAGTCTTTGAGCATTGCCAGGCTAGTATTGTTACTTAACCCTACTTAGTATCCTCCTGCCATGATCATTGTTTTTATTTAAAACGTAAAGGGATGAAGGAGATCAGCATCCTGCCAGAAAACTTTTGGAAAGGTTGAAACTTCATAAAAGTGAATGATTTGCCAGAGTAGAGAGGACTGCTACGATGCTCTCGTCGTTAGTTAAACCTTGAAGGAACTATTTTTGAGTTAAAATTTAATTTTTCAATATTTTTTTAATTCGTACCGTAACATTTGAATTTGTTTGTATATTTGTTCAGATAAATTCATAATTATTTAAATTTTAAATTAAAAACAGAGGAAAGATTCAATTACGGGTCTTTCCTTTTTTTGTCCTTACCCCCTAAGTGTAGTTTGTAACTACACCTTTATATTCTTCTTGCGCGGATGGGCGCAGATTCTCCGGGTGTCGTTTGCAAATTCACCTTCTTGTAAAGCGTTTAGGAGTCATTGTTGACTGTTCCGCGGTCATTTTTGTCCGTCCGGCGGTTTATTATGCTGATCTTAAAAAACGACCCATTAAATATAATTAGGTAATAATACCCTGTCAGGCTTATTTAAAACCTTAAATGAATGTACTTCGTACGTTTCGTTTAGACTTCTTTCACCTTCAGGCTGGTTCCTTCATCCGATATTACTTCTATTTCAACGCCCTCATCAATAAAGTTTCCACGGGTAAATGCGTCATAAATTACTCCATTGATCTCAATCTTGCCGCTAGGCCTTAGCCGTGTATAGGTTTTTCCCTTCATTCCAATCATCAGCTTCTTCTTGTAGAGGGTTGAAGTATAGCCTTGCTCCTTATCTTGGATTTCCTGAAGTGCAATTCGCTTAAAAATAGTGCTATTCAGTAGTCTGGCCCCGCTAATGAACATGATAATAATCGCTCCCATCATACCCAGGATCACAGTAGCCGCTGCTACAAAAACTTCTTCTCCGGGTACAAAAGAAAAGTCGAACATATCATTGTTGAGCATGACCAGGATCAATGATCCGAGCGTACAAATAAGCCCTAAGACACCTGCAACACCCAATCCGGGAATGACAAATATTTCCAGTACAATTAGGATGCCCCCAACGACGAACAGCAATATTTCCCAATTTTCAGCAAGCCCATTCAGGTAGTTCGGTACAAAGTATAATACGACGGCGATGATTGAGGCGAGTATCGGAAAACCGACTCCGGGAGTTTGAAGTTCAAAGTAGATACCTCCGATAATAATCAGGATCAATATTCCACTCACCAAAGGGTTTAGAAAAAGCGATATAATTTTTTCAGTACTGCTCAATTTGAACTCCTCCACCTCAAATTTTTCCACCCCCACTCGTTTCATGATATCATCAAGGTCATTTACCTCAGCCTCACAAAACCCATATTTGATGGCTTCGGAAGTGGAAAGAGTAAGTATTTTTCCTTCGGTTGCAATACTATCTAAGTCAATGTCCTCATCTACCATGGCCTCTGCCATTCTTGGGTTGCGGCCTTTTGCCTCAGCCGTAGAGCGCATGATTGAACGCATGTAAGATTGATACTTGTCCGGTGCAGCGGCTCCGTCCTGACCAACGACGGTTGCAGCGCCTATGCTTGATCCTTTGGCCATGTAAATGCTATCACAGGCTATGGAAATGAGTGCTCCTGCTGAAGCAGCATCTTTATTAATAAAAGCATAAACAGGCTGTTCATAATTGAGGATTCTGGTACGAATTTCATCCGCATCCGTTAAGGCCCCACCATAAGTGTCCAACTCAATGATAACGTAATTGGCATCAACTTCTTCTGCTCTTTCCAGTCCCAACTTCGAATATCGGTTGGTTCGGGGATCAATAGCATCTCCAATCTTTATATGAAGCACTTTGATCTTAATACTATCTTGCCCAACGGCTAAAATCGAAGTCAATAAAAACCCTAATGTGATGATTCTTTTCATTTCCCTAAAAATAACTTCATCTTTGATTACGTAAAGCTATTGTTTTCAATCTTAATGCAATTCGTAGATCTTCCATCCGGTTTTCGTTCCCTTCGCTTTGATTATCCAATTCATAAAATAATCTTGAGCGATAAGGAAAAAGTACTCATTTTGAATGTAAGAGATGATTTGAAGAAAGCGACTTATCTCTACAAAGTTCCTCTAAATGCGTTAACTAAAGAACGAATTAACCTGAAGATTGGGTGGTTTGAGGATCTGGTTGGCGTAAGTAGAGATTATGTTTACACTATTGTCTACGAAGATCGGAATGACCCTTCTAAGTGCCATTTTGCTCGTTATGATGTGTCAGGTCAGAAAGTAGAAAAGGTATCGGACATCCCTCAGTTTAATTTTCCGGGCGATGAGCCTTTTTTGTATGAACATGGTACGGCTTTTTATCAGATAGTAAAAAAATTCCTGGAACTTGATTTGCCACTTGCATGTGAATATTATGAGAAAAGAGGAAATATCATCATCAGCTATTATCTTCGTTCCGGAGAGAGATTTAACAGATATTTGTTATTGCTAAAAGAAGGAAAAAAGGTCTGGAGCATTGAACAGGATCGGGAAATGAAAGGCTTTTCTTCCGGTGCGTTTTTTGTGTTTGATGATCAGGTCATTTTTATTAAAGATCGAAATGAGATTTGTTTTTACAATTTGTAGTTTAAGTTGGGCTTTACTTTCCAATGCCGAGGTATTAGATAGTATTCGGGCAGAACAAAGAAGCGAGGGGCTTTTTATCATACATCAGATCGAAGAGGAGGAAACCATATATTCATTGGCTAAGAGATATGGAGGATCGGTTGATAAGATCATTACGCAAAATCAAATAGTGGATAATCGTATTGATATTGGTCAGATAATTGAAATATTGGTTGAAGTAAATACTGACAAGCAAATAGATCCGGCTCAGCATGAAAAGCAGCCTCCTGAAGTAAAAGAGGAAGGCTATCATTTGGTAGGAAAAGGTGAAACGCTGTACAGTATCTCGAAGAAGTATGATGTGAAGGTAAAAAATCTTAAAAAGTGGAATAACCTGGAAGGAGATGCTATAGTACCCGATATGAGGCTAAAGATTGATAAAAGAGCCGAAGGACTGCCTGAAGCCGGAGAAGACAATCCCAAACGATTAGTCGCAGTTTCTCAGGAACCGGAGGATAGTGACTCCATTAAAACATTATTTTCCCCCGATCTTTTTGAAAATTTTGAAAGTTACGTTGTACAAACCGGGGAAACGCTTTATACAATAGCTGATAAAATAGGAGTCAGTATTGATAGCTTGAGAGACTGGAACAAACTAAAATCAGATTATTTGAAAATCGGACAAAAACTTTGGTTCAAAGAGAATGAGCAGGTTTATAATGTTAATGCCGAAAAAAATAAGATTCAGACAGATGAAAATGGATTTGAGAAGATTTATGAAGAGGGATTGACTTCTGTCATTGAGTCTATGAATACTTCTAAATATTTAGCTCTGCATAGATCGCTGTCAATCGGAACAAATATAGAAGTAAGAAACCTGATGAATAATCAGGTTGTTCACGTTAAAGTAGTCGGCAAGCTGCCGGATACAGGACTTAATCAAAACTTAATGCTTCGTCTTTCAAAGCCCGCTTATGATCAACTGGGGATATTAGATTCAAGATCCAGGGTAGAAATTTCCTACTTCAAAAAGTGAAAATACCGGAGTTAAAAGCATTCCTGGATTCAAAAGTTGAAGAATATAATCAGCCGGGATTTATCCCTTCAGACCCTGTCAGTATTCCTCATGCGTTTACCAAAAAGCAGGATATTGAAATTGCGGGATTCATAGCTGCTGTGTTTGCCTGGGGGCAAAGAAAAACGATCATCAATAAGAGTAAGGAGTTTTTAAACTTGATGGAGAATGAACCACATCAATTTGTGTTAGCGCATAAAGATGCTGATTTGTTACGATTTCAGGATTTTAAGCATCGTACATTCAATGGAACCGATGCACTTTACTTTTTGCATCTCTTTAGATGGTACTATTCCAAATATGAGTCATTGGAAGCCGCCTTCATTTCGGATGCTAAGCCTTTCAATATAGAGGCAGGGCTTATCCATTTTTTTAAGTTGTTTTTTTCATTACCGGATCATCCAAAAAGGACCTATAAACACATCCCGACACCGGCACGTAAATCTACGTGTAAGCGACTAAATATGTTTTTAAGATGGATGATCCGAAATGATGATAAAGGTGTTGATTTTGGATTATGGAAGAATTTGAACCCGTCCCAACTGATATGTCCTCTTGATGTACATGTGGATAGGGTTGCGAGGAGACTTGGGTTGATAAAACGGAGGCAGACAGATTGGCAAACTGCATTAGAACTTACAAAAGCACTTAAAAAACTGGATCCAAATGACCCTGTAAAATATGATTTTGCATTGTTCGGGCTGGGTGTGGAAGAGACTTCTAAACAGCCCATTTGCCCGGATTTTCACGCCACTCCTCAAGCGTTTTAAACACCTCGTTTTCAAACATACGTTCATCTTGTGCATGGTTCAGCAGGTGGTGATAGTCACTTAGCACGACAAGATTTATGTTTTTCTCTTCAAACTTCTTTTCTGCCGCTTCAAATCCATAAGTAAATATTGCCATCATGCCATTCACCTCTGCACCGGCCGCTCTCAGTGCCTCTGCTGCAGCCAAAGAACTACCTCCGGTTGAAACCAAATCTTCAATTAGTAAAATCTTTTGTCCTTTTTCAATTTTTCCTTCAATCATATTTTGCAAACCATGACCCTTAGATTTTGAGCGTACATAAATGAATGGAAGTGCTAACTCATCAGCTACGAGCGCCCCTTGAGGGATGCCGGCAGTAGCCACACCGGCAATCACGTCTGTGTCATCAAATGCTTTAGCTATTGCCAAACTAAATGCCGTTTTGATTTTAGAACGTACTTTAGGGAAAGAAAGACTCAGTCTGTTGTCACAATAGATAGGAGACTTCCAGCCTGATGCCCATGTAAAGGGCTCTTTTGGGCTTAGCCTGATAGCTCCGATTTTTAGCAGATCCTCTGCAATTTCGGATGCCAGTTGAGGATTATAGATCTTGATACCCATCAGCATACAAAGTAAGTGCATAGATTTTCACAATTGAAAACCCAATCACTTGTTTCATTTTTATTTATTGGCTTAATTGCCTTCACGAATTTGGTTTATGAAACTTTTTATAAACGACATTCCGGTCTATATCCTGTCGGAAAAAAAAATCAATATGGATCGAGCCTATGGCTTGGTAGTTCGGGAGTTCGAGACGATTGTGCCTGAAGAGCTTGTTGATGATGTTTTGATCATGAATGCTTCATACGATCAGGTTGACAGTCTGTTAAAACTGATGACAGACAAAAAATTTAAGAAGGTACATTCTATTTTTATTTCTGCGAGAAAGAAGCGGTACTTAATTGATCACATAAAGAATAAATTTAAGGTCGTTGAAGCTGCAGGCGGGATTGTTGAGAAAGAAGGTAAATTTTTAATGATTTATCGAAGAAAAGTATGGGATATTCCAAAAGGAAAGTTGGATAAGAATGAAAAGATTAGAAAATGCGCAGTAAGAGAAGTACGAGAGGAGACCGGTGTGAAAGTGAAAATTAACAAGAAAATAGATGCTGTTTGGCATACGTATATTGATCAAAAGAAATACGTATTAAAAAAGACACACTGGTTTGCAATGTCATGCATTAACGATAAAAAAATGGCTCCTCAGAAAGGTGAGGGAATAAAAAAAGTAGCCTGGATGTCAATGGATGAGGTTAGGAAGGCACTCCGTGGAAGCTATCGATCTATTAGGTATGTGATGCAGGAATATATTAAAATGTTAAAAGAAACCTAAAGTTCGTAAGGTAAGAATGGGCTGACATCTCCTCCATACCGATGGACTTCTCGAATGATGCTTGAGCTAATTGGAGCCAGCACCGGAGAGGTAATCAGAAAAATGGTCTCAAGGTCCTCATTGAGGTATTTGTTAATCTGAGAAATGCTGTTTTCGTACTCGAAATCAGTTGTATTTCTTAAGCCTCTTAAAAGAAATTCAGCATCATACTTTTTTGCCAATTGTGCAGTGAGTTCATCATATACTTCAACCTTTACATGTGACTCACCAGCAAAAGCAGTATTGATTTTTTCAACCATCCAGTCAACGTCAAAATATCGCTTGTTTTTTTTGCTATTGTACCCAATTGAGATAATGATTCTATCAAAAATGTCAAGGCCCCTCATGACAATATCATAATGCCCCTTAGTAAAAGGGTCAAATGAGCCGGGAAACAATGCAGTTTTCATGATTTATTTACATACAAAGATAGCCGCTCATTACATCAAAATATTGATGGTCTTCAATCTCATCAAATACGTGCCTAAACTTCAGGAAGGAGGGTTTTGACCCAAATGAAATGTTACGAATATACTTTTTCAGGAGTATCATCTCTTCGGAACTTGGTCTGATGAAGCCCCAGAGAAAAACCTGGTGCCTTTTATTATTCATACCTAATTCACTGAAAACCAGAAGAATGTATTTTAGATAATCTTGCTTTTTTCTTGCAGCGAATTGATTGTAATAAAGTAGCTTATGGTTTTCTGTTACAAGGATATGCAGAATGCCTCTGTCAATGTAACAGTACATTCCCTTTTCTTCAATATGATCCGCATGCTTTAGAATGCCTTCAACCAATGCGCTGCCCTGATGAATAATATGAACTTTCTTCTTTTTATAGATTGATTCAATCCACCGACACAACTTAATCTCCACCGCAAAAACATTGATTGTATCTACACTGATTTGCTTATAATAATATACTTCCTCAAATGAAGTTTTGATTTCACTATTCAGGGCTAGGTAATCCGCCGCATTCTCTTGCAAAAACATATTAGCAGGAATCAAAGTGAATTTATGCGTCTTTAAACAGAGTTTTACGTCTTTCCAGAATCCGGCAATTAAAAATTCATGATTGTCTAAAATTTGTTTGACCAACTTTAGACGGCCATTCACCGTTCTGATGCCTTTAAGCCTGTAATCTTCAATTGCCAGACATTGATTGTTCCGAGAGTCAATTACTGCAAACTGTAGGTCGTAAATTCCGATCTGCATGACAAGAGAATAATGGTCAAGCTCATCTATTGAGAACCCGGAGTCTTTTATACGCTTAACACGTTTGTAAGTAGATGTGTCTTTAACGACCAAAATATTTACTCCCAATTACCTACAGTAGTGACACTGGTGCGAGAACCAAACCTTAATGGTTTTCTCGTATTGTATTCACTGTCTTCGTCCCTTGACGGATTTACCGGTTTTGGATTTTTAACTTCTATTGCGTTAACCAGAAGACCTGCTTTCTTAATCTTATCCGCCCAGATATCGAATTTAGTTTGAGGCTCTATGCCCGGTATGAAGGGAAATTCAGACAGATTAAAATAAGGCCATTTACTCTTGGAAAAAAGAGAATCCATTACGAGCCTGGTGCCTAATGTGTCATAATTCACTATAATGCTGTCATTCCCGTAGGGAAGTGGAATGATAGTCTCACTTTTCTCAATCAGGTAGAATTTTCCGGTATCAATGAACGAAATGAGTTTATTCCAATCACTTGTATACTGTCCGTTTACCTGCATGTACGCAATTTCGGCTTCACGGATCATTTTAAGTTGCTCAATAATTCTTGCTTCTGCTGAAGCAATACGCTCTTTTTCATCTATAGACGACTTGATGCTATCAAATAAAAAGAAGGCTAATGATACCCATACCACTAACATGACCACAGAAATAATCTTCGTTTTACTCATTGCTTAAATTATTTTGTTTAGCTAGATTTTGCAATTATAAATATTTTATTGCTGATTCTTTAAAGAGTAAATTTCTTATAATTCTTAAAAGTAATCAAACCTCGGATATTGAGGACATCTCTCCAGTCATTCGTTGAGGAAAAAATGCTGTGGATGGCATCTTTAGGTATTTGTTCAATTTCCTGCTTGGATAAAAATTTTGCTTCCGTTAAAATCTGGTTTGATGAGTCTAATTCCGGATCAATTCCAAGTTTTAGTCTGCCCGAGCGATGTTTAACAACAAAGAACAATTCAATAGCATGATGCTGATTATCAATATGTTCATTTGTGAATAAATATTCCCCAACTTCTATGCTAAGGTTTGTTTCCTCCAGAAATTCTCTTTGCAGGGCTTCCTGAAGCCTTTGTCCGAACTCCACTCCTCCGCCGGGTGGAGACCATAAATATCCTCTTGACCCAATGGAATAATGTTTTAGTAGTAAGACTTTTTCATTCCTGACAAGGATGCCACAAACTCTGACTCTTACCTTTCCCGAATTTTTCGTCTCTGTATCCAATATTTATATTTGTTTAATCGTTACATTTGTAGATAAGAAAATAATGAATCTGATGAAGACAAAATATTTATTACTGATTGCAAATTTATTTTTTGTTGTTTCAACAATTCTTGCACAGGATGAAGCAGAAGAAGCACTTACTGGGCCTAAGATATATTTTGCAGAAAAATCTTATGATTTCGGAGATATTAGTCAGGGAGACAAGGTAGAACATGTATTTGAATTAGAAAACACAGGAAATGAACCGTTGATACTGACAGATGTCAGAACGACATGCGGATGTACAGCCCCGGAGTGGCCAAGAACACCTATTCCTCCGGGACAAAAAGAATCCCTGAAAGTAGTTTTTAACAGTACCGGGAAAATTGGCGTACAAAATAAAGTGATCACGGTGATGTCCAATGCCGTAAATAGTCCCGCAAGAGTGAAGATTGTAACGAATGTTTTAACAAGCGATTTTGAAGGTAATCAATAACCTTAGTTTCAATTTTAAAACATAGCTAACTTGTTGTCACAGCAGGTTGGGATGATGGGGATAAATTAATGAGGTTGTATTTGGCTGCCGGCCATGAATACGTAGTAAACCTTGCAATAAAAAAGAAGTAGCCTTTCTTAAATACCGGTGATAGCAGCAACCCGGTCAGTGTTCTCTTGCTTGTTTAACGAATCACTATTGTCTTGGTGATACGCCTTCCATTGCTTGTATCCATATTTAACACATACAGCCCCTTCGGCCATGCACTCACATTTAAGGATATCTTCTTGGAATCGCCTTCTTTAAGTGTGAAGCTTTGCGTGTAGCGCACCACGCCCGTCAGGTAATGACGAATACTTATGTAGTAAGAAAAAGATTCCGGGCTAGTCTCCGGAGGACTAACTTCTGATCGATCTCCCGGGAAACTAAGAGGACGAGAGGGTAACTGCTGCCCATATTGACAGCACTCAGGATTCGGGCGTATATCGGAAAGCGGATCAGCCATGAATTTCCGGCAGCAGGCTTCATTTGCGGCTATGCGCATCTGTTGCGAAATCGCATCATTCGGCTCGGGGCTTTCGCTTTCAGGGGGAGGGACTATCGCATTTAACTGTAAATTTATTATTACATTAGCCGGATTGGGGGATGCGGTAAGCCAATGGCCTCTTGAAGGACTTCTGGAGGGTACTACGTTGACCAAGTAGTGATTTGCTTCCGACACGCACCCGCACGCATTGGTGGCGGTCAGTTCCACTTCTACCACACCGAAGCTGCTTGACGATAGTTTGATGGGTTCACTCTGATTATGGGAGACCTGATTGGCGGGCGGCTGAATGAAGTAATAATCCAACAGGCGGGAGGCAGACGTTGGCGGGAGGCTGTTGTTAGCCCGACGGTTCAACACATCATAGCAGCCTGTGTAGGGTATCTGCAAAGCCTGCTTGATGGAAGATCGGTCCAGATATACATGTACGCCGGGAGGAGCCTCATCAAGTTCGGGGAGCGAAGCATAGCGGGTGTTTTTCCATTGAAAAGAGTAGGATCCCTCCACAGTGAACGGTATCTTGCTGCCATCATGCAGCGTCACGGCATCATAGTTTACCGTGGTATTGGCACCGGGGTTGAGAAGTGCCTCCGTCAGGGAGGTATCTGCAAATTTGATAACGGGACGAGCCAAAATCCTAAATGTTTCCGTCAGTACTATACCATTACTTAAAGTAGCTTTGACCCAGCCGTTACCCGTAGCATTTGAAGATTTTGCTCTTACCGTGACTGAATTGTTGTTACTGGAGACTATGGTTAAGTTTGGTGATGTCTGCCAGTCTGTAGCAGTGATAAAGTATGGAACGTTCTGTAACGTGAAAGTTTGAGATGAGTTATAACACACAATACTATTTCCCCGAATATTGGCAAATTTCCATGCCTCACTGTTTATCCAACCTACAAGCTGTGACAATCTTGCATAAATTGAAGGCGAATTTTTACCTCCTACACATTCGGGGACTCCCCAGCTTACTACCCCAATTTGAATATCATTCTGCCCGTTCTTTTTATAGATTAATGGCCCGCCACTATCTCCATGACATGCGCCTTGTCTGTTCGTACCAACTGCTCCTGTTGAGATCATTCTTTGGGTTAGTTTTGGGCGAACTCTGGGTGGATTAAGATTTGCAAAAGCTATATCTAATTGTTTATCTGCAACTTGATTACTGATAATTGAAACATCTACCGCTTGTAAGTGATTAGCTAAAAATCTTTGCCTAGGAACTGTCCAACCCCAACCACTAACCCTTACCTTATTCCCAATAGCCTCGGCAGACAAGGTTTGATTGGAAATGAGTTCAACAGGCTGTACAAAATTGTTAAAAGTAAATGTGCCGTCAATTTCAATAATGGCAACATCAAAGTCCTTCTTATTAAATACGTTATCGTTATAACTTGGATGAATGACTATTCTTTTCGCCTTGTACGACTGTAGATTACTTCCCGGATTATTTTGTGTAGTAAATCCAACCTTCACGGTAATATTTGAAGCCTTTTTGTCATCTTTGTCATTAAAACAATGTGCGGCTGTTAGAATATATTTATTGTTGATGATACTTCCTCCACAGTGACTACCATCACTTTTAGCCCGAATACTAACCTGATAAGGCACCTTTTAAATTTCAGTAGGAAATCCGTTGGTAACAGATGGAATATTCTGTGCTTTGAGACTAAAGACAAA
>JACONI010000058.1:5154-63043 GCA_014323825.1 Ekhidna sp. | reverse complement strand
AAAGGCGTGACTAATTGAACCCGACAGGTATCGACAGCACCACAAAACCTCCAAGGTTTCCCAAACCTTGGAGGTTTAAATGACCACGACAGCAAAGCGTAGAAGCCCTCTCCGCTTTGGCGAATCATTCACTTTTGGAAAGTTTCAAACTTTCCAAAAGTTCCACTGCCAAAGTATATTTTTGGCTTTGCCGGTGCCTGTTTTGATTTTCCCAATGCATGTAGGGAAACAAGCGTTTTAAGATTCAAATAACTCCTGAGCAGCCAATTTAATTGTTCAATTCAAAAACTTTATCGCCTGTCGGAAAATGTGTTTCATACATATAATGGTTGATACCGTCTTTCAACCCTACGTCCGGCACCAGGATGTTCTTTGCACGGGCATTCTGCATTACGGAAAGATAAATTTCAGAGGCAGGAATTATAACGTCAGCCCGATCAGGATTAAGTTGAAGTTTATTTAAGAGATCATCCACGGTAAGATTTTTCAGTACCTCTTGTGTTCTTTGAAGCCTGTTAATAGACATCCTTCTTGATTTAGTCACAGGATTAGACAATTCAAACAGTTTATTGATATTTCCACCGGTACCGACCGCAGTTATTTTCTTTCCTTTTGGCACGGTATGACTTCGAACCCATATATTCATCTCTTCCCATTTTTCTTCACTCCCCATCTGTGCTAATTTCCTTAACGTTCCGATCTTAAAGGATTTGGAATGGGTTTTTTGGTGATCTTGATAAATGTTTAGCTCCGTGCTGCCGCCTCCCACATCAATATGTATGTAGTTTTGGTTGTCAAGCGAAGAGAGGATTGCCTTATTGATCATCTCAGCCTCTTCTTCTCCGGATATTATTTTTATGGGCAAGTCCATACTTTCTCTTACCTGATCAATGATCTGATGTCCATTTTCCGAATCACGCATGGCGGAAGTAGCACACCCGTAAAAGGAATCAACCTCATAGAGGTCAATCAAATTTTTGTAAGCGGACATTAGCTTAAAGAAACGCTTCTTATTGCATTCGTTTATCCTTCCGCTTGTGAAAACGTCATGACCGAGACGTAAAGGAAACCTAACGTATTCGAGCTTCTTAAATGTTATGATCTTCTCATATTCAATCACTTTAGTGATTTGAAGGCGAACGGCATTCGAACCAATATCTATAGCGGCCAGCTTCATTAATATACAAAGGAACTAAAGTTTTCTGAAAAACATTTAGGCGTATATTTGCAATCACTTATCAAGAAAGACCGAGGGATTGGGCCCATTGACGTCTTAGCAACCTTTCCTCCTAAAAAGAGGAGGCTTTCGGTGCTAACTCCCGGAAAGATGAGTAATCCCTCCGGAAAAAATTCTCTGGTAAGTAAAATAGCTGGAGATGAGTAATATCAAAGAAATACTGCGAGAAAGAATCCTGGTGCTAGACGGTGCAATGGGCACCATGATACAACAACACAAACCGGAAGAGGAGGACTTTAGAAATGAAGAGCTTAAAAGCCATCCAAAATTTTTGAAGGGTAACAATGATTTACTTTCAGTTACCCGCCCTGATATCATAAAAGAAATACATGTTGAATATTTCAAAGCGGGTGCAGACATAGCTGAAACAAATACCTTTTCCGGTACGACCATTGCACAAGCTGACTATGAGCTGGAAAGATGGGTATATGAACTGAATTTTCAGTCAGCGAAGATTGCAAAAGAAGCGGCTATAGACTTTGCGGAAAAGGAGCCTCATAAGCCTAGATTTGTAGCCGGATCAATGGGGCCGACTAACCGAACTGCGTCCTTATCTCCTGATGTAAATGATCCGGGTTTTCGGGCAGTAACTTTTGAGGATTTGCGGGCTGCATACAAGCAGCAAGCTGAAGCACTACTGGATGGGGGGGTGGATATTCTCCTGGTTGAAACCGTCTTCGATACGCTAAATGCTAAAGCTGCACTGTTTGCGATAGAGGAGATTAAGGAGGAGAGAGAAATTGATATACCTGTCATGGTATCGGGGACAATAACAGATGCATCAGGCAGGACCCTCTCGGGGCAAACGACGGAGGCTTTCTTAGCTTCTATTTCTCATGCAGACCTTTTAAGTGTGGGATTGAATTGTGCGCTGGGAGCCAGGCAGCTTCGACCGTATTTAAAGATACTAAGTGAAAAATCAGCTTTTTTCGTCAGTGCACACCCGAATGCCGGTCTTCCAAACGAGTTTGGTCAGTATGATGAAACTCCCGAACAAATGAGAGATCAAATCAAAGAATTTTTAGATGACGGACTGGTAAATATTGTTGGGGGCTGCTGTGGTACCACTCCTGATCATATTGCTGAAATAGTTGACTTAGCTGCTCAGTTTGAGCCTAGGAAAGGGGAAGTACCGGTATGAAACCTCTTATCCTTTCCGGTCTTGAGCCATTAATTATTAACGAATATTCCAACTTCGTGAATGTTGGTGAGCGAACTAATGTTACCGGTTCTCGACGGTTTGCAAGATTGATAGCTGAAGAAGAATATGGTGAGGCACTTGAAGTAGCACTGGATCAGGTGAGAGGAGGAGCTCAAATTCTGGATGTGAACATGGACGAAGGGATGCTGGACGGTAAAGCTGCAATGGTTCGATTTCTCAATCTTGTGGCCTCAGAACCTGAGATCGCAAGAATTCCAATGATGATCGACTCCTCAAAATGGGAGATTATTGAGGCGGGACTTCAGGTCGTTCAGGGAAAGTCCGTAGTAAATTCAATCAGTCTGAAAGGAGGAGAGGACGAATTTATAGAGCAGGCCGGGAAAGTTAAAAGGTATGGAGCAGCTGTGGTTGTGATGGCATTTGACGAACAGGGGCAGGCAGATTCCTACGATCGCAGAGTAGAAATTTGTGAGAGAAGTTATCGGGTACTGATAGATAAAGTTGATTTCCCACCCCAAGACATCATTTTTGATCCAAATATTTTTCCTGTCGCCACAGGTATTGAAGAGCACAATTCAAATGCGGTTGATTTCTTTGAAGCCGCCGCCTGGATTAAGGAGAACTTACCGGGTGCCAAAGTAAGTGGAGGTGTAAGTAATGTTTCCTTTTCATTTAGAGGAAACAACGTGGTGAGAGAGGCCATGCACACTGCTTTCCTATATCATGGCATAAAGGCAGGAATGGATATGGGAATAGTGAATGCCGGCATGATAGAGGTTTATGATGAGATTCCGAAAGACCTGCTGGAACATGTAGAGGATGTATTGCTTAATCGGAGACCCGATGCTACGGAGCGACTTCTTGGTTTTGCCGAGAATGTGAAGGGAAGTGGAAAGCAAAAGGTTGAAGACCTCAGTTGGAGGGAGGACAGTGTGGAGAAGCGGCTGGCTCATGCACTGGTGAAAGGAATTATTGACTTTATTGATGAGGATACGGAAGAAGCAAAACAAAAGATTGGAAGTCCGCTTAAAGTAATTGAAGGGCCGCTAATGGATGGGATGAACGTAGTTGGCGACCTTTTCGGAAGTGGCAGGATGTTTCTTCCACAGGTAGTGAAAAGTGCAAGAGTGATGAAGAAGTCAGTAGCATACCTGACACCATTTCTTGAGCGGGAAAAGTCATCGGGAAGTACAAAAGGAAAAATTCTGTTAGCAACTGTAAAAGGGGATGTTCATGACATTGGAAAGAACATTGTTGGGGTAGTCATGGCATGTAATAATTTTGATATTGAGGATATGGGTGTAATGGTGCCGGCAGACAAGATATTAGATCGTGCAGAGGAAATAGGTGCGGATATTATTGGGTTGAGCGGCTTGATCACTCCATCTTTAGATGAGATGGTAAGCGTAGCAGAAGAAATGCAGCGAAGGAAAATGAAAACACCGCTATTAATAGGAGGTGCTACCACTTCCAGGATTCATACTGCTGTTAAGATTGCTCCAAAATATGAAAATACAGTAGTTCACGTATTAGATGCATCCAAAAGTGTAGGAGTTTCAACAAATCTGCTTTCTGATAAATCACCCGAGTACCGTGAGAGGATCAAATCCGAATACCTGGAATTGGCAGAGAACCATGCAAGCAGGACGGAAGCCAAGGCTTATATTCCATATTTATCTGCGATTAAAAATGGACTGAAGATTGAGCCTCATATCTATCAGCCTAATCAACCGGGCATCACTGTATTTGAAGATTATGATCTCTCAAAAATAGAAAAATATATTGATTGGACTCCTTTCTTTTCTACTTGGATGCTGAAAGGAAAATATCCGTCAATTCTGGAAAATCCAACAATAGGGAAGGAGGCAAAGAAGCTATATGATGATGCCCGAGTTATGCTTAATGAAGTCATTTCAGATAAGCTTTTAAGAGCAAAAGCAGTGATTGGCCTTTTTGAGGTAGAGAGGAATGGAGATGATTTGGTCGTATTTAAAGAAGGCAAAGAAATCAGCAAATTTCACTTTTTACGTCAGCAGGGTAAGAAAGCGCAGGGAGTTCCCAACCTTTCATTAATAGATTTTCTGAGTGAAGGATCGAAAGACTATTTAGGTGGTTTTGCGGTAACGGCAGGGGTAGGAATTGAAAAACTCATTGAGGAGTATAAATCTCAGTACGATGACTATAACGAGATTATGGTCAAGGCCCTTGCGGATCGATTGGCAGAGGCTTTTGCTGAACTGATGCACGAAAGAACCCGAAAGGAACTTTGGGGATATGCCGCTCAGGAGAATTATGATAATGAATCCCTGATCAGAGAAAAATATCAAGGGATTAGACCGGCTCCCGGTTATCCCGCATGTCCCGACCATACCGAAAAAAGGACTTTGTTTGATTTACTTGAAGTTGAGAAAAATACAGGCATCACTTTAACTGAATCATTTGCCATGTATCCGGCATCTTCAGTATCAGGACTCTATTTTGCACATCCGGAGGCTAAATATTTTGGTCTTGGTAAAATAGATAGAGATCAGGTTGAGAATTATGCAAATCGAAAGGGTATAAGCGTTAAAAAAGCCGAGAAGTGGCTTGCACCAAATTTGAATTATGAAATATGAAGATTACAGAACATATCAGTCAGTCGGAAAGCACCTTATTTTCCTTTGAAATAATACCTCCTAAAAAAGGCGATAGCATTAAGGGGCTTTTCGATCAGATTGATCCTTTAATGGAATTCAAGCCTCCTTTTATTGATGTGACTTATCACAGGGAGGAGTACGTTTATAAGGAGCATGAAAATGGGCTTTTGGAAAAGTGGAGCATTAAGAAAAGACCGGGAACAGTCGGTATTTGTGCTGCTATTCAAAATCATTACGCAACAGACGCTGTTCCACATATTATCTGTGGAGGCTTTAGCAAAGAAGAGACAGAAAATGCGTTAATTGATCTGAATTTCCTGGGGATAGACAATGTCCTTGCGCTGAGAGGGGATCACATTAAATCCGAGCCTGCTTTTGTTCCCGAACCGGATGGTAATGCTTATGCCGCCGACCTCGTGCAGCAGATCGATGAAATGAATAAAGGGGTGTACCTGGACGATGAACTGGAAAATGCAATTCCTTCGGATTTCTGCATTGGAGTAGCCGGATATCCCGAAAAACATTTTGAAGCACCAAATATGAATTTCGATCTGAAACGGCTGAAGAAAAAGGTTGAATTAGGTGCGGAATACATAGTCACTCAAATGTTTTTTGATAATAAGTGCTATTTCAGATTTGTGGAGGACTGTAAAAAAATGGGGATCAATGTTCCTGTTATTCCCGGAATAAAGCCGATTGCGACCAAAAGCCATCTTACTATCCTTCCAAAAATTTTTAAAATAGATGTGCCGGAGGAACTCGAACAAGAAGTGGCGAAATGTAAGGATAATGCCGAAGTTAGAGCAGTGGGTGTGGAGTGGGGGATCCAACAATGCAGAGAGTTGATCGATGCAGGTGTTCCGGTTTTACACTTTTACAGTATGGGTAAATCAGAAAGTATCCATAAAATAGCGACTAAATTCTTTTAGTTTTGATGAAATGAAAATCATTGAGTGTCCGAGAGATGCGATGCAAGGTTTACGAAGCTTTATTCCCACCCGGAAAAAGATAGCGTATATTAATAAGTTACTTGAGGTGGGCTTTGATACCATTGATTTTGGCAGTTTTGTCTCGCCTAAGGCAATTCCACAGATGAAGGATACCGAAGAAGTGCTGGCCGGTCTGAACTTGAGTAACACCAAATCTAAGCTGCTTGCAATCGTTGCCAATCTAAGGGGAGCAAATGATGCTTGCCGATTTGATGAAATTCAATACTTAGGCTATCCGCTTTCACTATCAGAGACTTTTCAGCGACGCAACACCCATCGATCCGTTGAAGACGCATTTAATGATCTCGCTCAAATGCAGGAGTTATGTCAAGATAATGAGAAGACTTTGGCGGTCTATTTATCCATGGGCTTTGGCAACCCTTATGGAGACCCCTACGAGATGGAGTATGTTATGGAATTTATTGAGAAACTAGATAAGCTTGAAGTACAGGTTATCTCTTTGGCAGATACAATTGGTGTTTCAGAGCCTGCGGTAATAGAAATTTTATTTACCACGGTAATACCCAAGTTCCCTCATATTGAATTTGGTGCACACCTGCACTCCACGCCGGGCACCATTGATGAAAAGGTGAAGGCAGTTTATGAAGCCGGCTGTAGAAGAGTGGATGGATCGATCAAAGGATTTGGAGGGTGTCCGATGGCCAAAGATGACCTTATCGGCAATGTGGCTACAGAGAAAATACTTCGGTATTTCAATCAAAATGGGATAGAAACAGGTATTTCTGAGCAAAAATTTCAGGGAGCTATGGCTATGGTTCCCGCTGTTTTTGGTTGATTATTTCAGCCCGAACTTCTTTCCGGGTAAACTTTTTATCAGGTTCTGAAACTCAAGATTCAACAAAAGAGAGGCTACTTTATTGATTGGAATTTGAGTTTTGATAGCGATCAGGTCAATTTCAATAGGTTCATTTTCTTTTGATAATAATTCAAAAATCAGTTTTTCCTCTTCCGGTAAATCGGGAATTGTTTGGAGAGGTTTCTCTCCTTGATCAATATCCCAGTTAAGGTGATAAATAAGATCCTCAACTCCTGTGTAAATCAATGCCTTCTGAGAGGCGATAAGTCTGTTGGTTCCTTCCGAGTAATTATTACCCACATTTCCGGGCACTGCAAAAACAGTTCGATTGTAAGAATCGGCAATATGCGCTGTAATTAATGCTCCGCTTTTCTCAGCCGCCTCTACCACAACGGTTGCATCAGTCATCCCTGCAATAATTCGATTTCTGGCAGGGAATAAGTGTCTGTCAGGTTTAGTACCCGGAATACTTTCGGTCAAAATTGCCCCGGTGTTCTGAAGCTCTTCTGCATATTTTTTGTGGGTTGAAGGATAGATCATGTCCAGGCCGCCTGCAAGGATTGCCAGTGTAGGCAGCTTATTATTCATACAGGCTTTATGAGCTTGAATATCAATGCCATAGGCAAGACCACTGACGATTGTTACATCAAGTTCTCTGAGGTCTGAAATTATTTTTTCTGTAATCCTTTTTCCGTACTCAGTCGCTTTTCTGGCTCCCACTATCGCGATACACCTGGAGGGGTTAAGGATTCCGGGGCCTTTTACATAAATCAGATTAGGTGCGTCCGGAGTGTTTTTAAGCCTTTCCGGGTATTCCTTATCAGTATAATGAAGAATCCCGGCTTCCATTTTTTCTGTCTTAGAAATGATCTCTTCGGCGGCACTAAATGATTTGCTGTTGACGATTACTTTTGCAAGTTTTTCACCTACGCCCGGGATTTTTAGCAACTTTTTTTTGGGTGCGTTAAACACTTCATGAGCAGACCCACAATAGCTGATAAGTTGTTTTACTCCGTGATTTCCAATTCCCGGAATAAGATCCAGTGCGATCTGTGAAACCAGTTCTGACATTGTTGATTAAAGTTGTTGACGGATTTCAACTAAAAAATTTCGAAGAGCATTTAATTTTTCAATTACTTCCATTTTATCAGAGTCATCAGTACCTCCATTTGCAATGTAATTGCGGGCACCCTGTAGAGTATAACCCTTTTCTTTTACCAAATGGTAGATGAGTTTAACATTTTGAAGGTCTTCTTTAGTAAACTGACGATTACCTTTTCTGTTTTTTTTCGGTTTAATGTTATCAAACTCACTTTCCCAGAAACGAATGAGAGATGTAGCTACTTTCAGTTCGTCAGCTACTTCACCAATGGTGTAGTATTTCTTCTCAATCTCTTTTTCTTTATAAGGCACCGAATAAAAGGTATTATTTTTATTGTTTCAAATATTGAATGCTTCCGCTATCATCTATGGTAATAGGATTTTCAGGGAAGTCTTCCAAAGATAGTTGTTGAATCGTTTTTAACGAAGAGAAATTTGAATCAATTCCGGGGCCTGAATCATAATGCTGTCTGAATGAGTGAATTTGCCCTGAAAGAAATTTTCCGCTCGCATCTGTTTTCAATTCCAGGATGGGAGCCTCCCCCGCATATCCTCTGAGATTGAAACGTCCGTAGGTCAGGAAATTGCCCAGACTATAGGCAATCACCTTATTTTGAAAAACCTCAATCCCTCTTACAACATGCGGGCCGTGTCCAAAGACGATGTCTGCACCACTATCAATCATCAGGTGAGCAAGATTATAAACGTTACCTCTGTCTTCACCATAGTAGTACTCCCTTTCTCGGGTGACATGCCGATGTTTTGCTCCTTCCGCACCTGCATGAAAGCTGGCTATAACAATATCAGATCGTGAATTAAGATGTTGAATGACACTTTTAATATTTTCAGTATGGTGAATGCTGAAAGCCCCTCTGTTTGGAGCAAATGCACAAAAACCTACTTTTAAATGACCGAATTTTTGAATAGTGTAAGGTTGCTCTATTGATCCCGCATGAGCAATCCCTAATGAATCCAGTACTCTTTGCGTGTTTAATCTTCCGGTTTTTCCAAAATCATTCGCATGGTTGTTTGCAACACTCATGAGGTCAAACCCGGATTCAATAAAGTTCCCGGCGAGATATTCAGGAGATCGGAAGAGGTAGCAAAGTTTCGGATTATTGCATTCTTTCTGTTCTCCTCCCTCATTTAGAATGACCCCTTCTAAGTTACCGAAAGTAATATCGGCACTTTGTAAAATGGGCGCAACTTCTTTCCATAAATACCTGCCTGTATCAGAAGGTAGATAGCTTTTACTCGGGAAATTTGTACCTGTCATGATGTCACCGACACCCATTATTGTAACTGTATCCGGAAGTAGCCTTGAAATTTGAATCTCGACTTCCCGGTTCAGGCCGGATAGTGTATCACCCTGTTGAGTAATAAGATAAACACTGTCTCTTTCCCAAACTTGTGGGGCATCTGTTTTAGAAACAGGAATGGAAATAGTTTTTGGGACACGTACAATCTTACAGGAATAAATGAATAAGACTAGGCTAAGTACACTTAAAACTTTTGGCATTAAAGAACAAATCAAAGGCAAAAAAATAAGCAGTCAACCAAACTGACCGATTTTATAATAGTTCTTTTTTCTTAATAATTACCCAGGGATTGATTCTCAATGGATGATAGTCTGAGGATTTCCGAGTATTCCTCAGTTGTTACGTCCCGATAGAAATAATTTACCGGATTTACCTTTTTACCGTCTTTAATTACTTCGTAGTGCAAGTGAGGTGCTGTAGACCCGCCGGTATTTCCCGAATAACCGATTACTTGCCCTCTTTTTACTTTTTGGCCGGGACGAACAAGGAATTCACTTAAATGAGCATAAAGTGTTTGATAACCAAATCCATGTTTAATCTTAATATGTTTTCCATAACCCGAAAACTGTGTTTTTGTAAACTCAATAACCCCATTTCCTGTAGCATATACCGGTGTACCGGTTAGCAGGGAGAAGTCCGTTCCGGCGTGCATTTTCCTTACCTTATAAATAGGGTGCATTCTCATCCCAAAACCGGATGCTAATCTTTTTAATTCTGTATTTGATACCGGTTGAATGGCAGGTAAACTGGCGAGAAACTCTTCTCTGTTTTTAGCCATATCCATGATTTCATCATAAGACTTGGTCTGTATATATATCTGTTTTTTAAGATGATCTATTTTTTTAAGATTACCAACGATCAACTCTTCTCGCTTCAATCCTTTTTCTAATAAAGCTCTGTATTTGTTAGCTCCCCCGACCCCGGCAGTCCTGATTTCATCAGGAATCGGCTCTACTCCGTAAATCACTCGATAAATATCATCATCTCGCTCTTCCAGTACTATCAGCATTTGACTGACTTCTTTCATATCTTTTTCAAGAATGTTGTAATAGAGCTTAAGTTCTTCATTTTCCTTTCTGAGAGCGGCCTTGGTAGGGGACTCAAAATAATGATCGGTTACGAAGAAAATGCTTAAACCTATAATGGATGATACAACTAAAAGTCCCATCAGGTTAATAAAAACATCCCATCCGGATACTTTTATTCGTTCATATCTACACGATTTCGTGTCGTAGTAATACTTAATTTTAGACATAGGTTAATAGGGTTAACTTAGCTTTGCGTTAAACTTTATTTATATGGTAGTCTAAATTTTTACCGCAAGTTATGGATTATTTACAATTTTTCATCATCGCAAGATTTTAATATTAACATTCTAATTTTTTCTACACCCTAATGGACGCTAAAATTATACGAAAAACCTTTCTTAAATTCTTTGAATCAAGGTCTCACAAGATTGTCTCATCTGCACCGATTATAATTAAAAATGATCCAACGTTAATGTTTACGAATGCAGGAATGAATCAGTTCAAAGATTTTTTCCTTGGAAATAAACCTGCTGATGTCAGGCGTGTGGCAGATACACAAAAGTGTCTCCGAGTCTCGGGAAAACATAACGATTTGGAAGAGGTAGGTATGGACACTTATCACCATACAATGTTTGAGATGCTTGGCAACTGGTCATTTGGAGATTATTTTAAAAAAGAAGCAATTGAATGGGCATGGGAATTATTAGTTGATAATTTGAAACTGCCCAAAGAGCGGCTCTATGCTACCTTCTTCGGGGGAGATAAGAATGAAAACCTGACCGGAGATAATGAAGCCGCAAACTATTGGAACAGGTTCCTTCCGGGGGCGCATATTTTAAGTGGTACCAAAAAGGATAACTTCTGGGAAATGGGAGATACCGGACCGTGTGGACCATGTTCGGAATTACACATTGATTTAAGACCTCAATCGGAAATAGATCAAATCCCCGGCAGCGATTTGGTCAATAAAGACCACCCACAGGTTGTGGAAATATGGAACCTGGTTTTTATCCAATACAACCGTTTAGCGAATGGATTACTTGAAGACCTTCCTGAAAAACATATTGATACGGGAATGGGCCTTGAACGTTTGACGATGGTTGTTCAGGGAAAAGAATCTAACTATGATACGGACCTATTTCAACCATTAATTCAATGGATTGCTAAAAGAGCCGGAAAATCATACGGTGATGATGAGAAGGCGGATGTAGCGATTCGGGTGATTGCCGATCATATTCGGGCAATCGCATTTGCAATTGCAGACGGGCAGCTGCCGAGCAATAACAAAGCGGGCTATGTCATTCGAAGAATTCTGAGAAGAGCCGTCCGGTATGGCTACACTTTTCTTGAATTAAAAAAACCTTTCCTGAATGAGATGATCACGGTTTTGGCATTGCAGTTTGATGATGTCTTCCCTGAACTCACACAACAGCAGCAGTTTATTCAAAAAGTAATCGGAGAGGAAGAGGTCTCTTTTTTACGAACACTTGAAAATGGCCTGAAAAAGCTGGAGAGCATCACCAAATCAGGTTCGCATAAAATAGATGGACGTATGGCTTTTGAACTTTATGATACCTATGGGTTTCCATTAGACCTTACTGCGCTGATTGCAAAAGAAAATGGAATGGAAGTAGACCGGATCGGTTTTGAAAAGGAAATGGAGGCACAAAAAAACCGATCTAAAATTGCAGGTAAACAAACCACAGGCGACTGGACCGTTGTTAATGAAGGGCACGAAATCCGGTTCTCAGGTTACACGGAATTTGAAACGGATACGATACTGTTGCGATATCGAGAAGTTAAACAAAAAGATAAAGTTCGATATCAACTGGTACTGGAAACCACTCCATTTTATGCAGAAAGCGGAGGGCAGGTGGGAGATACGGGGTATTTGCAATTCGGAGATGAAGAAATTGAGGTGCTGGATACAAAAAAGGAAAATGATTTAATCGTCCACCTTACCGAAAAACTACCTTCCGTTCTCGAAACAAGTGTAAAGGGAGTTATTGACGAGTATAAAAGAAGATCAACAGAGAATAATCACTCAGCTACGCACCTCTTACATGCAGCTTTGAGGAGCGTCCTGGGCGACCATGTCCGCCAAAAGGGGTCATTAGTAAATGACAAAATCTTACGGTTCGATTTCTCTCATTTTGCGAAAATGACCTCTGATGAAATCAAAGAAGTTGAGCGAATGGTAAATGAGAAGATATGCGCTAATATTACACTGAATGAACAGAAAAATGTGCCAATTGATCGGGCGAAGGAAATGGGGGCTATGGCACTGTTTGGTGAGAAGTATGGGGACTTTGTACGCGTGATCACATTTGATCCAAACTATTCCGTAGAACTTTGCGGAGGAACGCACGTCCCCAAAACCGGAAATATAGGTCTGTTTAAGATTGTAAGTGAGGGATCAAGCGCAGCAGGTGTCAGGAGAATTGAGGCGGTCACCTCTCGGGAAGCGATCAACTTCTACGAAGACAAACTGTCGGTTATTGCTGATATAGAAGGGATGCTCAAAACCCCTAAAGTCAAAGAGACAGTAAAAAAACTTATGGATGAAAACACATCCATCCAAAAGAAAATCAGTGAACTTAGCAACAAGATGATCGTCCGGATAAAGAAGGAATTAAAGAAGGAGATAGAAGATAAAAATGGAAAAAACCTGATCATTTACGAAGGGTATTTCCCGAATCAGGAGAGTTTAAAACAATTGGCATTTGACCTTAGAAGAGAAGTAGAGAATCTGGTATTGCTCATCGCAGCTAGTATTGACAATAAGCCTGTGCTTACGGTCATGCTTTCGGATAATCTTGTGAGTGAAGGAATGAATGCAAATGAGCTCATCCGACCTATGGCTCGAGAGATCAAAGGAGGAGGGGGTGGACAGCCTTTTTATGCCACAGCGGGAGGAAAGGACATTTCAGGGCTGAAAAAAGCACTGAATGCTGGCAAAGAAATGATTTACTGACAATATTTGTTATCAAACAAAATATAAAAATATGAGACGTTTATTGTGGGTTTTTACAGCCGTTTTATTCACCGCTTGCAGCGGAAGTAAAGTTGAGGATGGAGTAAAATTGTCAGGACAATTAGAAAATTATTCGGATAATAGCAAAATCTATCTGGAGAGAATAGATGAAGCAGGTACTTTCAGAGTGGATACGACCGCGCCGGACGAAAATGGGAACTATACAATGTATGTTCCGATAACGGAGCCCTCATTTTATCAACTCAATTTTAATGACCGGCAGTACGTCCCGGTCATCCTCACAGGTAAAGAAAGTGAAGTCATTATAAATGCACACGGTAATGACCCTCAAGGGTTTAGTGAAGTCTCCGGATCTTATGATTCCGAATTCAAGAACCAAATGGATATTGTAATGCAGGCTTACCGGGAGGAACGTGCTCAATATCAACAGGCTCAGCTTCGAGCAAAAAGAAGTGGTGATGTCCACAGTTATAACGCTGCGGTTAATAAGATGATCCGGCTCGGAGTAGAAACAGAGAAAGAACTGAAACAACTGATATGGGAAGCAGCACCCTCTCTTGCTGCCGTCTACGGGTTGCAGATGATCGATGCAAACAATAATTACGCATTCATTGATAGTGTGGCACGGGCATTAAAAAAGGAAATCCCCGACAACTTCCATGTTAAAAACCTGTTGGCACGGATTGAATCCGGGAGAACGCTGGCAATCGGTGCAAACGCCCCGGATATCGTACTGCCAAACCCCGACGGAGACCTGATAAGTCTGAGTTCACTGAAAGGAAAATATGTGCTTATTGATTTTTGGGCGGCATGGTGCCGGCCCTGTCGGGCGGAGAACCCCAATGTCGTAAGAATGTATAATAAATATGCTGACGAGAACTTTGAAATACTTGGCGTTTCGTTGGATAGAACCCGAAACGCATGGCTGACAGCTATTGAGCAGGACGGACTGCCATGGCTGCATATTTCTGACTTGAAGTTCTGGAACAGCCGCGCCGCCAAAACCTATCAGATTCATTCCATCCCTGCCACCTATCTGATCGACCCGGAGGGAAGGATCATCGCAAAGAACCTGAGAGGCCCGGGACTGGAAGCAAAGCTTAGAGAGATATTTGGATAATCATGATAGGAAAAAGGGTACTGTTACCTGATTATATTTAATGGATTGTTTTTTAAGATCAGCATTACAACCGCTGAATGCTCAACAATAACCGCTGAACGGATCGCAATGACTCCTAAACACTTTACAAGAAAGTAAATCTACAAATCACATCCGTAGAAACCTTCAAGGTTTAACTAACGACGATAGCATCGCAGCAGTCCTCTCTGCTTTGGTGAAGCATTCACTTTTGGAAAGTTTCAACCTTTCCAAAAGTTTCCTGGCAGGGAGCTGATCTTCCTCATCGCTTTCACCACTGTACGTTTTAAATAAAAACAATGATCATTGCAGGAGGATACTAAGCAGGGCTAAGTAACAATGCTTTTTTTGCCATTCTACCCTGGTCGGGGTCAAAAGTTCAAAATAAAAAAAGGACGGATGCTATTAAAATTCAGCCGAAGTCCATTCAAAAAAAATCACAATCAATACAAATGCCATTCCGTATAATAGTAACCCCCTTATATTTGGAAGTAGAATTATTTTAAATGACAGCACAACTTCAGCCCAATCCGAACCCTTCTCTTTACTTAAGAGACCCTCAAACCAGTGATTCAGGCTGGCGGATTGTCGGTCAAAGTACTGCTCTGATTTATGAAATCAACGCTTATTTTTAAAACCATCTCCAAATGAACAATCAGCAGATTATCAGATGTCTTCAAGAGTGTGCCAGCAAACTGAAGATCGATTTGAATATTTCTAACCTGAATAAGGTAGATATCATCTCAAGAAGCTATGCTAACGAAGAGATTTTTGAATTCCAGAGAGATTTTATTGAAGCCGGCAATGAAGCGGGTATCGTACTGATAGAAAAATACCTTGACAGAAGTTCGCTCAAGGAACTCATGACAGATAACCGGACACCTCTGATTGTCTTCATAGCACAAGATGGATTTCATCCGGCGTTTATCCGACAGGAGAGAAGAAAGACCGTTCTTGAATTTATTACTCCTCAAGGAGAAATGCGGAAAGTTGAAATAGAAGGAATAGAGAACATTAATTTTTCTCTTAATTCGAAAGGAGAAATCTTAACGCTTTCATGTTTTGCATATCAAAGTTTTATCAATGGGAGAGATGAAGGGGAAAAGATATCACCTCTCCGCAGATTGTTTCAACTTCTTTCTTCAGATAGAAAAGATATCTTTTTTGTTTATGTCTATGCCGCACTCATCGGTTTGGTCAGTTTAACGCTGCCATTAGGTATCCAAGCGGCTGTAGAGTTGATATCGGGCGGGGTAGTCTTCAGTTCCGTTTATTTGCTCATTACCTTAATCATAGCAGGAACTTTAGGAACCGGTATATTACAGGTACTCCAAATCACAATAGTAGAGTATTTACAAAGGAGGGTCTTCACGAAAGCAGCTTTTGAGTTTGCATTCAGGGTTCCCCGAATTAAAATGGAGGAAGTGCTCAACCTCCACATGCCGGAGTTAATGAACCGCTTTTTTGACGTGCTGACTCTTCAAAAGGGCCTTCCCAAAATTTTAATTGATCTGTCCACAGGTATTATCCAGATATTTTTCGGACTGTTGTTACTTTCATTTTATCACCCGTTTTTTGTTGTATTCGGGTTAGGTCTTTTGGGGCTGTTGTTTCTGATTTTTTACCTGACCGGGCCTAAGGGGTTGAAAAGTTCAATAAAGGAATCCAAATACAAATACAAAGTCGTGTATTGGCTTGAAGAAATGGCAAGAACGCTGTATTCATTCAAATTAGCGGGAAATACCGTTTTGCCTTTACGAAAAACGGACTATTTAGTAAATAACTACCTCGAAAACCGAGGGAAGCACTTCAGAGTGCTTATTTCACAATATTCATTTATCCTGTTATTTAAAGCCGTAATAACGGGCGGGCTGTTGATATTGGGAACGATACTGGTGGTTCAACGGGAGATAACTTTAGGTCAGTTTGTCGCATCCGAGGTAATCATCATCCTTGTGCTTGCCTCTGTGGAAAAGATCATCATGTACATGGATGTGGTCTATGACATGCTTACTGCAGTGGATAAAATTTCTCATGTCACAGATATTCCGCTTGAGTCCACGGGCGGTATAGATATTCCCGTTTCTCAACTTGAAGACGGGTATCACGTTGTATTGGATGACGTATCATATACCTATCCCGGGGCAACTTCTCCTTCTCTAAAGAACATTTCTGTTGATATTCCGAAAGGAGGCTCTCTTTGCATAAGCGGCGGAGGCGGTGCGGGTAAAACAACACTTACCAATATCATAGCCGGTATTCATCTGAATTTTAAAGGAGTTATGACCTATAATGGTTACTCACTGAGAGATTTGGATGCTACCTACATAAGGGACAAAATCGGGAAAAATGTGTCCCAGGAGGCTATCTTCGAGGGTTCGCTACTTGATAATATCCTGGTTGGCAAACCCACTTCCGATATCAATGATGCTCTGAACGCAATGAATGAAGTAGGGTTGATGGATGAAATCAATCAACTTGCGGATGGTTTAAATACTGAAATGCTGAGCGGGGGTAAAGGTTTCTCCTCTTCTTTTGTTAATAAGCTGGTATTGGCAAGGTGTCTGGCCAAGCGTCCGGCAATGCTCATCCTCAACGATTTTTTCAACAATTTCACTAAGGGCGAAAGATTGAAACTCATTGAAATGCTCACTAATGCAACCAAGAAATGGACTCTGATCGTTGTTTCAAATGATCCTTTGGTGATGGCCGCCTGTGATAAAGTATTATTTCTGGATGATGGAGTGGTGAAGGCTATCGGAGCATTTGATGAGCTGATTAAAAAAGAAGATATTCTAAAAGATATTTACTGATGAATAACATTGATAAACTGGCAGAGTCACAACTCTATTCGCTTCGAACCCTAAAAACTCCTGAAATCGGGAGAGCGGTTGCTAAAGTGCTTATCATAATCGTTGCTATATTCATCCTCTTCCTTTTCCTGCCGTGGCAGCAAAACATAAGGGGTAATGGAAAACTTACCGCCCTCAGCCCTGAAAATCGACCGCAGATGGTTGAGTCTGCGATTGCGGGCAGAATTGTCAAATGGTATATCATTGAAGGTGATTACGTAAATGCGGGGGATACTATATTGACCATTTCAGAGATCAAGGATAAGTTTTTCGATCCGGACATCGTTCCCAGAATGGAAGAGCAGCTCACTGCAAAAAGAAATGCCGGCTTAGCAAAAGAAAACAAGACAGCAGCTTTGCGAATGCAAATTCAAGCGTTGCAGAATGCCCTTATTGCAAAAAACTCACAAGCCCGGAATAAACTTAGACAAGCTGAACTTAAGCAGGAGGCTGACAGCTTAGCTTATCTGGCAGAAAAGGTCAACTTCACCAATGCGGAGAGTATGTTTGGAAGAAATAAAAATCGGTTTGATGCCGGTAACATCACACTTACTAAATATCAGGAAATTGAAACCAAGTATCAGGCAAGCAACGCAAAACTCTTAAAAGCGGAAAATGAATGGTTACAACGAAAAGCGGATTTGGCAAACGCAAATCTTGAGTTAGCATCTATAGATGCAGAATACACGGATAAAATCAGCAAGGCCCAGTCTGATCTGAATGAAACCATAGCGAGCCTGAATGAAACCAGAGCGGAGATTTCAAAAATGGAAAACGAGCTCACCAATGTTAAAGTCAGGCAGTCTCAGTATCAAATCATAGCACCTCAGTCAGGATACCTTGTTCAAGCCGTAAAAGTGGGCTTAGGTGAAACGATTAAAGAAGGTGATGCCGTAGCTACTATTTTACCGCAGTCTGAAGATATTGCTTTCGAGATGTACATCAAAGCGATGGATATTCCATTACTCAGCGTGGGCAGAAAGGTACGTGTTGAATTTGACGGGTGGCCTGCTTTGGCCTTTTCCGGCTGGGCTAATGCGTCTATCGGAACTTTTGGAGGAGAAGTAGCCATCATAGACCGTGTACAAAATCAAAATGGGCTTTTTCGGATAATTGTAAAGCCGGATAAAGAAGATGAGCCCTGGCCCGACCAACTTCGGCTCGGATCAGGCGCAAAGGGCTGGGTTATGCTTCATGATGTACCTATCTGGTATGAGATCTGGCGAAACATGAATGGTTTTCCTGCAACGCTTTATGAGGATGAGATCCCTTCATTAACCGGAAAGAAAAAATGAGAAAAATAGGACTCGCACTCCTCTCTTCAATATTGTTTTTTAAAGTAGATGGACAAGATACGTTGAAAGTACAAGATACCATCGTTCTTTCTTTAGCGCATGTGATGAACATGACGCTTTCTTTCCACCCTGTTGTAAAGCAGGCAGAACTCTTCTCACGGGATGCAGAAGCTAATTTAAGAATGGCAAGAGGCCGGTTAGACCCTAAACTGGAAGTTGATTACGATTTGAAAAACTTCAAAGAGACGGAGTATTATGACCTGCTTACCACTACCTTCAAAATTCCTACCCGGATAGGTCTTGATCCGAAGATAGAATTTATTAGAAATGAGGGCACATTTATCAATCCTCAAAACAAGATTCCGGAGGAGGATAATTTTGAACAACTTCAATTAGGTGTGGCCATCCCTCTGGGCAAAGGGCTTTTCTTCGATGAGAGAAGGAATGCAATCAGGCAGGCTGAAAGTTTTACCCAAATTGCAGAGGCGGAGAGAGTGAAAGCCACTAACAAAATCCTACTTACCGTTATTAAAGACTATTGGGAATGGTATGTATCTTATCAGCAACGCATGCTATTATCGCAAGCCATTCAGCTCTCACAAGATCTATTCAATCGGACGATCATAGATTATGAATTTGGAGAAGCAGCAGTCGTGGATACGCTACAGGCTAAAATCAACCTTCAAAAAAGAACGGTAGACTTCAGAAAAGCTCAGGCAGATTTTGAAGTAGCAAAGTTGAATTTAGGGAAACATCTTTGGTCGGCAAATCTGGTGCCGCTGGAAATACAACCCAATGTCGTTCCGGGTGCTGAAAGTCTGTTTCAAACACCTTCTGAAGAATCATTGAAAAACGACATTCAGTTTGCTCTTGAAAACCATCCGGAGATAAACAAACTTGAGGGAAAAAGAAATCAACTGAATGCGGGGCTAAGGTGGGCAAGAGAAAGTCTAAAGCCTCAAGTTGATCTTTCTTATTCATTTATAAATGCCCCCGTTAATCAGGATTTTAAATCCGAAACATTAGATTTCGGTGAGAATTATAAGTTGGGCCTGGACTTTTCATTCCCGATTTTATTAAGAAAAGAACGTGGTAAACTACAACAGACACAACTTAAAGTTCAAAGTAACGAATTTGAAATGGCTGATAACCGGCTTACCATAAAAAATAATATTATTGCCATTTATACTCAAAGCATTGCATTTGAAGACCTTCTGGGTCAGTACGCAGGAGTTTCGGATAACTACCGCTTCCTCTTAGAAGCCGAAATTATAAACCTGCAAAATGGTGAAACGGATATTTTTAAGCTTAACATTCAGCAAGACAAATACATAGAGGCTCAGAATGAATATTATGATGCCTTAATTAAATGGGAGAAGAGTAAAGTTGAATACAACTATACGATAGGTATTCCATTTTTGGGGATTCAATAAGTGTTCGTTTTTTAATGAATCCTTAGATTTATTGTTCAATATTGAACAGTAAAAATCAACGTAACAGCTTTAAAATGCTGGAATACCGGTTTTTAATAATTGGCATCATTGTAGTAATTTAATTTAGTGTAAAGCATTCGGGATGGAAGAAAAAGTAGATAAAATCTTAATTGTTGATGACGATGAAGATGTCCTTTTAGCTGCGAAAATGCTCCTTAAAAGACACATCAAAGAGGTAGTGATTGAGAAAGACCCAAGAAGGATTCCCTTCCTGTTGAATAATCATGCTTTTGATGTCATCTTACTTGATATGAATTTCAGTCAGGACACCACCAGTGGTAAGGAAGGGTTTTACTGGCTGGAACAAATATTAGAAAGAGATTCTCAGGCGGTTGTCATCCTAATCACTGCATTTGGCGACGTTGAAATGGCTGTAAGTGCATTGAAAGCAGGTGCTACGGATTTTGTTTTGAAGCCATGGCAAAATGAAAAATTGCTTGCAACGCTGTCAAGCGCAGCCCGACTCAAGAAGAGTTATAAAGAAGTAAGCCAGTTAAAACAAACGAGCAAGACCTTACAGGCTGATATCAGCAAAGCATTTAAAGATATTATTGGAGAAAGTGATGCCATCGGGAAAGTATTTAAACTCATTGATAAGGTAGCTGCAACCGATGCCAATGTTTTGATACTGGGTGAAAACGGTACCGGCAAGGAGATGGTTGCACGCACGATACACCAAAAATCGCTTCGAAGAGACATGCCATTCATAGGCGTTGATATGGGAGCACTCACCGAATCTTTGTTTGAAAGTGAGCTTTTCGGACATAAAAAAGGGGCATTCACCGATGCAAAAGAAGACAGAGCGGGAAGGTTTGAGGTGGCTTCGGGAGGGACGCTTTTCCTTGATGAAATCGGCAACCTAAGCCCGCCGCTCCAGTCTAAGCTCCTAACAGCTATTCAGAGTAGAAAAATCACACGAATTGGTACTCATCAGGAAATTCCGGTCGACATTAGATTGATTAGTGCTGCCAATATGCCTGTTTATGAAATGGTTAAAGAAAATGCCTTCAGACAGGACTTATTGTACCGGATCAATACGATAGAAATACAACTTCCTCCTCTAAGGGAAAGAATGGAAGATATGGAGATGCTTGCGAACCATTTCGTGAAAATGTATGCAAACAAATACAGGAAAAGTATTGACGGCGTAGCAGCCTCTACCGTTTCCAAGCTACGGAAGTATCCCTGGCCGGGAAACATCAGAGAACTCCAACATGCAATTGAAAGAGCGGTCATCATGAGTGATAACAATCAATTGATGCCGGAGGACGTTTTCTTTCTCGCTCAAAAACCGGAGGCCGATGTCAGCCCCGAACCGGATTCATATAATTTGGAAGACATGGAAAAGGCCATCATTCGAAAGGTAGTGAGTAAATACGAGGGTAACCTTTCAAAAGCAGCAGAAGAACTAGGCCTCACCCGTGCTTCCTTGTATCGTAGATTGGAGAAATATGATCTTTAAACCCTTCAGATTTCAGCTTCTTGTAAGACTGATATTATTGATTGTAACCATACTTCTATTTACCTCATTGTACTACGCTGATGCTTATTTCTTTACCAAACTTCTGGTTTTCTTTATACTGATAGCACAGACTTATTATTTATATTCATTTTTGGAAAAATCAAATCGTGAGATTATTCATTTTCTTGAAAGCATTCATTATGACGATTTCATCAATACCCGCCCGGAGAAGAAAAGGAAGTCCGGCAGAAACCTGCTTTACCATGACCTCAGCGGCATATTAAAGAAATTCGGAGAAATTCGAGCCGATGATGAGGCGCAGCATCAATACCTGAAGACCATCGTTCAACACATTGGAATTGGAATTATAACCTTTGATGCGCGGGGAGAAGTGCAGATCATGAATAATGCCGCCAGGAAATTACTGGGTATGAACCTTGTCAAAAACATTAAGCAAATCTCAAGAGATCATCCCAATGTTACAGCATTGTTCGGGGATCTGAAAACAGGTGGTCGTGATCTTGTCAAGATCACTAAAAATGATGAAGAAGTACAGCTTGCAGTTTATGCCATTGAACTATCTCTAAGAGAGAAGACCTTCAAGTTAGTCTCCTTGCAAAACATCCAGTCGGAACTTGAAGAAAAGGAAATGGAAGCATGGCAAAATCTGATTCGTGTCCTTACGCATGAAATCATGAACTCGGTAACGCCTATTTCCTCACTTGCCCAAACGATGGAGAAAGAGCTAAATAACTTTTTGCAAAACGGTTCCGAAATTAATCAGATTCAAAATGATACGATAGAAGACTTCTACCTCTCAATGAAAACGATTCATAATAGAAGCAAAAGCCTGATAAAGTTTGTTTCTGATTTTAGAAATATGACTCGGATCAAGCTCCCCAACTTCAAGTGTATTCAAGTAGATGAAGTTATCTCTCATGTCCTTTTACTTCTAAGGCAGGATATTGAAGTAAACAGCATCATCGTTGATGTTTCAGTAAAACCGAACCTCACAATAAATATTGACAAGGAACAAATAGAGCAAGTCATTATCAACGTTGTAAAAAATGCAATACAGGCATTGGTGCAGGGTGAAAAGGAGCATAAGTCCCTGACGATTACTGCCATGTCTTACCCCTCCGGAGGAGCATTCATCCGCGTCGCCGATAATGGAACAGGTATTGAAGAAGAAGCATTGAAAAAGATATTTATTCCATTTTTCACCACGAAGAAGAATGGGTCCGGTATCGGGCTGAGCCTCTCCAAACAAATCATGAGAAACCACGGAGGAAACATATCGGCCAAATCTCAAATCGGGGAGGGCACCGAGTTTCTCCTTAAGTTTGCCTCCTAGTGCCTAATGGCATAAATAGCAGCTATTAATTAGTTCATCAAGAGGAATTTTAGCACAGCTCAATTTTGCCACTTAACACCGGACAGGATCGGTGAGCATACCTTTTTAAATGGATGCGAAGTCCGGTGTTTTGCACTGAAAATTGCTTATTAGCGCAGTTAGCTTATGGATGATGGCATCTGTTATGCACATGGTTTTACTCCCTTTGCCAAGCGTTTCTTACGAAAGTATGCTAAAATTTCCTCTTTCGTCATTTTACTGAGTTTTTTACTGAGTGAGTCTCGTTGTGCTCTCATGAAACCCACTGCGTCAAATTCCTTTTCTGTCTTAATCTTCATAATGCCTTAAATCCCTTGGTGAACGAATTTCAAGTTCTTTATACCCATTCTTTATGTTAATGGAGTTATATCCGCGAATTCGCTCAATATTTACGATATGTTTGAAGTTCCGGCTAAATTAACAGGTCAGCTCTGTTAATAGTTGCCAGGGCAATATGGAGGCAATCAGCATAGCTTGTTTTGCCAACTCCTTTTTCGGAAATATATGCTAAAGCCAATTCAATCGATTCTTCAGTTTCCTCTACGAATTCGGTTAACTCTGTTCTAAGATTTCTTACTAAGTCTTTTACTTTATCAGGAGCATTTTCCAGTTCATCTTGTGTGAGAGTTGAATATAATAATGAAAATTCACCTTTATTTATCCGCTCAAAAAGCGGTTTGGTAAACTCTTCAAACTCTTCGTCAAAGAACCCTCCAAAAACAGAAGTATCAATATAAATCCGAATTTTCTTCACTTCTTCAAAGTTAAGAATTTCAAAACAATGAAAGTTCTTCAGCTTACTTATCCGGCCCCCGCTAATCGTAATTTCAAACTACGATTCAATATGAAAAGCACAGATAAAATCCATATCCGGCGTAAGGGATAGATCAAATCACTTATCCCTAAAAACCCTTAACTTACCATCAGGAATGAAATTCATTTTTATCGTTCAGGGAGAAGGAAGAGGCCACTTGACGCAAGCCATTGCGCTTTTTCAGATACTCCATAAAAACGGACATCAAATAGCACATGTAATCGTAGGTAAAAGTAAAAAGAGACCATTGCCGCAATTTTTTGAAGACAATATCAAGGCACCTGTTACTCAAATCGAAAGTCCGAATTTTGTTAAAGACAGGCAGAGTAAATCCGTAAATATTTTCAAAACATTACTTGTCAATTTTTCCAAAGTAAAGACTTTTTTAAGGGGCGTTAAGGAAATGGATAAGCTGATTAAAAAAGAAAGCCCGGATGCAGTTATCAACTTTTATGATTTCTTAGGGGGGCTTTATTTTTTACTTGGAAAAAGAGATGTTAAGCACATCGCTTTAGCACACCAGTTTTTACTGAATCACTCCGCTTTTGAGTTCCCCAAAGGCCGCATCTATGATCGGTTTTCATTATTGGCGGGTAATAAACTGGCAGGCTGCAAAGCTCAAAAACTATTGTGCCTTTCCTTTCAACCGATGCAAAATGAACCCGATAAAAAGCTGTTTATCGTTCCTCCGCTTCTTAGAGAAGCTGTCAGGCAGAAAGAAGGCAGCCAGAGTAATCATTTTTTGGTCTATATCGTTAATCATGGATATGCAGAACAGGTAGAAACGTTTCATTCAAAATATCCGGAGATTCCCATGCATTGCTTTTGGGATAAAAAAGAGGCCCCCGAAGAATTGAAGGTTCATAAAAACCTGACATTTCATACGCTTGATGAGGTAAAATTTATTGATTTCATGGCCTCATGCCGCGGCTACTTAACCACTGCCGGCTTTGAATCTGTTTGTGAAGCCATGTATTTAGGAAAGCCCGTTCTGATGATCCCCGTAAGAGGACACTATGAACAGTCCTGCAATGCACTTGATGCACAAAAAGCCGGTGCCGGTATTTCAAGCCGGACCTTTGACTTAGATCTCTTATTGAATTATCTTCCTGACCACAAAGCGGTGAAAGCTTCTTTTCGGGAGTGGGCTGCAAAAACAGAACAAATGTTCTTACTATTGCTTACCGGAGAGTAGTTGTCAAATGAATAAATCTGCTTGTATCAGGTTGAACCAAATAAGCATTTATGGCGATTATAAGCAAGAAAAAAGAAAGCTTTTCCATCAGTAATCACCTGCGGAGTTACATCAATAAGTACGACAGGGAAATCCACTTGCCTATTTATTATTCTGACCTTATCCGTTATGATAACTCAATTCCCCAGTATGATAAATTCGGGCAGGATACGCTTTGGGAAACCGTTTTCTACCCTCAGGGAGACATGAGCGACATTTATGCCTCACTCAAAAAAATCTATGCCATCCTCAGAGCTGACGGGGACCTTTCCGTAATGGATCACTTGGTGATTGACCAGGTCAATCTATGTGTCTATGGAAACACCAAACCCTTTAGGATAAGAGTGGTAAATCAGATCAATGACAACTTTGATTATTTTTACATAAAAAAGGCTGATGCCTCCAGAATCTATGGTTTGGAACTGGAGCATTTGTTATCTCCAAACAAGCTTAGCTATCTGGTCAATAAAGAAACATTGATTGAGGAACACATCGTAGGTGTGCCTGCCGATCATTTTATCAAGCGATACCTTAACGATCCACACTTAAATCAGATACGACTTGCCAAAGAGTTTGTAAAGTTTAATGAAAGATGTTTTGTCAGACTTCTTGGAGATATGCACTCCAGCAATTTTGTAGTTGATATTACGCCTGATTTTGAAGATGTAGAGTACCGACTGAGAGCGATTGATTTTGATCAACAATCGCACGAAGGAAGAAGAGCGATTTATCTTCCTCAGTATTATGCGCAAAACAACCCCATTATTAAAATGGGTCTTAAGCACATGACTCCCGAGACTGTGCGACAGTATCAGCGTGAAGAACGCTCCAATATTGCCAACAGATTGAAGGTGGAGCGAGCCAGGGTAGAGGATCTTTTGGGCGTAATGAAAAAAGATAAGCTGTCCAATACCGGAAATATTCAAAGGTTAGGGAAGGAGCTTGCCGATTTCTACGAAGAACCGGACTTTCTGGAATGTCATAATATGGGAGCACTGGTAGCCATGAGCTTGGAAATGCTCACCCGAAAGCCCAATCTATACAAAGATTATTAGCTTAAAAACACACCTTCCCCCGGTATCACCTGAACATGTTCATTGATAGTAGTAGAGAGTTCGTATCCTTTATAGTTCGCATAAATGGGAAACTTACCATGTGCTCTAAGTACCAAAACAGCCGTTTCTACTTTTTTAACTTTCAGCAATAAAAGCCTGGACAAACTATGAGCCAGCGTCTTCCCGGTATTCAGCACATCATCACAAAGAATGATAGTTTTCCCTTCCAACTCGGAGATGGCTGCATCCAATGAAATTTCTTTGCTTAAAGGATTCTCTTTATCAAGTAAAATGGTGTAACAGATTGATTTTTCTCCGGAAATTTCAGTAAGCGTCACATCAATGCGCTCAGCTAGTTTCCTCCCTCCGTTATCAACACCAATCAATGCAATCTCCTCCTCCATGTTGTTTTCATAGATCTGATAGGCCATTCGCTGAACGATCTGATCTACTTTAGAAGAGGAAAGAATTTGATTAGCTTTCATTTTCAGCGACAGGAATTGCTTTACTATCTTTGAGTGTTGATAGGACAACCATTGACTGCAAGCCATCTACCACGTCAATCTCGGATACTTTTTCCAGTATGATTTTCTGATACGATTGGATATTGACCGAAACTATTTTAAGCATAAAATCACTGGAACCTGTAATATGATGACACTCAATTATCTCGGGTATTTTGTTTATTTTACTCAGAAATAAATCAACATTCTTTTTGTTATGGTCTTTCAAATTAACCTGAACAAAGGTATGTATGTCAAGTCCAATCTTACCGGTGTCCAGATTTGCATGATAGCTCTTAATAACTCCGGAGGTTTCCATTTTTTTTACACGCTCGAGTGTAGGAGCCGGAGACAGTCCGATGTCTTTTGATAACTTAGCATTTGTAATTTTAGCGTTTGATTGCAAAATCTCAAGAATCTTCCTGTCAATGCTGTCTAACTTAACTTTTGATGTTTGTATTTTCATTTAATATATTTATTTTATCAGCAAATATGATTCATAATAGATTAAAAAATAGTATTTATTTCAAAATAAATAAAAATTATAAAAAATTTGACATCCGATTAAAACAATATGGAGCTTTGATTTATAAGAATCGAACTGATTTTATTAATATTTCAGAATTTGATGCCGGAAAACGCTGCGAAAGCAAAATAAATACCTGTACCCGGTTTGAGTGATTTTGTAGCTGTGAATGAGAGTTTATCGTTCAGTATAATTTTCGTGGAGATGAGGAAGTCTGCCGCAAATGATATATTTGAGCGAAGACGCAGCTTTGAGCAGTCGGAGAGGCTGGGACTTTCCAATCTCTACTCATCATAACCGGAAGTCGGCGATATAAAATAGAATACCCGAAAACTATGGCAAAAAAAATTACCGAATCATCTTCGGAAGGTATTTTGAAAAATCATAATCAACAGTATATTGATGTGTGGATCCCCGGGCTTTTACTGACAGCCATCGTTTTGTTTGCTGTTTTTTTACGTTTTGAAGATTTTTATTCATGGGAAAAGAAAAGTCCGTTTTTTCAATACCGGGGAGAATGGCAAATGGCAAATTTTGACAGTTATTATTATTTGCAAATCGCTAAAGAAATTCAGGAAGGAACTTATGATAAACTTCAGGAAAACAGACGGGTGCCTAATGGAATGCAGGCCCCGGCCATTCCGCCGCTAATATCGGTTTTGACCTCCCTGATAAGCAGCATTACCAAGGTCCCTATTGCTACTGTTGCCCTCTTTTTGCCCATTTTTTCGGCTTCCTTATTAGCACCGTTAATGTTTGTGTTCTGCCTCAAACTACATTTTAACAAAATTGCTGCTTTAACCACAGCGTTGTTTTCCGTAATTTCTTTAACGTATGTTACCAGAACACGTATCGGTGTATTCGATACTGATTGTTTAAACGTAGTCTTTGTATTGCTCAACAGCTATTTATTTTTTCGCTTTGCCGAGATAAAAAACAAGCATCGTTATGTATACCTGGGACTGGGATTTTTAAATTCTTTCTTATTCATTATCTGGTGGAATACGGCTCCAAGTGTGGTGGTGCTTTCCGGAGTAGTCCCGCTTTCGGCAGCCATTATCTTTTTTTATACGACCAAAAAAAGGCTTAAATATGGCATTTTAAGCCTGATTATTTTACTATGTGCCCTCCTCATTGGAGATGAAGTAATGGCTTATGTTCGTTTAATCCTCGGTAAAACAAATAACGCATTCCCGAATAACTTATCTGTTGCTGAACTGGATGCCGCAGGTCTTGATACTTTCATAAAAAAAACATCAAACAATAAATTTATTTCTATAAGTATGTTAGTTGGAATAGTGGCTTTATGTTGGAAAATGAGACTAAAAGCACTTTTCCTTACTATTCCCGTTTTACTGGGGATAATAGCTCCTTTTTTTGCAGGCAACCGATTTATATTATTTTCAGCACCCATACTGGCAATGGGCATGGGGTATTGCATACAAATACTCTTCAACCTCAAAAAAAGAATAAAACCAAGTTTAGCTGTTATTATCACTTTGGTAATAGCAATAATCGGTATTGCCGCTAACTATAAAACCATCACCGACGGACACGAAAAACCGTCCGCATTTGAAAATACACACCTGTTAAATGCTTTAGATAAATATACGCCAAAGGATGCTAATATCTGGACAGATTGGGATATGGGATATCAGATACAGCATTATTTAAACAGAGGCACCTATGCAGACGGTGAATTCAGCGACGGGGAATTTTATTATTACGTCTCTTTCCCGTTAGCAGCGGAGAACCCGGAAGTGTCGGCTAATTTCATGCGATTTTACAACAAACGCGGAAAGGAAGGTATGACTACGCTATATGATACCTTTTCCGGTGTAGAGCAAACATTCGAATTTTTAAAGACCGTTTTAACCTATAGTCCGTCAGCAGCTGAAGAATGGCTGCAAACTCAGCAGCAAAAAGGGATGCTCCCCGAAGCACCCGATCTAACCGGCACCGAAGAATGGATTTCTTTTTTATTCCCCGAACAATCCGAAGATATCTATTTATTCATTCATTACAAAATGACACAAACAGCAGCATGGTTTAAGCAGGGGAATTCGGATTTAAAAACCGGCCTGACCAAAGGACTGCCTCTCTTTCTCACGTTTGAAGCACTGAATGAACAGGGAAGTCAAATAAAAAACAACCAAATCAGTTTAAATACTAAAACAGGCACTGCAAAATATTTCAATCAGCCCAGATATTTTCAATCCCTTTCAACCTTTAACGGGGTGGAAACCGTAAAAAAAACGTTCCCCAAGCCCCGGCGGATGTATGCCGGAAAAGACGACCGCTTTATCTTCCAGTGGAATAAAAAAAAGAGATTTGGAGCAGCCATGTCTAAAGAAATGGCCAATACAACATTGGTCAAATTATATTTATTACAAGAAAAATCACGCCATTTTGAGCCTGTTTTCATCAATACACCTAAATATCAAATCTGGAAAATAACAGGAAATGCATATGAAACCGAATAAAAACAGCCGTTTGGATAGCAGCCCGGACAAGCGCACAAGCGAACACCTCCGCTTGTGAAGGACGCATACTCCTGTATTTATTGATTTAGCTGTTTTTTTATAGTATAGGTACTTTTACTTATTTTTGTACAAATGATCAAAACAAAATTATTAAACCATGAGTGAAACAGAATCATCTCAATACGATAGTGTTCTTATAGCTGAATATCTTCTAGCACTAGCATACAGTAAAAATAAGGTGCTAAACATTACTAAAGTACAGAAGTTCCTATATATGGCGTATGGTTTTTTTCTTTCGGATAAAAATAGAGTTTTAATTTCCGAACAACCTAAGGTTTGGCCTTATGGCCCCGTTTTTCCAAAAACAAGAGAGAAAGTTAGTTATTCGGATATTATTTCAATTGACGACCCAAAATTCTCTGAAATAAAAAAAGATAACGAAGTAACTGATTTTTTTAATCATTTAATTGATAATTATTCAAAATATAGTGCTTCCCAGTTATCCGAGTGGTCTCACTCAGAAGATAGTCCCTGGGATTTAATGACAAAACAAAAAGGTTTTAATTGGAACGCGGAAATAGATGATAAATTAATAAAAGATTATTTTTCAACTATTAAGTTTTAATTAATGTCCGAATACAAGAATTTAGATTCTGTTTTATCTAAAACAAGCAATAACTCACAAGACCAAGATATAGATTCAGACGATTTAAACTCGCAAAAAAACGTTATGAAAATCAGAGATATAAAGATGATACATTAAATCGAAATATTTTAACACGATGGGTGAAGAATACTGTTTCATTTTATTTATTATTTGTTTTACTTATACTTATTTTTAATCATAATTACATCTATTTGTCAGATACAGTCCTTTCTGTTTTATTGGGAACAACGACGCTAAATGTTTTAGGATTAATGTATATTGTTTTAAAGGGTTATTTTAAAATAAAAAATCTTAAGAATTAATTTAATTACGTATAAGTTATTAAAGCAGAGTGTACTCAACCTTTTATTTATTTGCAGCAATTTCCTTAAACCAAACAGGCCGTTAAGATGGCTATAGAGGGGGAAGAAGCGGCGAGATATATACAAGGTTGCCACACATAATAAAAATTTGGAGCAGCCATGTCTAAAGAAATGGCCAATACAACATTGGTCAAACTATATTTATTACAAGAAAAATCACGCCATTTTGAGCCTGTCCCCATCAATACACCTGCATATCAAATCCGGAAAATAACAGGAAATGCGTATGAGACCGAATAAAAACAGCCGTTGTTACTCCTCCCCGCAGCGCTTAATCCGCTTTTTAGAGAGGGCTCGGAAGAAAACGCAAGTGGACATTTGCCTTTTTTACTTCACGCATACTATAGCTATTTAATAATAATTTTTATTTTTTTTTAAAACCAACTTTTTTATAAACAATTGTGTCTGTAATTTTGTAGTATCAAATACTTTAAGGGTCATATCTCCCATTTTTAAAAATTTTAAATTAAATAAGTTATAAGTTAATGTTATTATGAAACCGAACACAGTTCAGCTAATAAAAAAGCGCATACTGTACATTTATGCAGTTGCAGCGATTGGAATGACACTCTTCTTCATCTCCTGTGGAGATGATGACAGTCCGGCCAACAAGAAACCGGAAATTCAAAATCAAAATTTTGCCGTAGATGAAAACTCTGCTGCCGACACGCAGGTCGGGATGGTTAAGGCCACGGATGCCGAGGAGGGTAAACTGACCTATTCCATCACCGCAGGTAATGGCGACGGTTATTTTGCAATAAACGGAGGCAATGGGCAGATTACCGTTGCAGCCAATGCCGACCTTGACCATGAGACCACGGGGAGTTACAGCCTTACGGTACAGGTAGAAGACCCCGGGAAATTGGCGGCTGCGGCCACAATGACTGTTACCGTTAATGATGTAAACGAAGCACCCGTGTTTGCCGCTGATACATATACAGGGAACGTGGCTGAAAATGCCATTGTAAATGAGAACGTGGTGACGGTGAAAGCAACGGATGAAGACGATACCGACACCCCGGCTTATGCAATCACCAAAGGCAATACCAACGATGATTTTAAAATAGCAGCTTCGGGATTAATTGCCGTTGCAAAATCCCTTGTCGGCAAGGGCGGGGACACCTATACCCTCACCGTAACCGCCAGTGATGATGAGAGTCCTACTCCGCTGAAAGATGACGCCACCGTTACCATTACGGTCACGGCAACGGCAGCACCGGCAGTGAATCAGCCGCCAACGTTTGCCGATGCAATGCGTGAAGTAGCCGAGAATGCCGCTGCGGGAAGTAACGTCGGGGCTGCCGTTCAGGCTGCGGACCCCGAGAGCGATGCCATTACTTATGCCATCACCGGCGGAAATACCGGCGATGTTTTCGCAATAGATAACAACGGACAAATTACCATCGCACAAGGAAAAAGCCTTGACCATGAGGGCACGGGAAGTTACACCCTTACCGTAACCGCTACGGATGCCGCCGGTTCAAATACGACAGTTCAGGCCGCTATCACCATCACGGTGAACGATGTGAATGAGGCACCCGTGTTTGCTACTGATGCATATACACGGGACGTGCCTGAAAATACCGCTGTAGATGTTCCGATAGGGGTGACGGTGAGTGCAACGGATGAAGACGATACCGACACGCCGACTTATGAAATTACCGGCGGCAATACCAACGATGATTTTAAAATAGATACAAATACGGGAGTAATTTCCGTTGCAAAAGACCTTACCGGCAAGAATGGGGACATGTATACCCTCACCGTAACCGCCAGTGATGATGAGAATCCTACTCCGCTGACAGCCGAGGCCGAAGTTACTATTAATGTCACGGCACCGAATGTTCCGCCAAAGTTTGCAGCTGGCGGCACTTTGGGGGTAACGCTGGATGAAGATGTGGGGTCAGACAGTGATGTCAAAACGTTAACAGCTACGGACGAAGATGGCGAAGATACGAACATCACTTATGCCATCACCAACGGTGATAGTAACAATGATTTTGTAATAGATATGGCCACGGGAGCAATTACCGTTGGAAGTGGCGGCCTTGACTTTGAGACCACTTCGAGTTACACCCTTACCGTAACCGCTACGGATGAAGATAGGGGAACAGCCACTGTCACCTTCGCCATTACGGTGAACGATGTGAATGAACACGATCCGATGATTGGAGACGTTGCTTCAATCGACTTTACCGTAGCTGCAAATGCCAGTGGTGGTGATGAAGTTGGGACTGCGATTTCGGCTACGGACGCAGATACCGGGCAGACGCTGACTTATACTCTGAGTGGTACTGGTAATGGTAATTTTGAAATAGATGATGATGGGCAGATTACCGTTTCAAACTCGGCTACCCTTGGTGCCGCCGGTACTAATTATGACCTCACCGTAACCGTTACGGATGATGATGATGTTGCCACAAGGAGGCAAGCCACGGTAAATATCACCATTAGTGTCGTAGCACCGAATACGCCACTAACGTTTACCTCAGGTAGCACTGCATTAGAAACTCTAGATGAAAGTGTTGCAGCGAATACGAATGTCAGGCAGTTCACGGCTAATGCCAATGATGTAGGGCAGGATGTGACTTACTCCCTTAGAGGAACTAATTCTGATGATTTTTCAATAGATGCAATGTCGGGACAAATTACCGTCGGAACTAGCGGCCTTGACTTTGAGACCACTTCGAATTACACCCTTACCGTAGTAGCTACGGATAATGGAACCCCGCCATCTGAGAAAACACGCACCTTCTCCATTACGGTGAACGATCTGAATGATGAAGCACCGGAAATTACTTCAAGTGCCACGGCAAGTGTGCCGGAGAACACTTCTACATCCACTACAGTGCTGACCCTAACAGCCACTGACGCAGACGGAACAGGAGAAGTAATCACGTTCCGTTTCGTCTCAGGAGGAACAACAGACAATGGCAAATTCAGTCTTAGTACTGGCGGAGTTTTGACTTTCCTGTCGGCTCCTGATTTTGAAAATCCCACTGATGTGGGCGGTGATGCGGCCGATGATAATAAATATGTGGTAAAGGTAGAGGCATACGACGGAGTGAACACCAGCGACCCGCAGGATATCACCATTACCGTTACGGATGTTGTAGATGAAGGTAGCGGGAACAACGCCCCGACGGTAGCCAACGAGATTGCTGACCGGAAAGAAACAGAAGGCTTTGATCCGATCACCCTTGACCTGTCCTCTGTATTCACTGACGCAGATAACGATGAACTGACCTACACTGCGGTCAGTGGCACTACGGGTGTGGTGACTGTAGATGTAAACAATAATAACTTGGTCATTACGTATGCAGGGACAGGCACCGCCACCATCACCGTGACGGCCAATGACAATAACGGAGGTACTGTTAATGACATGTTTAATGTGATGGTCAATGCGAAACCAACGTTTGACGAGGGAGGCACTGCAACGCGCAGTGTAGATGAAAATGTCACAATGGGGAATGTAGGGGCACCGGTTGTGGCTACCGACTCTGATGGTGACGATAATGAAATTAGATATTCCATCAAAGTGGCTGATAGTAATTTTGATATAGTTAGCACCTCGGGACAAATCACTGTTAAAAGCGGTGCCACCCTTGACCATGAGGGCACGGAGGATTATATGCTTACCGTAGTCGCTACGGATGAAGCTGGGGGAAAAGCTGAGAGTGTGGTCACCATCACGGTGAACGATGTGAATGAGGCACCCGTGTTTGCTGAGGTAACTGCAACACTTTCTGTGGCTGAAGATGCCGCTCAAGATACACAGGTGGTGACAGTTACTGCAACGGATGAAGACGATACCGACGGCACGCCAACGTATGCCATCTCAGATGGCAATCCCGGAAACGATGGTTTTAAAATAAGCCCCACCGGAGTCATTGCCGTTGATAATAATGGATCACTTAATCCCGGAGACGTCACTCTTACCGTAACCGCTACGGATGATGATGCTACTACTCCGCTGACAGCCATGTTAAATATCACCATTATGGTCACTGCGGCAGCACCGGCGAATCGGGCACCAACGTTTAACAATGGCGGCACTACGGGAATATCGGTGGATGAAGATGCTACACCGGATGATACACTTCCTATCACAACGGTAACAGCTACAGACCCCGATGACGGGCAGATGCTGACTTACTCCCTCACCGGAGATAATAATACGGATTTCGATATAGACTCGGATGGGAATATTAAAGTTGCAGCAGGGATGAGCCTCGACTTTGAAACCAAATCGAGTTACGACCTTGAGGTAGTAGCTACGGATAATGGAAGCCCACAGATGAGTGTAAGAACAACCTTATCCATTACGGTGAACGATGTGAATGAGTTCAGTCCGGCTTTTAGTTCGGGTACCAGTGCAGACGTACCGGAAAATACGACTACGGTATTGACTGTAAGGGCTGACGATGATGATGGGACTGCATCGATCGAGTATTCAGTCAGTGGAGGAGCGGATAGGGACCTGTTCCAAATTGACTCAGACAACGGGCAATTGACTTTCATTGCTGCACCGGATTATGAAAATCCCGGTGATATGGGCACTAATAATATGTATGAGGTAGTGGTAACGGCAAGTGACGGGGAGAACGATGTTACGCAGGCTATCACCGTTACCGTTATGGATGTGAATGATAACGTTCCGACAATTACGTCATCAGCTGCTGCGATAAATTTGGACGAAAACATCTCATATACAGGGCTGCTCTTAGAAGCCTCTGACGCTGACGACGGAAGTTCAATCACATTCGTTATCGGGGGAACGGATTCGGATGATTTCACGATCGAATCAGCCAACGAAAGTGCGGGTACAGCTGAGTTACACTTTGTTGACGGTTCTAATAATTATGAAGATCCCCAAGATGAAAATACGGACCGTACATATAATATAACGATAACGGCCAACGACGGGACGAACAACAGCGACCCGCAGAATATCACCATTACCATTGCGGATGTGAATGATGCGCCGGTGTTAGCGGATCAGACATTTGATGTAGCTGTAAGCTCTGATTCTAAGGGCACTCCAATCACGGTTCTTAACGGCACTGATGATGATGATAATGAAAGTTCACTGACGTATAGGATCAGAAATTTCTTTCGCTGGTTTCAGATTGTTGATAGGAATAAGTTTCAGGTCCGTGCAGAAAATACTGCTAATAAGGGTGGTGTATCAAAGTCGCCTTTCTTAGTTAAAATAACAGTCTCAGACGACGATGGTGATTCCAGCACAGCAGTTATCACAGTTAATTTTACTGAATAATAATTGATCATCGGCACTCCTTGTTTATAGCCGTGAGGAGGCTTTGTAATGGCGATAGGTTTTTTTGAATTAAAGATGAGAGGCCGGTTATCATAACCGGCCTCTTTTTTTTTACAAGCCGGAAGCGTGATAAAAAAATAGGCTGGGGAGGTTTGAAACTTCTTTTAAACCTCCAAGGTTTTGAAAACCTTGGAGGTTTTTGGGTTTGCTGCGGTGTTTATTTTAAATCTCTAAGGTGTTGTGAACCTTGGAGGTTTTTTTTGGGTTTGCTGCGGTGTTTATTTTAACCCTCCAAGGTGTTGTGAAATCTTGGAGGTTTTTTTGGGGATGCTGTGTTTTCGTTAGTTAAACCTCCAAGGTGTTGTGAAACCTTGGAGGTTTTTTTTGATGCTGTGTTGCTGTGTTGTTTATTTTAAACCTCCAAGGTTTTGAAAACCTTGGAGGTTTTTGGGTTTGCTGTGTTGTTTATTTTAACCCTCCAAGGTGTTGTGAAACCTTGGAGGTTTTTGGGTTTGCTGTGTTGTTTATTTTAAACCTCCAAGGTTTTCCAAAACCTTGGAGGTTTTTGTGTTGCTGTGTTGTTTATTTTAACCCTCCAAGGTGTTGTGAAACCTTGGAGGTTTTTGGTGTTGCTGCGGTGTTTATTTTAAATCTCTAAGGTGTAGGGAAACCTTGGAGGTTTTTTTGGGGTTTGCTGTGTTGTTTATTTTAAACCTCCAAGGTTTTGTGAAACCTTGGAGGTTTTTTGGGGTTTGCTGTGGTGTTTATTTTAAACCTCCAAGGTGTTGAAAACCTTGGAGGTTTTTTTGGGGTTTGCTGTGTTGTTTATTTTAAATCTCTAAGGTGTTGTGAAACCTTGGAGGTTTTTTTTGATGCTGCGGTGTTTATTTTAACCCTCCAAGGTGTTGTGAAACCTTGGAGGTTTTTGTGTTGCTGTGTTGTTTATTTTAAATCTCTAAGGTGTTGTGAAACCTTGGAGGTTGCTGCGGTGCTGTGGTGTTTATTTTAACCCTCCAAGGTGTTGTGAAACCTTGGAGGTTTTTTGGAGGTGCTGTGTTGTTTATTTTAACCCTCCAAGGTGTTGTGAAACCTTGGAGGTTTTTTGGAGGTGCTGTGTTGTTTATTTTAACCCTCCAAGGTTTTGGAAAACCTTGGAGGTTTTTTTTGGGTTTGCTGTGTTTTCGTTAGTTAACCCTCCAAGGTTTTGGAAAACCTTGGAGGTTTTTGGGTTTGCTGTGTTTTCGTTAGTTAAACCTCCAAGGTGTTGTGAAACCTTGGAGGTTTTTTTGGGGTTTGCTGTGTTGTTTATTTTAACCCTCCAAGGTTTTGAAAACCTTGGAGGTTTTTTGGGGTTTGCTGCGGTGTTTATTTTAAATCTCTAAGGTGTTGGAAAACCTTGGAGGTTTTTGGGTTTGCTGTGTTGTTTATTTTAACCCTCCAAGGTTTTGGAAAACCTTGGAGGTTTTTGGGTTTGCTGCGGTGTTTATTTTAAACCTCCAAGGTTTTGGAAAACCTTGGAGGTTTTTGGGTTTGCTGCGGTGTTTATTTTAAACCTCCAAGGTGTTGTGAAACCTTGGAGGTTTTTGGTGTTGCTGTGTTGTTTATTTTAACCCTCCAAGGTGTTGTGAAACCTTGGAGGTTTTTTTGGGTTTGCTGCGGTGTTTATTTTAAATCTCTAAGGTGTTGTGAAACCTTGGAGGTTTTTGGTGTTGCTGTGTTGTTTATTTTAAATCTCTAAGGTGTTGTGAAACCTTGGAGGTTTTTGGTGTTGCTGCGGTGTTTATTTTAAATCTCTAAGGTGTTGTGAAACCTTGGAGGTTTTTGGGTTTGCTGCGGTGTTTATTTTAACCCTCCAAGGTGTTGTGAAACCTTGGAGGTTTTTGGGTTTGCTGCGGTGTTGCTGTGTTGTTTATTTTAAACCTCCAAGGTTTTGAAAAACCTTGGAGGTTTTTTTGGGGTTTGCTGTGTTGTTTATTTTAACCCTCCAAGGTGTTGTGAAACCTTGGAGGTTTTTTGGGTTTGCTGCGGTGTTTATTTTAAACCTCCAAGGTGTTGTGAAACCTTGGAGGGTTAAAGTATCATTTTTTCTTAAAGTTAACTTTTGTGAAGTTTCTTATTGAAGACTAAGGGTTAGGTAAATTTATTTTCGAGTTGTTCCAGTCCTTTGATAGCCTGATCGTGAAATTTTCGAAGTGCTTCCTTCGTGCCAAACCATCCCTGTACTTCCTGCCGTTTAATCCGAGTGAGTTTATCGGAAATGAGCGCATGATAGCTGCTGTGCGGCCAATCCGCAATATGGCTGCATAATCCGTGGTGAAGGGGGTTATGGTGGATATAAAAGATGATATTGGTGAAGTAGGCATCGGAGGTGATTTCTTTGGCTTTAAAGTTTGGAGTAAATAGGCTTCCTTTCCGATGGAACATTTTATTATATGCCTTTGTGTAGGAATTAAAAAGGTTGCTGAAATGTTTTGAAAGGATCTTTTCATAACGATAAAAACCTTCGAGGTTTTGAAAACCTCGAAGGTTTAAAATATCCTTTTCATCCTTCACCTTAATCAAAGCATGTAAGTGATTAGGCATCAGGCAATAGGCGTAGGTATCCGCTACAGGCTCAATGTATTTCGCCCATTTCTCCAAAAAGAACCGATAATTCTCATCGCTCCGAAAGAGGTTTTCGGGGTCGTTGGCATGGTGGTAGATATGGTAGAAGGTGAAGGGTTCCATGAGTTTTCTCAAAGATAGCTTTGGATTTAATATTTTATAGCCGGATGCCGATAGCAACCTCCAAGGTTTTGAAAACCTTGGAGGTTTTTTGGTGTTGCTGCGGTGTTTATTTTAAACCTCCAAGGTGTTGTGAAACCTTGGAGGTTTTTTTTGGGTTGCTGTGGTGTTTATTTTAAACCTCCAAGGTTTTGGGAAACCTTGGAGGTTTTTTGGAGGTGCTGTGTTGTTTATTTTAAACCTCCAAGGTTTTGAAAAACCTTGGAGGTTTTTGGGTTTGCTGCGGTGTTTATTTTAAACCTCCAAGGTGTTGTGAAACCTTGGAGGTTTTTTTTGGGTTTGCTGTGTTGTTTTGGCTATTTTTCATGGATTTTTATATAGCACATGCTTTTATTTGTAATTAAAATGTGATTACATTTTCGGGGTTTGGAAACGAATGATATGATGAAGAGTACGTTTAGTGACACCATTTTAGTAGCTATCCTTTCATTTACGATCTATCTGTCAGAAGTTAGGGATTGGGTGGCTGTTGTCGTTGGGGTTTTTTCTACGATTTGGATCATCATCCAGATCATTTGGAGAATACAAAACTGGAATAAATAGGCTTCCTTTCCGCTGTCACACTTTATTATATGCCTTTGTATAGGAATTAAAAAGGTTGCTGAAATGTTTTGAAAGGATCTTTTCATAACGATAAAAACCTTGGAGGGTTGTCTAATATCATTTAATAATGTCCTTTTTTCGGTAAAGCGGCACGTTGGGTATGCTGAACAAATTCAAACTGAAATTCGTAAACTTGATAAAGAAGTAGGAGCGGATACTTCTGAAGCCATTTTGAAACTTATGGACTTAAAAGCACAGACATTCGAACAAAAATTAGACATGCTTTCTAATCAGATCAATACACAAAACAACAGTATTAAAATTTTAATTGCTGTTGTTGGGCTTGTTTCTGTTTTAGCGTCTATCGTAGGACAATTTCTCCATTAAGCAAAGGGGCAAAGCCCTTGGCCGGGTGTCGTTGGCAATTACCCCCGGATAGCACTTGGTATTGACTCCGGGAAAGTGAAAACAGGCTTGGGAACTTTTGGGAAGTTGGTAACTTACCAAAAGTGAGTTATTTATTTAAACTTTGAGGGTTGCTGCGTTTAGGGTTTGTTGTTTTTTGGAGGTATATGGTTACCCAAAGAATTTCAAAAGTGTCGCAATCAGTCCATTCACAATGACTGCCCCGACAATCCACCGCACCAAATCGTACTTGGCTTTAGCAATACCGGCATTTAATTCCTCTTTAGTGACCATGTATTTAAAATCCTCCCGCATCATTTTAAAGTCCTCCCGCATTGCTTTTAATTCATCCTTAGTAGCCGTGTTTTTTAGTTCCTCCCGCATTGCTTTTAATTCATCCTTAGTAGCCGTGTTTTTTAGTTCCTCTCGGATTATTTTCATATCGTCTCTTGTAGCCATCTGCGTATGATGTGCTTCAAAAATTTCACCGATAACACGAGCTTGTTCGGTAGTGAACCTCACGCCTTCAAGCCGACTTAGTATTTCTATGGTATTCATAATAATTAATGGTAACCGTACACTTAGTATGTAGTAATTTCTACGATAAGTGAGTATGTAAGTTACTTTTAATTTTTAATCCGACATAAAGATACGATTTTTTGTTGTTATTACCGGTTTTTTATTCATTAAGCAAAGGGGCAAAGCCCCAGCCCGGTCGGTGTCGTTTGTAATTGCACCTTTATATTCTTACTCCCGCTGATTGCGCAGCCGGGCGCAGATTCTCAGGGGGTGGTTTGTGGATTTACCTTCTTGTGGGTGAAAGCGATGAGGAAGAACGGCAACATGCTAAGAAACTTTTGGAAAGGGGGAAAGTTTCCAAAAGTTAACTTTAAGAAAAAAGGATACTTTAGACCTTCAAGATTTCTACCCTAAGCGTTCAGGAGTTATTTTAGTCCGGTCAGGGTTTAAGGAAATCACTGCAAAAAAATAAATGTTGAGTGCGTATTTTAGTGCTTTTTTGTGAGAAGTACTTTATTCTATCATTCTTAGCGTAATATCTCCGTCACTATTTTCCTTGGACTGTATAAATGTTAGATTTAAATTGATAATATTTTCATATTTTAAAATTAAGGTATGCCCTTTGATTTCATTGAATACTGCTTCGTTAATTCGTTTTTTAAAGGCATATTTTATGTAAATAAGGTTCAAGTTCCCTTCTTCAGATAATTCATAGTCAACTAAATATACCTGTGTATATAAAAACATTTTCTCCGGCTTGTACGGCTGCGTTTACAAAAGTTATATCTATATCCTTTACTCTGTCTTTTTTTAAATCAATTTGAGACCTTTTAAATAATATAAATTTACCTGTTAAAAGGTAATGCCCTATATTTTTATATCTAAAAAATTTATGTTTTGCATCTAAAGAATGTTTTAAAATAATATTTTTAAGTCTTAAACCTAATACAAAAGAAATTACATTGATAACGAATTGAAAACCTATAATTTCATATTTGAATTTATCTATATTATTTATTGACTGCTTAACTAACTCATCATTTGAACTTAGAATACCTAATAAAACCTCAGAGTCATAACAATATCCAACAAAATAGATAATTGGTAATGCTAATAAGTAAATGATTAAACTTGGAAAAAGAGTATTTACGAAAAGACTAAAAAAGTCTTTGATCGTATATTGAGTTGAAAATTCTTCCGAAAAAAATCCTTTTCTAAATGAAATGCCGGGTAATAAAATTACAAGAATTATTATTCCGCCTAGTGCAATTTCCACTTATTTAGCCGCCAGCCTTTGCAGCTTTTAAATCTTCTTTAGTAGATTCGGAAAGCTCTACAGTTTGAGGTTCCCCATTGGAAATTACTTTTATAATAGCATCAGATATTCTTCTTGAATCAACACTATTTATAAGCACTTTTCCCATCTTACTTCCAACAGGTACGGAAGAACCGGAAAATTGTCTAACATTTATGTTTATTTTTTTACTCATAATATGTTATCATTTTTATACTTCATAGCCATACCTACAACATTTTGTATAAGCGTATTTGTTAACCGCTGACAACTATCGCTTATATTTTGTCATGAGCATTTTAAATTCAGATAAATGTATACTTAATTGTAACAAAAATCACTACATATAAGTTCATCATTACCTTTAAATATGCTTGCAATTTAATATATTTATTTGATAAAAAAATGTTTTTTATAGGTTACTGTAACAATTGTGGGTCAAAAAAATTTAAGAATAAATAATTGATAACAACGTGTATGAAGGCCGCTGTACTACAATACTATATAACTTTAAATTCCTGATTACCTGCTTCCTCAGCAATAAACACCCCCGCCTTTTCTCCCTCCTCAAACAGCCGCTTCCACCGCATGCTTCGCAAAGCGTTCGGGAGTTATTTTAGTCCGGTCAGCGGGCATTTTTGCTTTGGCGAAGCATTCGCTTTAGAAATACAAAATCAGTTAAAATGACTTGGTTTTTCCGGCACTAAAACTTCACCCCCAGATCAATAGAAAGGACGGTATTTCGGATTTGTAAATCATCTGCCCGTGCATCTGTTTCGTTCACTGCATTGATCAGCCCCCTTTGGTAGGAGACTCCTCCAAAAAGTGTGGTGTTAATCCCTGCCCTATATTCAATGCCTGTTCCTAAAATGACGGAGAAGTCTATCGGATTAAAACTTTTCACTGCGAAATGGTCCGGGTCTTCCTCTTCTTCAAACACTTTGACCTCAAAACTTCCACCCATCTGAAAATATGCTTTAAAGTCGGGAGCCATCTCATTTGTAAACAGTTTTAATGTCAGTGGTATCTGCAAGTATTGTAATGAGTACTCTTCGGAGTAGGTTGTATCCGTGCGAAAAGCCGCTTTCTTCGGAATATAAACCAATCCCGAGCTTAAAAAATAAGTGTCCGAGAGCGGTTTGTCTACGATGAGCCCGACTGACATCTTAAAAGCAGCCCCGTCATTGTCCACCGATTGGGCATCATTCGTTACCCGATTGGATGTGACCACAGGTGCGAGTTTCACTCCAAGCCGGGTTTGTGCAGAGGTGCTAACTGCTGAAATAATAAACAGGAGAAAGAAAATGCTTTTAATGCTTAATCGTTTCATGGTTTAGTCATTTAAAAGAGTCCGTTATTTTTTCGATGATTTAAACGGTCTGTGAACCTAGATTTGTGTTCAAAAATAGCGACTATGCGGGGATTCCTCCTAATCATTTCTTTGGTTTTGTTTTCGGGTTGTTCAGGTGACGGGTGCCGGGAGAGTGTTGTGCCGGTGCCGGTCTCCCTGGAAGTCACAAGGGTTGAGCAGGAGTTTTATGCTGCAAAATCAAATGACGAGGTGCAGCGTGTGCTTTCCAAATACCCGGATTTTGCTAGGCTCTTTCTTGATGCAGACCAATATCCGTCGGGTGGGCTTTTAGCTGAAAGCCTTTTTGGTTTATATCATGATCCTTCATTTGATTCCCTTTACAAAGCATCCATACAAGCATTTAATAACTCGAATACCATTCAGGTATTGGAAGCGTCTTTTGGCCGCTTAAAATCTTATTATGCCGGTATTTCGATACCTAAAGTCCAAACGGTGGTGACCGGTCTGAAAAAAAACGGAGATTTGTACTTTGACAATGAAAGAATCATCATTGGACTGGACTATTTCATTGGCTACCGGGCAGTTTACAAACCACAGCAAATCCCGGGTTACCTACTCAGGAGGTATGATACAAAACACCTCCCGGCCGTTATTATGCAGTTCATTTCAAGTCAATACATCCTTACTTCATCCGGAGAGACGATGCTGTCCGAGATGATTGACTACGGTAAGTCTTACTATTTACTGAGTAAAATCCTGCCATGCACACCGGAAAATATCCTGATTGGATATACGCAGGAAGAGTGGAACGACTCTTTTGCTCATGATAAGGTCATCTGGGCGAACTTCATTGAGAATAAATTACTTTTTGAGACGAACCACCAAATGAAGCAGAAATTTTTAGGCGAACGGCCAAATGTTTATGAGATAGGCGATAAATGTCCGGGGCGCATCGGCAGATGGGTGGGCTGGCAAATTGTGAATGCCTATGCGGAGAAGACCGGAGTTTCCGTGACCGAGTTGATGAAGGAAACAGATGCAAATAAAATTTTCAGGCTTTCTCAGTACAAACCACTGGGCGGTTAGGAGCAGCTGAGTGATTTAATTCATTGCGGGTTTGTTATGCCCGTCCGGATATTATTTATAAAAAGTAATTCTGAACTTTATAAAATCTCCACAATATGTCTGGCTGTCTTACCCGTTCCGTCCAGGATTTGGTGGCGGCAGGAAGTACCGGAAGCAAGAATGAGGGTATCTTCTTCTGCCTCTCTCACTTTTGGAAAGAGTACCAGTTCCCCTATTTTCATTGATACTTCATAGTGTTCTTTTTCATAGCCAAAAGAGCCTGCCATTCCACAGCAGCCACTTGGAATGATCTGTACTTCATGTCCCGCAGCTTTAAGGATTTTCTTTGTAGGAACCATAGAAGAGAGCGCTTTTTGATGGCAATGCCCATGAACCAGGATTTTTTGCCGCTTTCTCATAAAATCTTCCGGCTTCAATCTTTCGCTTTCAAGTTCATTGGCTAAAAACTCTTCGATGGTGAATGTATTTTCAGCAATAAATCCGGCATCCTTCTGAAGCTTATCCCGAAGTAAATCAGGGTATTCATCCCGGAAGGTTAAAATAGCTGAAGGTTCTATCCCGATAAGCGGTGCTTTTTCGGAAACAAGATTGGAAAACAACCTTACGTTTTCTTCTGCATATTTTTTAGCCTCGTCCAAAAATCCTTTGGAAAGGTAAGCCCTTCCGCTTGGTGCGTGATTTGCGTCATTCACTTCATAACCCATGCGGTCTAACAGTATGATCGCTTTCTTTCCGATTTCGACATCCAGGTAGTTCGTAAATTCATCAAAGAAGAAGTAGACTTTCTTTTTGGGTTTGATCTGAAGTGAGCGAAATTTTTTGTGAAACCACTTCCTTAAAGTGAAGGAAGACATCCTGGGAATCGAGCGATGTGGTGAAAATCCGAGCACAGGCTTTGATAGATTTCGGGTCAGGTTGTAGGCCCACGGGGCCGATTCAAAAACCGAAATGCTTTTGGAATAACCGGCGATCAGTTTTGTCCTGACGGATGGCTTGTTTTCTTTATACGATTGATACTGCCATTCGGCTTTAAGTTTACTCATGTCCACATTCGAGGGACATTCTTTCCTACACCCTTTGCAAGAGAGGCAAAGGTCAAGCACTTCTTTTATTTGAGGTTCGGAGAAAGGATTGGGGTTCTCTGACCTTGTGAGCACTTCTCTCAGCATGTTTGCTCTGGCCCGGGTGGTGTCCTTTTCATCTCGTGTGGCCTGATAACTCGGGCACATAGTGCCACCCGCCAATGCTGACTTTCGACAGTCTCCGGAGCCGTTGCACTGCTCCGTTGCACGGAGAATACCCTGATCTTTAGAGAAGTCAAACGCCGTGTCAAACGCTCTTGTTTCCTGATTCTCCGCATAGCGGAGGGATGTATCCATAGGTACAGTATCAATAATCTTTCCGGGATTAAAGATGTTGTTTGGGTCCCAGGTCTTCTTGATAACTTTTAAAAGCCGGTAATTCTCCTCTCCAATCATTTTGGGAATGAATTCGCCTCTTAACCGACCGTCTCCATGCTCCCCGGAAAGTGAACCATCATACTTCTTTACAAGGTTGGCAATCTCTCCGGCAATCGTTCGGAACAGTTCTCTACCCTTTTTATCCTTCAGATTCAGATAAGGTCTTAAATGCAATTCCCCTGACCCGGCGTGTGCATAATGCACACTGTAAAGATCATGTTTTTTTAAAATTCCGTTGAACTCTGCAATATAATCGGGCAGTTCCCGAACATCAACCGCAGTATCTTCTATGACCGGAACCGGCTTGATATCACCCGGAATATTGGATAGAAGTCCGAGTCCTGCTTTTCTTAAAGACCACACTCTCCCGATGTCATCACCTTTTACCACGGGGAAGGCATAGCCCAGTCTTTTTTGTCCAAGTTCTGCTAAAAGATTAAGGACGATCAGGTCTGCTGAGTCCTCCGTATCCCGGATAATTTCTACCAGCAGGATGGCTGCCGGGTCTCCTTCTACAAAAAACAGATTTTCAGATTGTTCAATGTTTCGCTTGGTGGCTTCCAAGATGTAATGATCCATGAGCTCGGATGCATGCGGACTGTACCGGAGTGCCGTCAGGTTAGCCTGTAGGGCTTCTTCAATGGTTTTACAATGGATGCACACCAGTCTTTTGTAATTGCCCGGAAGCCTAGTCAATTTCAACTTAGCCGCAGTTACAAAGGCTAAGGTGCCTTCGGACCCTGCAATCAGGGAGCAAAAGTTGAAGGGCTTACCATCCGGATTAAAAGGCTTCATCTCTGCCAGGATATCCAGTGCATAACCCGTATTTCTTCTCGGAATGTTGGGTTTAGGAAAGTCTTTTTTGATTCGATTTACATTATCTTCATCAGTAAGCATTTCAGAAATAGTTGAATAGAGCTTCTTCTCTAATTCTCCTGATCCGCTAAGTGTTTCTTCTTCTTTAAAATGAACCTCAGACCCGTCAGAAAGTAACGCCCTGACTTCCAGAAGGTGTTCCCTTGTACTGCCGTATACAACAGAATTTGAACCACAGGAATTATTACCAATCATCCCGCCAATCGTAGCACGACTGGCAGTGGAGGTTTCAGGGGCAAAGAAGTAACCTCGTTTAACCAGTACCCGATTAAGTTCGTCTCTTACCATCCCCGGCTGCACCCAAACGTACTCTTCCTCTTCGTTTATCTTGAGAATTTTTGTAAAGTACTTTGAGACATCTACGATGATTCCGCCTCCTACTACCTGCCCCGCCAGAGATGTACCTGCTGCCCTTGGAATTAAAGAAGTTTGATTTTCGAGGGCAAAACGGATCAGTTGTTTAAGGTCTTCCTCATGTTTGGGTATGGCAACAGCCTCGGGAATTTCTCTGTAAGCCGAAGCATCTGTTGCGTAAATCCGTTTAATTGATTCTTCAGTGTAAAACTCTCCTTCCAGTGACTTCCCCAGTGCGTCCCAATTCATACTTCAAATCTAATTGATTGAAAAAGCTAAAAGATAAAGATTTGATTGAAAGTTGGAACTCCCGTTTCCAACGCTCTTTAGCTTTTCATCTTCCATATATCCTGTTCCGGTGCTTTTCTGTGATGATGATTCTTAATATCCGTTTGATAAGTTCCAAAATCTATTTTTGATAATTTGTTTAACTATCACATACTTTCTTCCCGTAAACGAAATCCTGTTTTATTAAAATGACGTGAGTTTGATGTAAGGGTTATGATTTCTTCAACAATATAAGCCCCAAAAACATCAGTAACCCGTTAAGAATTAGGATTTCGAATCCAAACTTATATCCTCCAAGCAATGATTCGGAATTTATATTGATAATGTAGCTCAGTATTGGTGAGACTAAGCAAATAGCCGGAACCCAATTGTCTTTCACTTCCCATTTGGTAAAAATTCCAAAGGCAAAAAGCCCTAAAAGGGGGCCGTATGTATAGCCGGCTGCAATAAATATTGAATTGATGACGCTTTGATCATTTATTGCTTCAAAAATGAGGATCACTAAAAAGAGCAAAGCTGAAAACCCAAAGTGAATGCTCATCCTAAGTTTCTCTCCCTCATCAAAATTTTCCTTTTTAAATCCCAGAAAATCTATACAAAAAGAGGTTGTGAGAGCTGTGAGCGCAGAGTCGGCACTAGAGAATGCTGCTGCTGTTATTCCAAGTAAAAAGACTATGGAACCAAAGTTTGAAAAGTGGTTAACTGCAAGGAAAGGAAAAAGACTGTCGGATCGTTCAGGGGTTGGGATGTTAGCAGTCTCTGCAAACTGATACAGCAATACCCCGAGGCTCAGGAAAAGAAAATTGACCACCACCAGAATGATACAAAACCAGAAGATATTCTTCCGAGCCTCTCCTATATTTTTGCATGTCAGATTCTTCTGCATCATGTCCTGATCAAGTCCTGTCATTACAATGGCAATGAAAGCACCGCTGAAGAATTGTTTAAAAAAGTTTCTCTCACTTTGCCATTCCCAATTGAAGATTGTGGACCGTTGGTCCCGGAATAGGTTTGAAGTCAATTCTGACCAGTTCCATGAAAGCTCCTCTTTGACAAACAGAATACTGACAACTACTGCTATCAACATGAAAGATGTTTGCAAAGTGTCCGTCCAGACGATTGTTTTGATGCCCCCTCTGAACGTATAAAGCCAGATAAGTAAAATCGTGCAAAGTACGGAGACCCGGAAGGGGAGATTGAAAGTATCAAAAAAGGCGATCTGCAAAACTCCGGCCACCAGAAAAAGACGAAAGCCTGCCCCGATCACTCTACTCAGGAGAAAAAAGAATGCGCCCGATTTATAGGACCAAAAACCAAAGCGTTCTTCCAAGTAAGTATAGATGGAAACAAGATTAAGTTTGTAGTAGATGGGGAGCAGTACCCTTGCGATTACGAAATAACCAAGTAAGTACCCCAGAACCACCTGGAAATAGTAAAAGTTAGAGCCGGCAACCTCTCCCGGCACAGATATAAAGGTGACACCCGAGAGGGATGCTCCAATCATTCCAAAGGCTACCAGGTACCATTTTGAGTTTCTATTGGCTGTATAAAAAGCTGATGAACCGGCATTTTTAGACGTTAGGAAAGAGATACCGATTAAAAGTATGAAATATCCAAGAATAATTGAGCCCGTAAAAATGGGATTCATATTGTCTTAGTCTTAAAAATGATCAATCTTGCAAATTAGGCATTCGAGGAATTAAAAGGCAATTATTAATTTTGTGATAAATCGTAATGATGAATTTCGAATCTGATATTCAAGAAGATGTACTGGTTGCAGATGTTACTGATCAGGATAACTTCCGCGATCTGATGGTGTATAATGACGATTTCAACACATTCGAACATGTGATCAACACGCTGATCAAAGTCTGCATGCACGATGTTCATCAGGCAGAGCAGTGCACTTACCTTATTCACTATAAAGGAAAATGCTCCGTAAAAAAAGGCATGTATGAAGATCTCAGGCCAATGCGTGAGGGGATTGCAGATGCCGGAATTAAAGCAGCTATTGTTTAATGGAGTACCCTTCTTTATTAATTGAGCGGGCTGTTGAGGCCATCTCAAAGTTTCCCGGAATAGGTAAAAAGACAGCTTTAAGATTAGTGCTGCACATGCTAAAGCAGCCTGAAAACTTCACCTCCGACTTATCACTTGCTTTAAGAGATTTAAGGGAGAATATTAAGTATTGTACGATCTGCCACATCATCGCAGATACGGAAGACTGCACTTGCCGGAATGCGTATCGGGATACCTCTGCGATCTGTGTGGTAGAAGATACCCCGGATGTTTTGGCAATCAGGAGTACGGGTCAGTACAACGGACTTTTTCATGTACTTGGAGGCAGAATTTCTCCTGTGGATGGGATTGGACCCGAAAATGTGAATATCGGGTCTTTGATAAATCGTGTCAAATCAGATGATCAGGTTAAGGAGATCATCCTGGCACTAAGCACCACCATGGAAGGAGACACCACCTCATTTTATATCACCAGGCTGTTAAAAGAGGAAAATGTGAAGGTTACCACAATTGCAAGAGGGATCCCCGTTGGCAGTGAGTTAGAGTTTGCGGATGAGGTCACCCTGGGGCGGAGTATTGCAACCCGGACGATCTTTAATCAGGATTAGTCTTTTTGTCTGCCAGGCTTAATCAGGTTAGTAGTCAAAAGAATTGCTACCCCAAAGGTCATAATTAGATAAATCCATTTCGGATTCCCTTCATGGTAGGATTTGATGGTGTACCAAATACTTAAAATGAGTGTGAGGACAATTCCCGCGAAAGCAAAGAACCGTAACATTCTAATCTCCATTTAGTAAATATATATCGCCTCTAAGATATGAGATACTTTTGCAGCCATGGGAAACTTCATTGAATTTCTTTACTCCGGCTCCATCCTCTGTTTCAGTTGAGCTTTATAATTTGGGTTAAAACAGCTAGTACTAATGAATTAACTCGTAACAGCTATGATGTAACCGGTTTGAATGAGGGTCTTTATAGTAGTAGCTGATTTTGATGACGGAACGGCCTTTACAGGTAAGTTGTTAAAATAATTAAAACTTTTAATTAATAGTGTGTTAATTTTGTTTTATGTTTAATTTTTAGAGATGGAGACAATAACTGTAACTTTAATTTCAATCGGGGTAACTATACTTGGTGGTTTGGGGTGGTTTTATAAAAGGTTAGACAATAAAATAAAAGAGTCCAATATAGAAAGAAAAGAGGACCATGATAAATTAATGGACAATGTAAGGGAATACGATAAAGTAACAACTGAGGTTAAAACTAAAGTTGAGTGTTTGGAAAAAGGACAGGGGAGATTGGAAAAGGGTCAGGATGCTATAAGCCGCGATATGAATGACAACTTTAGAAGCCTAAACGAAAGGTTTGATAAGTTGTATGATCATCTTTTAGTGAAGAACTCTCTCTAGGTGTAGTTTATACTACATTTTTATATCATCTCTAGTTCTGTTAGGTTTTTTTCATTTGCATTATTCTTACTCCCTGCGAAGCGGGATGTACTTGGTACAACCACCGGCCGACTGCTTACTAAAGTTTATCAAGAAGTAAAAAATTTCCTGCTACTGATGACTTTATTTATTAAATGAACCCGATTATATGCACATTTTTATCCTTAATGGTTCGTCAAACGCATGTTAAATACATATCGCCTCTAAGATATGAGATACTTTTGCAGCCATGGGAAACTCCATTGAATTTCTTTACTCCAGGTTTTTATTAAGTGAAGGTGTTTCTATTGATACTCGTACCCTCAAAGAAAATAATCTGTTCTTTGCTATTTCAGGTCCCAATTTCAATGCAAATCAGTTTGCTGCTCAGGCTTTGGAAAAAGGAGCTTCCTACGCTGTAGTAGATGATGAAAAATACGTTAGTGATGAGCGAGTCATTTTGACCGAAAACGGACTAAAGGCACTTCAGGACCTTGCGATTTTCCATAGAAATCGATTCAAGCGGCCGGTAATCGGGATTACCGGATCTAATGGAAAGACGACCACCAAAGAATTGATCTCCAAAGTCCTTGAAACGAAATATATCATTCACTGTACGCAGGGAAATTATAATAACCATATCGGAGTGCCGCTCACCCTGCTGCACATCCATCCCCAGGTGGAAATAGCTATCATTGAGATGGGAGCAAACCATGTGGGAGAAATTGCTAAATTATGCCTGATGGCCAAGCCTACACACGGCTTGATCACCAATATAGGTAGAGCACACACGGAAACGTTTGGCGGAATTGAGGGGGTGATTCGGGGCAAAAGTGAGCTCTATAATTATTTAAGAAAGACGGACGGGCAGGTGTTCATTAACATGAACGACTCGGTACTGTCCAATATGGCAAAGCGATTTCAATCGCCGATCAGGTATCCGGAGGATGATTTTAAGCTGCTCTCCTCAAGCCCTTTCCTAACCGTTTCACTTAATGATCAAACTCAGGACACACAAACGATTGGGAGATATAACTACCCAAACATGGCTGCAGCCGCAGCAGTTGGCAGATATTTTGAAATTGACGAAAGAACGATTCTTAAAGCACTGGCCTCCTATAAACCTGAAAACGCTCGTTCCCAGTTATTAAAAAAAGGCAGCAACACCATTATTTTAGATGCGTACAATGCGAACCCCGACTCTATGAAGGCAGCCCTGGATAACCTTGCTGAGCAGGAAGGGAAAAAGCTGGCTATCCTTGGAGATATGAATGAGTTGGAAAACCCGAATGAACACCACCGGGAGATTTTGAATTATGCGAAAAAGTTAGGTGTAAAGGTATTCTCGGTAGGTGAAAAAATAGGACAGGCTACAGATGAGGTTAATCACTTTGACTCGAAGGAAGGGTTAGAAAAAAGGCTTGAAGAATTGAAATTATCAGATACCACCGTCCTTTTGAAAGCATCTCGTTCGATCGAGTTAGAAACAATACTTAAAAGTTTTGAATAATAGAGATATAATTTGTTTTTGATTTATGGATCAGATGAGGAAGTTATCTCTAATAATTTTATTAATCAGGCAGTGAGCGATTTCAAAAACAATCCATCTGTTCAATCAATTTCTTTTTAGGGCATTGGATTAAAATGCTTCTAAAGCACTTGCGAATAATTGAAATAAAGCTATTTTTGCAATGCTTTTTAAGAAAGGGCCCTTAGCTCAGTTGGTTCAGAGCACCTGCCTTACAAGCAGGGGGTCACTGGTTCGAATCCGGTAGGGCCCACAATAAAATTATATTAACGTGAATTCGATGTAAGCAAGTGTAATTTCTTTTGTAAAAAAAGTAGACTTTTAGTATACTAACATTTTGAATATTCATCAATGAACTAAAAATCTACCCATGCTATCAAATACTAAAATCATCGAAATTTTTTGTGCTATTGACAATTTCTTCCAGGATTTCGTGCTCTTCTATCAACAAAAAGGCTGTTGCTAAGCAAAAAGCCATCTTTCAAAATGAATTTTTGTGATACTACACAACTAATATTACCTCTTGGAAGAAGATAATTATATCAAACTCACGTTAATTTATGTCAAAACCGTTGACTCATTCGGATGCCAATGTATTTATGAAAGGTGGCTTCGGTGGTCTCCTTTGTTCTTCGGTAGTAAAGAAGTGCAAAATCAAACTTAGTCCAACTGGCCATAATTCCGGCTCGTGTCTGATATACCCATGAAACACGCTCTTCAGTGTAGTTTGATGAGGCTCCAATCAATTGTCCTTCAATGGTGGCATTATAACCTACATATTCCACTCCCGGGCTGATGAAGAAGTAAAATTCGTGGTTCCTCGGTCCTTTATTTTCTATCCCAAGTACTCCATTGTATTGAGTAGATTTTTGAATGGGTTTGAAGGATCCAAACCTAATCATAAACTCTTGCCTTACATGAGTGAACGTAGTGCCTAAAGCGAGGTTTGATTCTGTGGTCAGGTCAAGATTATCCATTGCAGCCACGGTGATAGCATAAGTGCCATAGGTATTGATAATGGGGCCATTATTGATCTCGTATTGCCATGCCAGGGGTAGCTGCATTCCAAAGGTTTTGTGCCAGTTGTATTGGAGGTCTGCCGTTTTCAAGACAGGGCCCATCCATCCGATCTCCAGTTTTGCTCTTAGAAAAGCTCCACGCCTGAAGTAATACTGATTAGATGCAGCCAGACTAATCTGACCGGCATAGGGACGGTCAAGTTCCTCCATTTCGGTCCACCAAAGTCGCTTTGGGGTGAATATACGATGGTTGATATCGTAAGAACGTATCACTTTCAAAAGTCCGGGATTGGAAGGAGTGGAGTCCCTCAATATCTTGTAGCGAATGGCTACGCCGTTGCTGTAGTACTGATCTCGGTTCAAGTTGAGTGTGTAAGCATCATTATCGTTTTCAACCTGTAGTTCTCGGGAGAAAGAGTGTTTTTGTGCACTACTAAACTCACAGTTCATTAAAATTAGGATTCCGACTAAAATCCCTCTCATCCATACTAACTTAACACGTTTCAAAATTTTCATTGTTTGTTCCAAACTCAAATGTCGTGTATTTATCGGATGCACAATCTATTTACATTGTGAGCGTTTGTTTCAAAGTAATTCAAGGAGATTACTTTAATTTCCTGCAAAAATATTGTTTAAACCGCTCTTTTGAGGTCATAAGCCTCCAGGTAATCTGCAACTTTCTTTACAAACATACCTCCAAGTGCTCCGTCAACTACCCGGTGGTCGTAACTATGTGAAAGAAACATCTTACTTCTGATTCCAATCATGTCACCCTCCGGAGTTGCTATTACTGAGGGCTTTTTTTGAATAGCTCCTATCGCCATAATAGCTACTTGAGGCTGCATAATAATCGGAGTGCCCATGACGTTTCCAAATGAACCCACATTCGAAACGGTATAGGTTCCTCCTTGGAGTTCATCCGGTTTTAGTTTATTGCTCCTGGCCCTTGCAACGATGTCATTCACTTTTTTGGTCAAACCTATTAAACTAAATTGATCAGCATTGTGGATTACCGGAACGATCAGATTTCCCGTAGGCAATGCCGTTGCCATTCCAATATTGATTGCTCTTTTCTTCACAATATTATCCCCCTCTACCTGTACGTTGATCATTGGAAAGTCTCTGATGGCTTTAACGATTGCTTCGATCAGAATAGGTGTGAAAGTCAATTTTACGCCATCTCTGCTCAGAAATTTATTTTTTGCTTTATTTTTCCATGCAACGACTTTTGTGACATCCGCCTCAACGAAAGAGGTTACGTGGGGAGAAATCTGCTTTGAGGCAACCATTCGCTCGGCAGTCATCTTCCGCATACGATCCATCTCAATGATTTCATCGGCTCCCTCTGCGGGAGTAAGTATTGGTTGTTGAGAGGCTGAGGGCATCGCACCGGCCGACTGTACGTCCGGAGTAGGCATTGCAGCCACTTGATCTCTTTTTCTCTTTGTTTTTACGTATGCAAGGATGTCGTATTTGGTTACCCTTCCTTCGCTGCCTGAACCTTGAAGTGCTTCCAGTTCAGCAACTGAAATATTCTCTTCTTTGGCGATGCTTCTTACGAGTGGGGAAAAGAATTTCCCGGATTCGGAAATTCGGGGAGTGCCATCTCCATTGCTTGATCCTGATACAGTTGCCATTGCTGTTTCAAGTAGTTCTTCTGCTTTTTCAACCGGATCCTGCTGTGGGTTAGCCGGATTTGGTGAAGGTATAGCCGCATCTCCTTTTGTTTCAATGATGGCAATCGGCTTACCTACTTCAACAGTGTCTCCTTCCCGAGCAAGGATTTCCTTCAATATGCCGGCGTGTGCTGCCGGTATTTCCGTGTCTACTTTGTCTGTGGCTACCTCTAGAATGGATTCGTCTTCTTCAATATTTTCCCCCACATTCTTTAGCCATGAAAGTACAGTCCCTTCCATCACACTTTCTCCCATCTTGGGCATTACCATTTCTATCACTGCCATATAATATTTTGTTTTGAATTGTTTATTTTGCTTTCAAAGATAATAATTTTACTAATCCTTTGTCAGATTTATTCTTATCATATCTAGGGCAGCCATTGCTGTGTAGTGGATGTTGATCAGCCTGTCTTTTGTAAACAGAAACTTCTTAGCTACTGTTTTACGCTGGTCCGAATATCCAATCCATACGGTCCCTACCGGTTTTTCTTCTGTTCCTCCGGTTGGCCCGGCTATGCCACTGATTGAAACTCCAATAGATGTGTTGAATGCTTTTCTTACGTTCTCGGCCAATACTAAAACAACCGGTTTGCTAACAGCCCCATGTTCTTCTAACATTTCAAGAGGTACCCGGAGTTGTTCGTTCTTAAACTTATTGGAATAGGGGATAAAACCTCCTTCATACCACTGAGAACTACCGGGGACGGAGGTGATCTTATGAGATAAATATCCACCGGTACAGCTTTCGGCCGTTGATAGGGACATCTTACTTTCTAAAAGCATTCTTCCAATTGCTTCTTCTATTTCCTCATCGTCAAAGCCATAGACGTATTTTTCTATCGTTGGCAGTACCTTATTGATCTCCTCTTGGATCAATTTTTGTGTTTGGAAATGATCCTCATCTTCCCTTTTTGCCGTAAGCCTCAATTTAACGCTTCCTTTAGTAGGTAAGTATGCGAGCTTGATTGCTTTCGGCAGATTGGTTTCCCATTCCCGGATCATATTCGCAAGGGCAGACTCGGGAATGCCAATCGTACGGATCATGCGGTGGAGTAACTCTCCTTTCACATACTTTTCCCTGAGTTGAGGGATGACGGTATCTGTCATCATTTGTTGCATTTCATAGGGAACCCCTGGCATGGAAACAAAAACCTTTCCGTTTTCTTCAATCCACACTCCCGGGGCTGTCCCTAAGATATTTGGAACTGCTTTGCCATTTGCCGGAATATCAGCCTGTGCTTTGTTTACTTCTGTCACCTCTCTGCCTCTGGTAGTGAAAAGCTCTATAATGTGGTTTAATACACTTTCATTTCTCACGAGATATGTATCAAAATACTCAAGTAAGCAAGGTTTGGTGAGGTCGTCACTTGTAGGGCCTAAACCTCCTGTAATTAGAATGATCTTTGCTCTTTCCTCAGCCTCTTTGAGTGTGGATAGAATTTCTTCCCTTCTATCACCTATGGTGTATCTTTTTTCTACTTGAATTCCGGCTTTGTTTAGCTCTCCACTGATCCAATGTGCATTTGTGTCAAGTGTCTGGCCATATAAAATCTCATCTCCTATGGAAATAATAACTGCTTTAGTTGGCATGATATGATTGTGTGAAGACCAAAACTGATCCTTTCTAAGATAAATTGACAGTTTTTACTTAAATAACGTGAGTTTGGTGTAAGCAAGTGTAATTTTTTTTTTTAAAGTAGACTTTTAGTATACTAACATTTTGAATATTCATCAATGAACTAAAAATCTACCTATGCTGTCAAATATTAAAATCATCAAAATTTTTTGTGCTATTGACAATTTCTGTTCAGATTTCTTACCTACTTGGCAAAAAGCATAGAAGACCATCCAAATTCCATTTATCCGAGAACATGACTATTCAGGTTTTATTCCATTTTTCAGTCTGAGCCTTACCTTTCAATTGATTTCTACCCCGGATAATGCCCTTTTTTACAGGTCTTACGAAAGCGTGTGCGTGGATCGTATGAGAGCCTAATACATCCGTTCCTGCTATAAATAATGTCTTATTATTTCCTCCGAAGAAGTATTTGGATGCCTTGGACAGATAAGCACATCAATTATTTTTTCATGAAGTGTTGAATTTATGAAAATTATAAACTAAACTCACAACTTATAATTTTTGATTTAAAATAGAGTCCCCTCACTTGCAAGATTCATCTGGCAGTTTTGTAATAATTTTGTATAATTTTAGTTTTGTTTTAAATGATGGAGCGAGAGGGGGCTTTTTTATTTCTCTCAAAGCACCGGTACATAACTTTCTAAAAAAATTCAGATTTTATAATACAAATCAAAAAAATAATATAACTTCGTATCTTACGATTTCATTAAGAACTAAAATAAAAAGCTATGAGCACGTTAAATAAAAAAATATCAAAAAACATCATGGATAGAAAGAACACGTCACAAACGCCGTCAAAAGGGCTGTACGGGCTTAATTTAATGCCCCCCCCCCCCATAGTATAATCTTATCTCCAAAAAATACCTTTCTTGTCATTTCCACATTCCTCCTCGCACTCTTCGGGCAGGCACAGACCGAACCTGAACCCAAACCCTTCATCACTACCTGGCAAACAACTTCTGACAATGAAACTGTTACCATTCCTACCGTTGATGGGGAAACTTACAATTACAACGTAAAATGGGGTGACGGATCGGATATTACCACACATACTAATGCGACTCCTCCCTCACATACCTATACCTCAGCAGACACCTACACCATTACCATCAGCGGAACGTTTCCGCGTATCCGTTTCGGGGAAACTAATATCTTTGGAAGTTACACATTGACTACCGAGGCGAGGCAGATACGCTCTATCAAAAAGTGGGGTGATATTCAGTGGGCTTCCATGAGAGACGCTTTTGTGGGTTGCAACAACCTCTCCATTGACGATGGGGCGGGCACCCCGGATCTTTCAAACGTGACGGATATGAGAAGGATGTTTTTTGATGCTTCCTTCAACGAAGACCTCAGCAGATGGGACGTAAGCAAGGTAACAAATATGGGAGGTATGTTCCGGGCTTCTACCTTCAACGGAGACCTCAGCAAATGGAACGTAAGCAAGGTGACGAATATGAATAGCATGTTTTTTTTGACTGTCTTCAACGGAGACCTCAGCAGATGGGACATCAGCAATGTGACGGATATGAACAACATGTTTTTACTTAATACCTCCATGTCTTCCGAAAACTACGATAAACTCCTCATCGGATGGAGCACCTTAGACACAAATGCGGGCGAGACTAAAATCCCCTCCGGCATCACCTTCTCTGCACCGGATAAGTACTCCTGTAGAGGAAAAGCGGGAAGGGACATACTCACCATGAAATATAACTGGAGCATCGCACAAGATGAGTTAATCCCCATACGGACGGACGCACCCTCCCTCTCGGAAGTGACGGCACAGTGTGAAGTCACTAAAGCTGAACTGAACGC
>JACONI010000058.1:0-5134 GCA_014323825.1 Ekhidna sp. | reverse complement strand
CACGGGAACAACGGTCACGGCTGTACATGATGTCAGTAAGTTCCCCATTACCGAAAGCACCCTCATTACATGGACCTACACCGATAACGGCAAAAGCATTGTACAAACGCAGACCGTGACCATAGGGGATACCGAGGCACCGAGAGTTGCAGCCCTAGACGCAATTACTGCACAATGTTCGCTGGCAGAAGATGCCGTAACCTTCCCTAAAGCCAATGACAATTGCGACGGGCAGATCACCGCCACCCATGATGTGGCCTCCTTCCCTATTACGTCCAACACCTCCATCACATGGACCTACACCGATAATGCGGACAACACCGCCACACAAATGCAGGACGTAATAGTAGACAACACACCCCCGACGGTTACAGGCAATCTGAATGCCATTACCGCACAATGTCAGGTCACGGAAGCTGAAGTGAACGCCGCTGTACCCGCTGCCGGTTCGGATACCTGCCCGGGAGAGGTTACGGTCACGCACAATATCCCCGCCGATGCTTTCCCCATTACAGCCGATAGAACCATCACGTGGACACATACCGACGAAGCGGGCAACACCGCTACGCAAACGCAGGATGTGGACATAGACGACACCGAGGCTCCGAGAGTTACAGGCACGCTGAATGCCATTACCGCACAATGTCCGATCAATGCGGAAAATGAACTGACGAAACCTGCTGCCCCCTCAGACAACTGTGGAGGGACGGTCAACGTGGCACTCAAAACCGGCACCTCCTTCCCCATTCAGGCAGGTATCACTACTATCACGTGGGTATACACGGACGAGTCCGATAATACATCCGAGCAAACGCAGGACGTGACCATCGCCGACACCAAGGCTCCGACAGTTACAGGCACGCTGAACGCAATTACCGCAGCATGTTCGCTGGCGGAAGCAGACTTGCCTGTGCCCACCGCCACGGACAATTGCGATGGAACGCTTACAGCAGAAACAGATGTCTCCTTTCCCATTATGGAAAGCCAAACCATCACGTGGACCTACACCGACGGCAGCAAGACAGCCATGCAAACACAGGCCGTGACGATTACCGCATGCGTGCTGAGTGCAACGGGCGATGCGTCGGAAGCAGTGGTCTTCCCCAATCCTTCGGGGCGTTACGTGGAGGTGCAGTCTCCCGTGGAAAGCCCGATCCGCATCCTGAGCGTGGGCGGGGAATTAGTGCTGGAAAGCATGACGAACACAAAGATAGATGCAGCCTCCCTGCGGAGCGGCCTGTACCTGATACAACTGCCGGACGGGCGTTTACTGAAGTTTGTGAAGCGATAAAAAACTTTTCGGAAACATGAAATGAACAAAAATCCCTCTGAATGGTCGAAAAATTAACTTCGGAGTGTATAAAAATGGTTGTTCAATAGTAAGGAAACCTCATTTTTGGATTAGAAGATTATACTTTTCGAAGAGGTTTTGAGCAAAGATACCATTTAATCCATTTCGCCAGCTATAGGTGAAGCAAGTATACTCCTGATCTTATCTTTATTGGTTTGAGTACCAAGAACAAGCATCATCTTTGTAATCGCCGCTTCTGTAGTAATATTATTTCCGCTTAATATTCCAATTTCATTCAGCATCCTGCTGGTTTCGTATTTACCTTGCTGCACTTCACCACCTACACACTGACTAACATTTAAAATATATTTACCCTGTTCAGTTGCTGCTTTAAGTGCATTTATAAACCATTCAAACTTCATCGTATTTCCGGATCCAAAAGTCTCTAATACAACTCCTTTTGTTTTACTATCTGATAAGACAGCAAAGACTAAATGCTTTGGTATTCCGGGAAATAATTTTAATAATGAGACATTTGGGTCTAATGCTGCCAGGACTTTCAGGTTAGCTTCCGGGTCATATTTTTTTAAAACCGAATCGTTAAATTTTATCTCTATACCCACCTCTGCGAGTGCAGGGTAATTCTCTGACTCAAAGGCTGCAAAGGTTGAACTTCTTAACTTCTGAACCCGATTGCCTTTAAGCAATTTGTAGTTAAAATACAGACATACCTCACTAATTCTTGGAATTCCTTTTTGTTCTGTGGAAGCTACCTCCAAAGCACCTATCAAATTTTCTCTTGCATCTGACCTCAAAGAACCTATTGGTATTTGTGCTCCGGTCAGAATAACCGGCTTGTTGAGCCCTTTAAGCATATAACTTAACACAGATGAAGAATAAGCCATTGTATCTGTCCCATGCAAAATGACAAAACCATCGTACTGAGCATAATTTTCCTCAATGATGTAAGCCATATTTTTCCAATCTTGTATTCCAATATTTGAAGAATCTATTGGTATCGGAAAAGAGATTACAGTTAGCTTAATACCGAGGTTTTTCAGAACAGGGACACGCTCCACCACCCTGCCAAAATTGAATGGTATGAGTGCACCACTCTCATCCTGCACCATTCCAAAGGTTCCTCCTGTATAAATTATAAGGATTGATCGATTTCCCGATGAATGGATATTTACGATCTTATAATTCATTATGAAGTCAATTCGGGAAAGAATAATCTTTCTGCATTTCTTGTTGTAAGTTCATCTATCTCTTCAAAGCTCATTTCTAAATATTCTGAAACTTTTTCACAAATATGTGTCAATAACTTTGGTTCATTCCTTTCTCCTCTTTTAGGGGTTGGTGCTAAATAAGGAGCATCTGTTTCCAATACAATTTTTGACTTGTCAAGGTGGGGGATTACTTTGTCTAACCCTCCATTTTTAAATGTACTTACTCCTCCAATTCCCAAATAGAATCCCTGAGCTATTATTCTCTCTGCCTGAGCGATGTTACCTGTAAAGCAATGAAACACTCCTTTAATCCCTTTTCCTGCGTATTCTTCAACCATGGCAATGTTTTCATCAATACTTTCTCTACAATGAATCACGATAGGAAGTGCATATTTTAATGCAAGTTCACATTGGAAATGAAATGCCTCTACTTGTTGATTCCGGTAGGTTTTATCCCGGTACAGGTCAGTTCCAATCTCTCCGACAGCCAGAAAATCTCGTTTGGAGAACCATTCCTCCACTATTTTTAACCGCTCTTTGTAATCATCTTTTACGTAACACGGGTGAAGTCCCATCATTGCATAGCAAGTTCCTGCATGATTCTCCTCCAGCTTGAGCATGGGATCAATGGAATCGATATCAATGTTTGGCATTAAAATTTTATCCACCCCAATCTCTACAGCATGATTAATTACCTCTTCTATATCTTTCTCAAATTCCTTAGAGTAAATATGTGCATGAGTATCTATCATTTTAACATTCCGAATTTTAAGTTCTTAGATCGGTAATAATCCAATAGTTTCGGCAGTACCTGCTTCAAATTAAAAATGGGTGGTTTTGTAGAATCTTATTTACTTGTTCCGAACCCTGCATGAAAGCATCGTAATATCATCATGAAAATTACCTTCCCCTTTAAAATTTTGTAATGCATCCAAAAGCACATGCTGTAACCGGTTGATATCGGAGAAATTTTCCTTTTCAATAATGCTCTTTAGCCTTTCGAATTCAAACGGTTCATCATTCTCATTAAAAGTTTCAGTGAGTCCGTCAGTGTAGCAGAAAACAAAGAAGTCGGTAAGGTTTTCAATTTTCTTACTTTCAATGAATGGTAATGGATTCAGCATCCCTAAAACGGTTGTCCCCTCTGTGAGCATCTGTATTTTTCCATTGCTTTTTAAAATGATCTCATTGTGTCCACAGTTAATGTATTCTAAGGATTGCTCCTTAAAATCATAGACTGCCATGAAAAATGTGATGAAGTTTTCTGCATTGCCGCTTCTATAGGTTGTGAGATTCAATTCAGTTACAATCTCTTCCAAATTGCCCGACTGCCGAACTAAAGCCCGCAATGAAGCCTGAAAGTTGGACATTAGCAATGCTGCGGGGACTCCTTTACCTGAAACATCAGCAATGCAAATCAGGAATTTGTCCTCATTTAATTGGATGTAGTCATAATAATCCCCCCCCACATCATGGTGAGGAAGATAGAATGCCTCAATTTGAAGTCGTTCGATTTTGGGCAGTTCCTTTGGAAAGAGGAAATTCTGAACTTTCTTGGCGATTTCAAGCTCTCTCTTGTATGCCTCTTGCTCTACCTGCTTTCTGGCTAGTTTTTTATTCTCAATCGCAACCAAAATGATATTTGTAAGTGCATTTAGAAATCTATTCTGTTTACTATCATCCAAACCACTCTTTAAAAATACAACTGCCAGTAACTTATCTTTATGATAGACCGGGAAAACAGACTCGAATTCGGAAAATACATCATCAGTTACTACCCTTTCCTTTTGGAGAGATAAGTACTTCTTTGGAAGTTCCTGATCAGCAAAGTGTGTTTTGGTACCGAAATGAGCCCTACAAATCCACCTTCCATTCTCTTCTCCGTAAAGTGCCAGCTTTTCCACTTTCAAATCGGCCAATAAAGTGAACCGATAAATCTTTAGAAGGTCTTCTTCAGGAAGATTATTGTTCACGGCCTGTGTAACCTCCAATAATGCGTTCAACTGGAGGTCTTTTACATCTAATGAAGTCTTCCTCATTTCTGATTATGTTCAAACAGCCCTTTCTTGGAGGCCAAATAGGAATAAGAGCTATAACTCTTTTCCATATCAATATTTTGCGGCTCCAGTTCTTCATCCATTGACAGATACACCTTTACAAGGCCATTAGATATAAGATTAATTAAGTTTGTTTTAATTTTTTCATCACCAAAACCGGTCTCACTTTTAAGTTCATTGTATGGAGTCACAAAATATAGTTCGTCAATGATATCGTATTCGGTATCTGTCAGTATCTTTTGTTTTTCTATGAGTAAAACTCAAAGGTAAAATTCAAACCCGTCAATAGAACACAGAAGGGATAAAATATTTGAAAGACTAAAAGGAGCAAAAAAATTGTTGAGTTATTTATAAACTTATTAAAAAGGTGGGCATTTTTAGTAAAAAAATATACGCTTCCTTGACAATTAAATATTTTTATACTTACTTTGTATTTTAATAAAAAGGATTTAACCTTGCAACTGAAATTATTTTTTTCAATTAACATTTTTATATTATGAATTTACTGAAGTTATTTATTAAACAAGTTACTGGCAAATTTATGCCCCCCCCCCCCC
>JACONI010000057.1 GCA_014323825.1 Ekhidna sp. | reverse complement strand
ATGTGGTGATGAAGGGTTTCGGGTCGGTCTGCGCCTGCCCGAAGAGTGCGAGGAGGCTTGCGAAAATGACAAGAAAGGTATTTTTTGAAGATAAAATTAAACTATAGGGGGGGGGGGCATTAAATTAAGCCCGTACAGCCCTTTCGGCGGCGTGTGTGACGTGTTCTTCGTATTCATGATGTTTTTTGATATTTTTTATTTAACGTGCTCATAACTCATTATTTTAGTTGGTATGAAATGCAATATTATATCATTTCTCTGAATTATCATGCAAGTTTTGTATTTTTTTTGATTTGTTGCATGACATCTGCTTTTTTTTGATTTTTTTTTCGGCAGGGGAAAGTCCTGTAGGGGGGTTGTTACTTAATCCTACTTATATGACATCATGCCATGATCATTGTTTTGAGTTAAACCTTCAAGGTTGCTCTAATATCATTCATCAACAAGGGCTCTTTTTCTTCATTAAAACACGTCTGCGTCCATCAGCGAAATCTGCGGGAGAGTAGAGAGCCTGTCGTATGGGTCTTGGGTAAACGTAATGAAAAGACCGTCAGGGCGTTACGAGATAAAATGGAGCAGTTTATTGACGGATAATTGGAAAAGTTTTAAACGGGTATTTAGAGATACCCATCACCGGATCAGGAGAGCCTTTAGACGGACGTGTTGTTTTTCAAAAAAGATGGAAAATCACATCAAAGCCTTTGAATGAGCCTTTTATTACATCAATTATGGGCATATTTAAGATTTCATACTTTGTGATACACCTCCGAAAATTTAAAAGAGCTAATTTTTTTAAAGTCTATTTAACCAATCCCTCTACCAGAAGTGCGCTCTTCTCACCTATCAAATCTAACAACGAGTTTATTGGAAATATGGTGGAAACTGCTATTTACTCTCAATGGAAGCACTCGTATAAATCCAAATTATTTTATGCAAGATGGAAAACCGGAGAAGTTGATATTGTAAGACTAAACAATGAGGGATCACCGGTCTGGTGTGTAGAGATAAAATGGTCAGACAAGTGCATTGATGATGAATTTCAGCTCAAAAACATTATTTCTTTTTGCAAAAAGCATAATATAGCGATCGTTTATTGCACTACACTTGACAGACATGTAGTCAAACGCTCAGATAATCTTGATTTTAAGTTCCTCCCGTCAGCCTTATATTGCTATACAATTGGAAAGAATCGGGTAAAGCACTCTGATTAAAAGGTAACTCATCTCAAACCTCATGATCAATCTCCACCTTTCCCAACTCCTCATTAATCATTCTAAGCTCCTCCTCTGAAAGCATAAAACTCATTGATTTAGCATTTTCTCTTGCCTGTTCTGCATTGCGGGCACCGACTAAAGTAGCGGTTACTCCTCCTCTCCGTATCGTCCAGTTGATAACTAACTGAGCAAGCGTTATCCCATGACCATCTGCGATTGGTTTGATCTTCTGAAGAAATTCATTGGTTTTGGACCTGTTGGGTTCTTTAAAGAATTTGTTTTTTGCTCTATGATCCCCTTCACCAAATGGATAATCTGAAGTAATCTTACCTGTAAGCAATCCCCGTTGCAAAGGACTGTAAGCCAGTATTCCAATATTGTGATCAATACAATGTGGCAGGATATCATTCTCAATTTTTCGGTAGATCATGCTGTAAGGTGATTGACTGGCAGCGATATCCATTACTTTCTCAGCCCGGATCATCAAGTCTACTGACATGTTAGAAACCCCGAATGCCTTAATTTTACCTTCCTGCTGTAGTTGCAAACAGGCTTCCATCATCTCCTCTACAGGTGTGTTGGGATCGGGTCTGTGAAGCTGATAGAGATCAATATAGTCGGTTTGCAACCTTTGAAGGGACTGCTTCACCTCATAAATAATTGACTCCTTACCGGCATTAGAGTAGATATCTTTTTCAGGACCGCCGGGCCATGAACCTTTCATAAGTGCCTTACCTCTTGGCATCTCCCAGTTCCATCCAAACTTAGTAAGGATTTCTACATGCTCTCTTCCTACCTCTTTTGCAAACTTCCCCACTACTTTTTCACTATGTCCTAACCCATAGACAGGGGCTGTATCAATACTGGTGATCCCTTCATCAAACCCGGTTTTTAATGCTTCTAAGGCTAGTTGATCATCTGTTCCTCCCCACATCCAGCCACCAATCGCCCAAGCACCAAAAACGATAGGTGAAACCTTTACTTCCGAATTACCCAGTCGAATCTTTTCCATTTCTCAAGCAAGATATAATTAATCGGACTTTCTGCCTAAAACCATTGTCCATAATGACCCTCTGCCAGATCGTGCTACCCCGATATGCGTGGCACTGCCGTTCATGATATTTGCACAGTGTCCCGGACTTTCTATCCAGGCTGTGACAACAGCCTCTTCGGAGGGATATCCGGATGCAATATTTTCTCCAAGAGGAGAACCCTCAAATCTTGCATCTTTTACTCTTTCTGAAAAATTTGAACCATTCCTTCCGGTATGGCTGAAATAGTCATTTGATTGCATATCGTTGCTATGGAAAAGTGCTGCTTGTGCGAGGGCATCATCCCATTGTATCACTGAAGCCGAGGAATATCGCTCACTGCCACATGTTGCACCGGCACGTCTGTGGTCATTGACTAGTGAAAGTACAGATGCGACATCCAAATTTACATGGATAGAAGAAATGACATCATCGTCTTTTCCACAGGAAAAGAGTAAAACCGTAAGCAGAACTGAGGCAATTTTTTTGAACATGGAATTAGTAATTCAGATAAAGAAACAAAAATAAACTTTTAGTCCCACGAAATTAACAAGTTGTTAAAACCAAAATAGCAGCAGCAAAAAGAGATGATATAGGACCGGAGATTAGATAGCAATTATACTAAAAAAATCTATTATGCTTAAAACACCTTCTTTAAACGAAAATCCTTAAAGATAGCATTTATGCTTTCATAAGAGCGTGTTCTTGCTCAAGACCTCCTGTATACTAAAAATTAGAGCGGTTCTTCATTAACAACGAACTATCTCCATAGCTTAGAAATTGATAGTCATTATTCAATGCTGCCCGATATATTCTTCTCCAGTCTTCCCCAACGAAAGCGGCAATTAATAAAAGCAAAGTGGAGCCGGGCAAATGGTAATTAGTTACTAATCCGTCACATATTTGGAACTCATATCCGGGGTATAGAAATAGCTCCGTATTACCTCCGATCTTATTCAAATTGGAGTTGGTCATGTGATCAAGAACGGCACTCAATGCCTCTTCCTTATTCACTTTTTTCAGACGGTAAGGATCTTTTTTGTCAATGAAGAATTGAGTTTCTCCGTTTAATAATTTAACTCCATACCAGTATAAGCTTTCCACGGTTCGCATGGAGGTCGTACCGACAGCCACAGTTCTGCCGAAGCAAAGTAGATTTTCAAGATTATTTTTTGAAATCCAAATCTGCTCATTGTGCATTGGGTGGTTTTCTATCTTTTTCGACTGGATCGGTTGGAATGTTCCCGACGATACATGTAATGTTAAGTAGTCTGTTTCTACCCCATTAGAGGCAAGGCTTTGAATGATCTCTTCGGTGAAATGCAAACCGGCAGTGGGGGCTGCTACTGCTCCATTCATTTTTGAATACACGGTCTGGTATCGATCCGCGTCTGCTGCCTCTGCTTCTCTGTTAAGATATGGAGGCAATGGAATCTTTCCTATTTCAACCAAAATATCTGAAAAAGTGAGATTATTGCTCCAATTAAACTGTACCTCGTTATCACTTATCCGCCTGGCTTTGATAGCCGGTTCTGACCATTCAAGAAAGGTGCTGATTTTCCATTTCTTCGCATTACCAATCATACATCTCCAGGTGCATGATTTCCTTTCGCTCATTACTTCTTCATGAACTTTCGATGGCTTTAGCGGCTCAAGGAGGAATATTTCAATTTTGGCACCTGTGTCCTTATGCGTACTAATTCTGGCAGGAATCACCTTAGTGTTATTAAATACCAGAAGGGTATTTTTTGGAAGTAATTCCGAAAGGTCAGCAAAATGATGATGAGAAATTACTCCGGAGTTATAATGAAGTAACTTTGACTTTCCTCTTATTTTAGGTGGATATTTGGCAATTTGATCCTCGGGGAGTTTGTATAAAAAATCGGCTAATTTTAAGTCCATGCTTCAGCTCGAAATTAAACCCTATACGCTTGATTTTAAATTTTCAGCAAGAACAAGTAGAGGAACGATGCCTGACCGAAAACTCTGGTTTATACGGATAACAGATGATCAGGGTAATGCAGGAGTAGGGGAGGTAGCTCCAATTAATCGGTTGAGTCCGGAAGAGGTAGATGATATTCCCGATTTGCTCTTGAAATATCAAATGATACTTACTGAGCATGAACGGCCGGAGACCGGAGAGGCCGTTTTTGAGTTAGTTGAAGGATTGGTACCTAAAGAAGAGTCAAGTATTCGATTTGGTCTTGAGATGGCGCTACTTGATTTAATTAACGGGGGTACTCGTAGAATCTTTGGAACAGAACCGGAGAGAATTGATTTACCTGTAAATGGTTTGATATGGATGGGAGATATCTCATTTATGGAAAGTCAGATAAAGGAAAAACTTGATCAAGGCTTTCGGTGCATTAAGCTGAAGGTGGGTGCGAATGATTTTGAGTCGGAATTAGAAGTCATTAAGAAATTAAGGGGAATTTCAGATGATATTGTAATTAGGCTCGATGCCAATGGAGCTTTTGAAACAAATGAAGTACTTTCAAAACTCAGGCAATTAAGTAAGTATAATATTCATTCAATAGAGCAGCCGATTTTACCTATGCAGCCGGAAGCGATGGAGATTGTATGTATGAAAAGTGAGATACCAATTGCCTTTGATGAAGAACTTACTTATGTTTTCTTATCACAAGACCGCATGTCGCTGATTCAGGAGCTAAAGCCACATTATTTAGTGCTAAAACCAACGCTGCATGGAGGGTTTAACTCCGTGAGCGAATGGATTGATCTGGCAGAGATGCACAATGTAGCGTGGTGGATTACATCCTATTTAGAGTCAAATATTGGTTTGAATGCGATAGCCCAATTCACCGGTCTATACAAAAATGAGGAATATCATGGTTTGGGTACCGGAGGACTTTACGCCAATAATATTGTTTCACCTATGCTAATAAAAGAAGGAAGATTAAGATATACCGAATCACCGCTATGGGAGGATATTGATTTTTGATCCTCCGAATAAAAAAGTTTCAATTAAAGCTTTTATCAATATTTGTGGCAGAGCCATCATTTTTTTTCACAACCTTTTCTACCTGCTTTTCAATAGGATATTTACTTATGAAATTAGTTAGATAAATTACCGTAGAATACGGTATGTGCCGGAGGGTTCTTCAACATCAAAAAGAAGCAATTTTATTGCATAGATTACTTTATGAGCAGAATTTAACGACGGGTTATGGGCATGGATACTCTGAAGTTAAACAGGTAGTCATAAAAATGATGGACTTGCTTAAAGAGGGTTCCACTCAAAAAGATGTGATTCAACATCTCGTAAAGTAAACGGAGTATGATTTCTAAGTTTAGAATTGTTTCCTAATGAAGAAACTTTTACCTTTGAATCTAAGTTAAAAATAAAAGTTTGAAGAGATTTGAAGTAAGCTTTCTTGAAGAAGCAGTGGTGTTTTTGGATCATTTAGATGAAAAGGCAAGAGAGAAAATCATCTATAATGTTAAGGAAGCTCAAATGTCAAATGACAAGGAGCTATTTAAAAAGCTTACCAACGATATTTGGGAATTCAGAACACGCTTCAAGAAGACATATTATCGATTATTTGCTTTCCGGGACAAAACTGAAAATACCCAAACACTCGTCCTAACAACTCATGGACTTGTAAAGAAAACGGGAAAGACCCCTAAAGCCGAGATTAAATATGCTGAACAGATTAGAAAAAGATACTTTGAAAACAAATAGTTATGGCAGCTTTAAAAACATATACCCTTGACGAAGTAACCGATAAGTTTATTGGTAAAAGAGGAACAGCGAAAAGAGAAGCATTTGAGTATGAACTTAAGCTTGACCTTTTAGGAGAAGCCATCAAACGTGCTCGAAAAGAACGAAATCTAACACAGGAACAACTGGGAGAGCTTGTTGGTGTCAAAAAAGCTCAGATTTCTAAACTGGAGAATAGTCTAACCGACGCAAGGTTTGAAACAATTATCAAAGTATTTAAAGCCCTCAATGCAAAGATTAACTTCAATGTGGAACTCCGTGAGCGAATGGATTGATCTGGCAGAGCCATCATTTTTTTTTACAACCTTTTCTGCCTACTTTTCAATAGAATATTTACTTATGAAATTAGTTAGATAAACCCATTGTGCATTTTAAACAATTATTTCTTTTCAGCATCGGCACTGTAACCGCTCCTTTTTAAATTTATTTATATTTTTAGTAAAAAAACAGACGACCCCTTGACAATTAAATATTTTTATACTTACTTTGTATTTTAATAAAAAGATGTTTAACCTTGCAACTGAAATAATTTTTTAACCAATAAATTTTTTTATGATGTTTTATTTTATTATAACCCCCCCCCCCCTATATATAGTTAAACTTTTTCAGAAAGTTCTCCTATTTATGGCCGTGGGGATAGCGCTAATCGCTTGCGGGGGGGACGACGATAAGCCGGTAGAAATAAAATTAGCTTTAGCTGAAACTTCGCTTTCCATTTCTGCCGATGAACTGGAGCCGACAGACATAGCCGTCACAGCGAGCGGAGGGGAATGGACGGTGGCCTCTAATGTAAACTGGCTGCGCGCAGAGAGGGTCGACAGTGAAACACTCCGCGTGAGTTATGACAAAAATACCAAAGCGGAAACTCGCGAAGGGATCATTACCGCTGCTATTGGAGAAGTCAGCGGTACGATCAACGTAACGCAAGAGGGCGTAAAGTTAGAATTAGACAAATCTTCCCTTTCCATTCCCGCTGAGGCACAAGCAAAGGATATAGCCGTTACAGCGAGCGGAGGAAAATGGACGGCTGTTCCTAATGTAAACTGGCTAACCGCTGAAAAGGTGAACGAGAAGACCCTGCGCGTGAGGGCTAACGCAAATACGGATGCCGACTCACGCACGGGCAGCGTCACGGCTTCATCAGGGGAGGTGAGCAAGACACTTACCGTTACGCAAGCCGGTGCGACTGAAGACAATACGGAACAAAACCCGGCAAACACCGCACCCGTCATTGCCGATCAGACCTTCTCCGTGCCCGAAGATGCGAATAACGGAACCGCAGTCGGAACCGTGCAGGCGAGCGATGCCGAAACGAATAACCTCATGTTTGCCATCACTGCGGGAAATACTGGCGATGTTTTTGCCATAGTGGAAGGTACAGGGG
>JACONI010000056.1 GCA_014323825.1 Ekhidna sp. | reverse complement strand
GGGGGGGGGGGGGGGGGGCATTAAATTATGTTTGTACAGCCCTTTCGGCAGCGTGTGTGACGTGTTCTTCGTATTCATGATGTCTTTTGATCTTTTTTTATTTAACGTGCTCATAACTCATTACATTTTATGTTTTAAAAATGCAAAGGTATATAAGTTTTTTGATTTGTTGTATAACATCTGCATTTTTTTTGATTTAGGAGATGTAATATAACTATTTTTGAGAATCCGGAGCAATACACTCCCTTTTTAAGCACGCTTTCTACATTCAAGTATGGGTAAATGTGTTCTAAAAAATGAATAAGAATTATCTTTGCGAAGATATATTATCACTGAGTGTCTTTTGTTAAAATCCGAACTGTATTATTGCAGTCTTTTTTGAATTAATTGCAACCAGCTAAATGAAGAACCTACGATTCATCTTATTGGTTATTCTGTCCATCGCTTTATTTTTAGGTGTTCATGCACAGGAATCTTTACAGGAAAAGTACGACTATCTTATTAAGAGTGCAGAAACTTATGAAAAGTATAAAGTAATCCCAAAGACGAGACTGGAAGAATTCCGAACTTTATTAATTGATTCCGTAAGCAGAAAAAATCAGGAAATTTTTAATCTTGAAAACAGGTTAGACTATGAGCATAAAGTTGTTGCCGGACTAAAGGCTGAGGCTGAGCAATTTCAGAGTGAACTGGATCACAGTCTGGCAGCGAATAGCACGATCTTCTTTTTAGGATTGTCTTTCTCAAAGCAGGGTTACCATATCATGGTCTGGTCTCTTATTATCATTCTGATATTCATGACCGGTTTTGCTTATTCTATGTATTTCCGCAGCAACCGCCTGACTGTGCGTCACCGCAAAAATCTTGAAGAGGTAGAATCGGAATACAAGCAGCACCGAACATCTGCAAGAGAACAGCAGGCCAAACTCAGGCGTGAGCTTCAAACAGCGATTAACAAGTTAGAATCCAGAGGAAAAGTCATAAACTGACATCCGTCCGTTAAAGAATACCGCATAAAAAGAGGAAAGCGGTTACTGTCGTTGTTTTTGGTTTATTTTTGATTGCCTGCTCTTCCTGCATTGCTCACTACAATACTTAACTTCGCTCCATATCTTTTCCCATTTCTTTCTCCATGTAAACGGCCTGCCGCATACGACACAAATCTTTGCGGGTAGATGAGGTTTCTTATGTGCCAAAATCGGGAATTTTGCTCTCTCGTACATAAGGGAAACTTTCCAGGAAAGTAAGCGAATAATAGGAGTTCAGCCCGGAAATTCCTGCCGCGTCCAACTTTTGAAGATCAATATATCCTTTTTCATTTATCGCTTCGTCATCAATTTGCAGCAGTTCAACGGTGCCTATGATTAGTATCGTGCCATTTAAAGCAATTGGTATCTCCTGCTCAAACTTCATCCCGATTTTTAACCGGCTTTCTTTTAAAAACGGGGCCTTAAAGTTTGACAGGTATTCCTCTTTTAGGTTCATTCGTTTAAACTCCGATACTTTACGATCCAATTTAGCTGAAGTATAGTGAGCGTTTTTAATGATACCGGCCGGTACCTGATTGATGGTGTAAAAGCCTGTTTCTTTTAGGTTTTCATAGGTGTGTCTCGGAACTTTACCGGTAGGACGAGTGATAAATCCTAAAAGTGCAGGATCGCTTCCCAGATGCACCACACTGCTAAATATAGCGATATTCGTCCGTCCTTCATTTGAAACAGACCCAATCAGGTTTGCAGGTTTGATACCGGTAATGGAATTGATGATATTGAGGCGCTTTCTGCGTTCCATGTTTTGGATGTCTTCTTTTGTTAGCTGCATTACTGAAGTCTAATTATATAACTCGAGCATGAGTTGCTAAAATTCGTTTATTATCTTCTTTAACTGCCTGATTTTTGCGATGCCCCCAGATTTTATTTCTGGCATACTTCCCGCTGGTTTGGAGGTTAACAAGGGGTTCGGGATAGTCTCTGCCTATGGTTACACCATAGAAGTTTTGTTCCATGCCAGTCATTTTCCAAGGTTCATGAATATGCTCTTTCGGAACGCGGGACAGTTCCGGTATCCACTTTTTAATGAAGGTTCCTTCAGGATCGTGATCCTGACTTTGCTTCACGGGATTATAGATTCTGACAGTATTGATTCCGGTAGTACCTGCCTGCATTTGGAACTGAGGGTAATGGATGCCCGGCTCGTAATCTAAAAACTGGCGTGCCAGGTGATAGGTGCCATCTCGCCAATCCTGGTCCAGATGATGGCACAAGAAGGAAACCATCATGGCACGCATCCGAAAGTTAATCCACCCCGTCTGGGTGACACAACGCATACAAGCATCTACCATAGGGAACCCCGTCTTCCCTGCTTTCCATGCCCTGAGTTTTTCAGGGTCGCTTTTGTGAGGAAGTAGTTCGTACCCCCGATTGATGCAGATGTATTCATATTCACATTCCACTTCAAATTTCTGGATAAAGTGGCAATGCCACTTAAGCCGTGTGAGCAAAGCACCAAAGGCACGCTTGGCGGTGCTAAAATTTTCATGGGTTTTGATGTGCTGAAAGGCTTGCTTTATGCTGAGGTTCCCCCATGCCAGGTAAGGAGAAAGCCGTCCTCCCGAAGTTTTACTTTCTATCGGACTGGAAATATGTTTATTGTAATTGAAACCTCTCTCTTCGGTAAAAGAACGCAGGTACTCCCATCCGTTTTGCTCTCCTGCCGGTTGGAAGCCGGAGGGATAAATTTCTAATTTCCGTTGATAACCTTCCGGTAGGATAAAGGGGTGGTCAATCGGAGTGAGGTCTGTTATTGAAAAGCGATTTTCTATCAGAGGCTGAGCCATCGTGACAAACCAGTGTTTGTCCCAGCCGTTGCGATTAGTGATGCCGCGTAAGATTCCATCTCGTTGAAATTCTTTCCAAAGAATGCCCTGCTCCTCAAAGCAGGCTCTTACTTTTTTATCCCGCTGCCAGGTCAATTCGATTCCGGTCTCCCGATGTGAAAAAACCGTTTGGACATTGAACCGGGAGGTCAGAAATCCGAATACCTCAAAGGCTTCTCCATAGAAGATTTCAATCCTTCGTTTATAGAGGCTGAGTGTTTTATTTAATTCCTTAATGGAGTGATAAATAAACTGTTGATGTCGAGGAGCTGAATCCGGATGCCTTAAAACAGAAGGTTCGAAAAGATAAATGGCTCGGTAGGGAATTCCCTCCTTTTCTGCGGCATGGAAAGGGGCGTGATCCCGTGTCCGCAGGTCGCGCTTCAGCCAAACAAGGTTGGTTGGTTTCATTGCTTCAACTCTTTCTGACATTTTTTCCAAAATGCAAAGAAGGATTTATGATATCCTGAGACACTGAACATCCAGTCTCGGGGCTCTTCAACTCCCTGATAGTTATTGAGCGGATGTTCTTTGTAAATGACATTATCAGTTTGACATTTCCGGATAAGATCACTGAACTCACCTACAAATACCTTAATTCCCTCAATATTTTTCAAAAGCCCCAGCATGAAGTCCACAGCATTTTTTGAAATTGGATATTTAATAAAAACCGAGGGCTCCAGAAGTAGGATTCGATTTGCTTTCTCCCCCTGATGCCATGTCGGGTCCAGATTGTACCAGTTGTAAATCAGGGTAGGACATGAAGCATCTAATTGGATATTTTGCTTCTTCGGTAATGGAGTTTTTAGCTCAGGGATGACCGTTTCCCGTAGTGCCGGTGGGATTTCCATACCATAGAATTCCTCGTATGCTACATCCATGAAAGTACCCTTCTGTCCGGTATGACAATACCTGTTAATATTTTGCTGATTGGCATAATATTCTTTACGGGCATTAGCACCCGATACCCACTGCCAACTGAGCGCATTACTGGCCCAGTCACCATCTAATAGATGGTAATACATCCACTTGGCAGGTTCCCGCCAGTGGCTTCGCCCGATATTACACGCGATGCAGGCAATGTACATACGGACATGATTGTGCAAATAACCTGTTTCATAAAAACTCTTTACGGATTGATCAATTGCATGAATACCTGTAGTCGCATCAATCAAAGTTTTGGGTACGCTGTGGTTATGAACATTGGGCTGCTCTCGTATCAGGTCTTGGTTGATGTTGTCACCTTTATCAATCCAGATTTGCTGCCAATAGTCTCTCCAGGCAAGCTCTTGGATGAACTTTTCTATTTTATCCGGGTGAAATCCTCGATCTAATACGGATTGGAAAACCTGTTTAGTGGAAATGACTCCTCTTGAAATATAGGGGGAGAGCTTAGTAACGGCTCCATCAATAAAGTTTCTGGTTCTGCCATAGGCAACCGGGTCAGTTTGATCCATCTGATCCAGAATGTTTTGATAATCCGTACTAAACATTATCTTTTGCTTATTTTATTAAAACTGATATTTCTCTGTCCGGGAGATTTGAACCGCTGCATGTTTTTCGGGAATTTCTTCTGATGTTTCTGACTGGGTCCGGAGTGGACACGTTTTCTCCAAAGATTGAAACTGCTTCGCTTTAGTGCTGAACGCATCAGTTTGATCACCCCCTTTTCCGGTAGTCTAAATTGAATTTCGATGGCATCAAACGGGGTTCTGTCTTCCCAGGCCATTTCAATAATTCTGTTTTTATCTCCTTCGCTCAGTTCTTTCATAAGATGATTCCCTGTCTGATCAAATCCCGGAACATCAAGATACCTTCTTCACTTTTTGTAGTGGATTTTGTTACGCTGAAATAAAAAAGTTCATGATCACCGCTGATGTTGGAGCGTGCCTCCATTTGTAAGAACAAATAACCACATGCTCCTTCCAGTACTTCATGTCCGCTCCATTCAATCAGCTGATTTTTGTCTCTCAGTTTATTTGCTTTATTGATTTTTTTGCCGGATTTCTTTCCCAGAAGTTTGATCAATGAGGCCTGATCCTCGTGAAGCACCTGCAAAATTGCCGTGTCCGATTGCTCTAAATTTTCAAATGTTTTTGTCTGATAGTCAATCGCCACCATAAAGAGTTTGGGCTTCATACTGACCGCGCTTACATAGGTGCAGATATTCATATTTACCTCATCTTCATTGTATGTGGCCAAACTGTAGACAGGCATGTTTACAATGTTCCAGGGACGCTTCATACTACATTAAGGAAGGCGCTCAATTTTCTTAATGATTTCCTCTGCTTCAGCTGCTTTTTGGTCACTGGCCTGACGATTTGACTTTGAAAGCTCGAATGACTGCTTCATGAGCTTTTCATACTGCTTTTGTAGCTTCTCTTTTTCTGATTTCTTTCCAAATAATCCCATATTTAAAATAACTATAAATTGATGTTCTTGTTGGATATTCTTTCTTATTTGATACTTTAGGCCTGTATGTCTCCAAAAGAAATACTTAAGCAATACTGGAACTATGACAGCTTTCGGCCGATGCAAGAAGAGATCATTCTGTCTGTCCTAGACGGGAAGGATACGCTTGCCTTACTGCCTACCGGAGGAGGCAAGTCGATCTGCTTTCAGACTCCTGCATTGGTATTGGAAGGTATCTGCATTGTCGTTTCTCCATTGATTGCATTGATGAAAGATCAGGTAGAGCAGCTGAAAAGGAGAGGTATCAAGTCAACAGCAGTATTCTCAGGGATGAGCAGACGAGAGATCGATATCACTCTGGATAATTGCATCTATGGCGGCTTTAAATTTCTTTATGTTTCTCCCGAGCGATTGAAAACAGCATTATTTAGAGCGCGGGCCAGGCAAATGAATATCAATTTGCTGGCAGTTGATGAGGCACATTGTATTTCGCAGTGGGGTTACGACTTCCGGCCTCCTTATCTGGAGATTGCTGACTTTAAAAAAGAGCTTGAGATAGATAAAGTGGTTGCATTAACTGCCACTGCCACGAAAGAAGTCAAAGCAGATATTATCTCCAGGTTAGAGATGAGGGATGCTGAGGTCTTTCAAAAAAGTTTTGCCAGGGTCAACCTGTCGTATTCCGCTTTCCGGCTGGAGAATAAAAAACAAAAATTATTAGCTATCCTTAAAAATGTACCGGGAACGAGTGTCGTCTATGTCAGGACTCGTAAACGAACCAGAGACATTGCTGACTTTCTGAGGAGGCAGCAGGTTTCGGCGGATTTTTATCATGCCGGATTAAGTGGAAGGGAACGCTCTGAAAAACAGGATGCCTGGATCAATAATCGTATTCGGGTAATGGTGGCTACTAACGCATTCGGGATGGGGATTGATAAGCCTGATGTACGAACGGTAATTCATCTGGACTTACCCGATTCTTTGGAGGCATACTACCAGGAAGCAGGCCGTGCGGGAAGAGATGAAAAAAAAGCTTACGCAGTGGCACTCTTTCACCAACAGGACACTGACGAGCTAAAAGAGCGAACAAAAAAAGGAACGGTTAGCCCTGACCAATTGAAGCACATCTATCAAGCATTGGCAAACTATTACAAGCTGGCCATCGGGAGTAATGCTTTTTCTTCCTTCCCCTTTCAGTATAATCAATTCATCAAGACGTACAACCTGCCCGTTGTAGAGACGTATACGGCACTGAAGAGGCTGGAGGATGAAGGATTGATTCAACTCAACGACGGATTCTTTGAGTCATCGAAATTGATTTTTATGCTGGATAAGCATGAGACCTACAAATTTCAGATCGCTAACCCTAAGCTGGACCCACTCATCAAAACCTTACTTCGATTGTATGGGGGGGAAATTTTCAACAGTTACCTTAAGGTTAAAGAGAGAGAGATTGCCGACCTGCTGAAGACTGATGAAAAACAAGTAAGGCAATGGCTGCAATATCTCTCCGACCGGGAAGTGATTGATTATGAACCAAGTGCCGATTGCCCGACTGTTACTTTTTTGACCGAACGGCTTGACCCGGAAAAACTGCCGATTGATAATGAGCAAATTGAGTGGAGAAGAAGACGGGCGATAGAGAAGGTAGAATCGGTCATTAGCTACATGCAATCTAAGCACTGCCGTACTCAGATTTTTCAGCGATACTTTGATGAGGAAACGTCTCTCACATGTGGCATTTGTGATAATGATCTGGATAAAAAGAAAGCGATGAGTTCAAAAGAAATCCCCTTTGATCAGGTGGAGTCGGTTTTAGATGCACCTCGGAGCATTACCGACTTAAGAGCTCTTCTCTCAAAATACACTGAAGATCAGATCATTGCTGCCATACGCATTTTGATGGAAGACGGCAAAGTAGTAGAAAGTGACGGGAAGTTCCTCTTGCAGGGTTTTACTTCGCTAGTAGGAAAAGGGGAATAGCGCGGTGATTTACTTCTCAGACTTAGTGACCGATAAGTAATTAAAAAAGCTAATCCGGACGAAACTCAACCCTGCACAATCTTTCTTGCGTTCATACATCTGACTATGAAACGAATGGTTAAGCCGCTTCATGATTTTATCCATGGCATTGTTTTTTAAACTGCTGCTCTTCCTCTGTTTACATTTTTTAGTAAAAAAAATAGACGACCCCTTGATCATTAAATCTTTTTATACTTAGATTTGTGTTTTTAATAAAAAGGTATTTAACCTTGTATTTATAATCATTTTTTTAAACATTAAATTTTTACCATTATGTTGAAATCTTATTATCTTATTATCTTATTATCTTATTATCTACATTTAGTTTGTCTAGTATAGCACAAACTTTTTCGCCTGCATTTTACGTACCTAGTAAGAAGAAAACCACCTATATCACATTAAAAGATGGAACTGAAGTATCTGTTAGAGTAAAAAAGTTTTATAGAAAAAGAGGGTTAATTAAGAAATTAAAAATTATAAGTTCTAGCAGTGGGAAAAAAGTTAAAATTAACCCTAAAGAAATTGACTATATGTATGTTGCACCGAGTGCCTTTGGAAAGTTAACTCAAAAAATTGGTGCTGCTACGGACTTGACAAGGATACAGGACAATGAACTATCTTCAGAACACTTAAATAATGGATATCTCTACATGGAGTCATCTAGAGTACAAATTAAAAAGAAGAAAGTTATGGATATTATGCTTCAGGTAATGAATCCCACTTTTAGTAAAAAAATCAAAGTATATGATGATCCTTTTGCACGTGAAACCTATGGGGTCGGAGTTGGTCCGGTAACTCTTGCAGGAGGTCTTGATAAGTCATATTATATCAAAAAAGCCGGAGAAGAAATAGCCAGACGCATTAAGAAAGCAGAGTATAAGAGAGACATGGATGAACTCTTCTCTGAGTGTCCATCTGTAATCCAAAAATACGGAGATACTCCACAATGGTCAGAGTTTGAGCAATTCATTTATGACTATTCAATAATGTGTGATTAGGAAAGCTCGCTAAGAAGGCAGAATTTTTTTTGGTGTTTCATAAAAAAACCGGGGTGGATACGCTTCCGGTTCTTTTTGTTGAATAGCATAAGCATGGAAACCTTTGAGGTTTTGAAAACCTTGAAGGTTTAAATAAACGACTACAGCAAATCGTAGAAGCAATTTTCGCTTTGGCGAATCATTAACTTTTGGAAAGTTTGAAACTTTCCAAAAGTTGCTTAGCAGGGTGCTGGCCTTTTTCATCCCTTTACGTTTGAATGAAAATAACGATGATTACACATTAAATAATGTTATGAAGTAGGGTTAAATGACAATATCCTTGTATCTATTGTTTAATATTTATTCATCTATCCATTTAAAATAAGCAATGCCCAGAATCTTATTCTCCTCTTACCTCCACCTTATCAACTTTTATCCTTTCTCCCCGATTTGCTATTTCCCAGGCCGTGTGGAATATCAGTCGGGCTCTCTTTTCCATGATTTGAAATGCTATTTTTTCAATCGTGTCAGTTGGCCTGTGATAATCCGGGTGCGTTCCATTGAAATAAAAGATGATGGGTACATTGTTTTTAGCAAAGTTATAATGGTCTGATCTGTAATAAAATCTGTTTGGATCATTCTCGTCATTATAGGTATAATCTAACTCCAGATGCGTATATGTTTTGTTCATCCTTTCGGAAAGATGATGAAGCGCTGTAGATAACTTATCAGAGCCAATGAGATAGATGTATTCCGGGTTTTCCTCATGTGCCGGATCAATTCTGCCCACCATGTCAATATTCAAATTTGCAACGGTATGCTCAAGAGGAAATATGGGGTCTGCATCGGTATAATACTTGGAACCAAGCAGCCCCTTTTCCTCACCTGTTACCGTCATGAAGAGAATACTTCTTTTTGGCCCCTTATTCTTCTTAGACGCTTCTGCAAAAGCTTCGGCGATCTCTAGTACGGTAACGGTGCCTGATCCATCATCATCTGCGCCATTGTTGATCTCTCCATCTATCACTCCTATGTGGTCATAATGGGAAGTAATAACCAAGACTTCTTCCGGCTTTTCGGAACCTCTTAAAAAGCCCAGTACATTTTCTGTTGAAACCGGTTTATCCAAATAATCAGCGTTGAAGACTAAGTACGTGGTTGCTCCCTCCTCGATCTCACCAAGAGGCTTTCCAAACATCCACCCGGCTAAATCCGCATTTCCAACGATCAACTTGGCAGCCTCATTATCCCTGACACCCATGCCGGGTCTTTGAAAGTAGGGGCCTACTCTGGAGAGCAAAGATTCATACGCTTCATCATCCTGAAGGATCATCATAAACCCTTTCGCATCTGCTTCCTTCGCTTCTTCAATAAACGCCCGGAAGTCCTCAAATTCCTCCGAAACAAAAACAACATAAGCGTCTTTGAACAATTTTTTGTCTGACTTCCGAGATGCCATCACCACCTTTATGTATTCTTCCCCCATGGTCTCTGCTTTAGAATAATAAAGGAAGTCCTTAAACCCTATCTTCTCTTCCCCTTCTTTTTGAAGGTAAACTTTCCCAATTTGTGATTGTACAAGATCAAATTTTTGAAGGTAAGAACCGTCAACAGGTGCTTCGAACCCAAGTTTTTCAAAGTGTTTTGCAATGTATCCGGCAGCCATCTTCTGACCTTTTTCCCCCGTCTCTCGTCCCTCATATTCATCTGATGCCAACACGGAAAGATGAGACTCCAGATCCGCTGCGGTAATCGTTTTTGCAAACTTAATGGCTGTTTTGTCCTGAGCCGAAACACTCAATGTAATTAACAATCCGATGAAGTAACCGGTCTTTTTCATTGCAATGTCATTTTAAAAATTTCTGCTAAAACTAAAGAAAATTATGAAGGTAGCAAACCAACTATTTAATATAAGGAGGTGTACTACAAAGTATGAAATCTTAAATATGCCCGTAATTGATGTAATAAAAAGCTAATTCAAAGGCTTTGATATGATTTTCCATCTTTTTTGAAAAACAACATGTTTGTCTAAAGGCTCGCCTTATTCGGTGTCTTAACCGACAGTTGTTTCCTTCGATGCCCTTAGTGCCCTCTTTGCCTATCACGTGATGGGTGTTGCTAAATGCCCGCTTAAAACTCTTCCGGTTATCCGTCAATAGCCTGCCCCACTTTATGCCTAGTGCTTTTATTTTACACCATAACTCTCTGACAGTATTTGTATTACGTTTGCCAAAGACCCAGGCAACGATCTCTCCACTCGCCCGATGATAAGCATAAATCAACCGGAGTTTATGACGCTTCTTGCCTACAT
>JACONI010000055.1 GCA_014323825.1 Ekhidna sp. | reverse complement strand
CCATTAATCTGGAGGAGGCCGGAAGCGAGGTATTCGCTGACGCAGATAGCGATGAACTGACCTACACTGCGACCAGCAGTGCTACGGATGTGGTGACTGTAACTGTAAGCGACAGTGACCTGACCATTACGTATGTGGGGACAGGCATCAGCACCATTACCGTGACAGCTGATGACAGTAACGGAGGTTCTGCTGCTGATGCGTTTGATGTGAAGGTAACGTCAAAAACATTAGGATTTGCAGAGGAGATCGACCTGGAAATATTCCCGAACCCTGCGACCGGTTTCGTGCAGGTGCGGTCTTCGGGCGAGGTACATGCCACACTCACTGACCTGAACGGCCGCATGATCCATACCGGCAGTGGTGATGAAATAACGTTGGACCTGCGCTCACTGCCCAATGGTATTTACCTTTTAACCGTATCAAAGGGTGTTGAAAGGTTGAGGCGTAAGATCGTCAAATCAGACTAGGGGAACTTTGGCGCAGACCATTGCGAAGGGCGGCTCCGGGAGAGCCGCCTTTTTTGTTTCCGTAGCCCGGAACATTGAAATGGCTGAAGGGTCACGTCCTGAACTAGGCAGACACTAAAAAGTGTCAAAATGGAAAAAGAGAAAAGACAAAATCATTGAATTTATCTTATCGGGGTTTTAATGCTTAAACGAAGCTCTTCCCTCCCTCTAGGTGTAATTTGTAACTACACCTTTCTATTTTACTTGTCTTGAACAAGATTTATTTGATTTTAGGCTGCACCTATTCCGTGATCATTCACTTTTAGAAAGTTATAAAACTTTCCAAAAGTTCCTAAGTATGTTCTGACGTTGCCAGTGCGTTTTTTGACTCCTTTCTAGGTGTAGTTTGTAACTACACCTTCGTATCTTTGAGAGAAAAAGCGGAGTAGGCTGCATAAGGGTTAATACAGAAGAAAAATCAATAACTTTATAAGATGAAAAATTATGATTTCACAGCATGCATAGAAAAAGATAAAGAAACAGGATTGTATTTTGGGTATGTTCCATATTTACAAGGTGCACATACACAAGGAGCTACTTTAGATGAACTGCACAAAAATCTACAAGAGGTCGTTTCTCTGTGCCTTGAGGAAATTTCATCAGAAGAAAAAGAAGAACTGAACGATTTTGTAGGTATGCAAAAAGTTTCTGTTAATATATGAGCAAACTAAATGTTGTTGATGCAAAGCGTTTTGAAAAATTATTGTTATTCCGTTGGTTTTAAATTGGTAAGACAAAAAGACAGTCATATTTTCTACAGACATGCAGACGGAAGGTATACAACTTTGCCTCATCATAAAGGAAGAGATTTATGCAGACCACTAATTAGGACAATACTGACTGTTGAAGAGTACAACGAACTGTTGAATATGAGATAAAAAATATCAATAAAATGTTTTGGTATTTTATTATCTTCACACTAGGTGTAGTTTGTAACTACCACCTTCTTATCTTTGAGAAAGGGCAGGATGGGCTCACAAGCAAAAGGCAAGATAATAACTAATTACAATTACCAACAAAACAATAGTCTTCATGGTCATTCATTTACACATTTTGAACAAGTGTTCGCTCTAAATCGTAAATTTGAACATGGAAATTCAAAGAACAGATAAGGAAATACTTCTAAGGCTTCCGGCTAACATTGACACACTCGGTCTTCAGCAAATGATAGACTATTTGAAATATAAAGAAGCAACAGCAGAAAGCAATACGGATCAAGAGGAAATAGATAAACTTGCTAATGAATCCAAAGCCGCTTGGTGGAAAGAGCATAAGCATCGATTCATCAAATGAAAATCGTTGTTGATACAAACATCGTTTTCAGTTCAATTTTGAATTCCAATGGACTTATTGGTGAACTTCTCTTTAACACAGGACAGCAATTTGACTTTTATTCTCCCGAATTCATGGTCCGTGAACTTGATAAATACGGGTTAAAGCTCAAGAAATACACAAGCATGACGCAGGAGAACATAAAAATTTCAATTCAGCAAGTGTTGAAAAACATAGCACTCGTTTCACCTGAAGCAATATCAGCACCGAATTGGGAACATGCTTATGAATTAGCCTCAGAAGCGGATGAAAAGGATACTCCGTTCGTAGCGACCGCACTTGGTATCAATGGTTCAATATGGACAGGAGATAAAAAGCTAATTAAAGGTCTCAGAAAGAAAGGAGTTAAAAATATTTACTCAACAACCGAACTCTTTGAACGAACGAAATAAACAAATGTCAACAACTGATAAGCCCCCTCCGTATGTAGTTTGTAACTACACCTTCGTATCTTTGAGAAAGGGCAGGGTGCTGCACAAGGGTTAATACAGAAGAAAAATCAATAACTTTATAAGATGAAAACAGAAGCAGAAATACGAAATACTTTAGTTAGAAAGGTTCTGGAAATCCCTGCTAAGAAATTAAACCTCCTCTCAGATTTTGTTTCAAAATTGGAAAACACAGGAAGTAAAAAATCAGATATTTTGTCTTTTTCAGGCGTTTGGAGTGATATAGATGATTCTGTCTTTACAGACCTGACAGAAAAATTGTCCCAAAACAGACAAAGTACCAGAAAACCAATAGATGAATCGATCTTTAATTGATACTGATATTCTTTCATACTATTTCAGAGGAGATGAAGAAGTAAAAAGAAACCTCCGTGATTATTTGAATTTTTTTGATAAAATCGAAACCAGTATCATTACTCATTATGAAATAGTTGGAGGGTTGCTAGCAAAAGATGCAAAGAAACAATTAAAAATTTACGAAATATTCATATCACAAAATAGCATTATGCCGCTTACAGAGAAATCAGTTAGTATTTCAGCAGAACTATACGGAAAGCTAAAACAAACCGGAAACGTCATTGAAAATATTGATTTACTCATTGCAGGTGTGGCTATTGAAAATGAGATGACATTGGTAACAAATAATGAAAGCCATTTTGCGCGATTATCCGAAATATCAGATTTGAAAATTGAGAATTGGAAGAAGAAATAAAAAATACCGATAACATTTTGTGAGATCTCTCTAGGTGTAATTTGTAACTACACCTTCGTATTTTTGAGAAAGGGCAGGATGGGCTTACAAGCAAAAGAACAAAATTGTAAACAGAAGCAATAGAAATGTAACCCGAATCTCTGGCCGAACAAGTAAAAACAAGCCCACGAACAAGCGTTCAGGCAATATTGAAAAAACCAACTCTTTTAATAAAAGGGTCATGACCCTTATTGTTTTTAAGCACTTTCGCTTTGAATAATAATTCCCAAGTATTAACCATCAAGATAGAAAAGCTTTCTTCACGATACTTAAAGTCAGGTTTATTGTAAACTTCAATAGCTGAAAGTGAAGCCTGCACTGATTTTTCTAGTATGTATTGATTCCTGGGTTTATGGCTCATTTTACGCTGTCCTCCACAATAGCTATCTCCTCTTCTGTTAAGTCATACAGCTCGTAAACCAATTGGTCAATTTGGTTTTCAAGTTCTGTGGTATCCGAGTTACTTTTTTTCAGATCAATTATTTTTTCTGAAAGTCCTATGATTTCGACTTCCTTAGTGTCAGATAAGTATGGAATTGGTAATTCTCTGATTGAATGCGCTTGAATTTCGGAGAAGACTGTTTTGGTTGATTTGAATTTATTTTTGTACACATAATTCATCAATTTGGAGTTCATTAAGCCAAGTATGAATTTTAAGTCAGGGCATTTTTCTGAATCTTTTTTGTTTATGATCACCAATGTATTAAGAGCATAGAACTGTTCATTATCATAGGTGAAAATGAGTGAAGAGGAGACTCTTCTAAACATTAATTTCTCGGCACTTTCAAAAATATCCTTTCTTTTACAACTATGAATTCTGTCCAAGTCATAATCAAACCAAACTCCATCCCATTTCGAGGAGTATTTGTTGATGTTTCGACCATCAAGTAGTTTGTAACATTTATCATTCTCCTTGCTTTCCTTTAAAGATAAGGATTTATCACCTTTTAATGCAATACCTTGATTTATATCACAGATTGAACCAAAAGTGAAGTGTTCTTTTTCATATACCTTTTCAATAATCGGGTCTAGCTGATAAACTAAGGAGTATTTTGAGTCTCTATTTATTATTTCTCTTTTTAATTGAGAAATAGACTTTATATTTTCCTTTGAAAGTTCTTTGATCTGAATATCATTCACCAAGTTTGGTTTATTAACATATTGAATTAGAACAGTTTCAACGACAGCATCTTCAAAGGGGAGAATTGAAAAATTCACTATTTCCTTAAGTGAAACTTTGTTTGCTAAAAAATCTCTTGTAAATGAGTAATATTCCTGAGAAAGTATTGTGTTAGGAACAATGAAATGAAGAAGGCCATTAGGATTTAAAATTCTATTTGACAAGTGGATAAAGAATATAAATGTGTTTAATCTTCCACCGGATGTTTTATAGGTTTCAAGTAGGTAATTTTTGTATTCTTTTGTAATATACTTCGTTTTGGAAAGTTGTAAATAAGGCGGATTGCCGATGACCACATCGAAGCCCATAAAGTCGCCATCGTTGCTGAGCACTTCGGGGAACTCAAACCGCCACTCAAAGGCATGGTTATAGACGGGGTTGTCTTTGAGCGCTGCTAATTGTCGGGTATATTTTTCAATGTCTTTCTCTATCTCGGCTATCTTTTCTTTGCGCTTTTTCTGATGTTTTTCACTTCCATATTCGGCTTCGGGCTCAAACAGCATCATGCCCGTACCAAACCGGCTGCGGCCGGTAAGCCTGAAAAGTTCTTCCCCCAACTTATCCAGCTTTTTTCGAGTGGGATGATTCTTTGATATCTCGCTACGGAAGTCGCTTTTAATGTCGTTGATCAGCCGCTCCATTTCGTGCTTCTCTTCCTTGCTTTGTGCGTTTCGGTAGGTGTCCACCGCAGTTCGGTAGGTTTCCACGTTCCATTTGCTCTTGCTCAAGGCTTGTCTGAGGTCGGCATCAATAGGAAAGCGGCTTATTAATGAGTTACCGCATTTGATGTTGATGTCAATGTTGGGGAGGGTTTCGAGTTCGGTGGCATTTTTGTAATAAGCATTTTTCAACAGCTCAATCCACAAGCGCAGCCGACAGATTTTTACGGAATTTGCGTTGATGTCCACTCCGAAGAGGCAGTTTTCGATGATGGTTTGCTTTTCGTGAAAGAGCGTTTCCTGTATTCGTTGGGCTTCTGTGCTGCCCACTTTGTATTCAAATAACTCTCCGTCTTCATCCGTAACGACCAACTCATCATTGACTACCTCTACATGGTATTCTTTGAGTCGCCTGCCGTTGCGATCCTGTAGGATTTTCAAGTCGTTTTTAATGGCAATTATTTCATTGAGTGCCGAGACAAGAAAGTGCCCTGAACCCACCGCAGGATCGCAAATCTTCAGACTGTTTATAATTTCATTGGCTTCCTTTCGGTCTTCTATCCTGTCGTAAAGGTCATCAAGTTCTTTGCACTTCCAGTTTTTCGTTTCATTGAATTTCTGTATAACCGCTTTACGAATGGTCTCCCTGCACATATACATGGTGATGAAGCCCGGAGTGAAAAATGAACCTTCTTTGTAGCCATTAATTTTCTCAAAGATCAATCCAAGTACGGAAGCATTGATGAGCGTTTTGTTTTCTTCCTGAATGTCTTCCGAGCCTTCACTGCTGAAATCGTAAGCATTAAGGAATTCAAAAAGGTATTCGAGTGTGCTGAGTTCGCCTGTTTTTTTTTTGCCTTGTTGGTCTTTCAGCACCGTTTGTGATAAAATGGGGATCATTTTATTATTTCTCAGGTTGCTGATAAAAAGCGTGTCCTGCTCAATATGAGTCGGCTCAAACAGGGAAGAGTTCAGATAAGGCACTTTGGCAAAGTCTTCTTTTATATCTTCGTTTCGTTCGTTATGTTTTATAGCCAATACCTGAAAAAATAAGCTGTTCAGGTCGCCGTAGCTTTTAATCTTGCCGAGATTAAGAAACGAATACGAGCTATCGTCCTTGTGATAGGTGATGAGTTGAGCCTCCAGCAATTTGAGAAATAAAATACGATTGATCCAGGTAATGGAAAGTTCAAAGGCGACATTAAATAGTTGGTCTTCCTTTGTCTCACCGTACCGCTCGAGGTGCTCCACCCGGTGGATTTTCTTCAATGGATCCAGTTGGATGATGGCATCTTCAAGCAGAGTTCCCGAGTGTCTTTCGTCGGGTTTGTTTCGCTCAATTAGTTTTTTACTTTTCTTTTTTGTTTCGGTCAAACCGATGATGTGCAGCAACTCACTGTAAAATCCCTTGTCAAGACTGTTGCTGTCGTTGGTGAAAGGGAGTTTTAAAAGATGTTCGGGCGATAGTAACTTGAAAAGAGCAATTAGTTTGTTGTCTTTGCTTTTATCATTGCTTTGAAGCAGTTCTTCGTAATCACGCAGGTCGAAATGAGTGAACTCAATAGTACCGTCAAGTTGATCAATAAACGGAGCAGCGATCTCCTTATAGAAAAAATCGGTTTTCTTACTTGCCAGTCTGCCGGCCTCAAAGTTTTCAAGTTGTTTGACGAAATCGCTATTTTCAGCAAAAGCATTTTCAAATACTTCTACATTGAATATGAACCACTCATAAATATTGGTAACAATCAGGTGTTTAATTTCAAGATTGTTTTGCGTGACTCTTTCCCGCAGATAGTAAAGCACCAGTTCATGGAAAGCTTTTGCATTCAGTTTGTCAGTCGTAACCATTTCACTTTTGTTGGTCGGTTTCTTTGCTTCAATGATTACTCCAACCGTACTTTTTGCTTTGTCTCCGTTATGGATTACAAGGTCTTTTCTTCCTTTGGTGTTGATAAAATGTTTTGGGGCGTAATAGGTTTCTTTAAGAAAGTCGCTGACAAGGTTTTTATGGTACTCTTCGGATTCTGTGTCATTTGTTTTGTCAAGCAGTTGGATGAGACCGGTTTTAAAACTTTCGATTTCTGCCCTGTTGGGTTTTACTCTTAAAAAGGCCTTGTTAAGGGATTTTCTAGGTTTCAGTCTATTTAAAAGCATTCATTTCAATTATTAAAAGCTCTTTCAAATATACCCGATTAGTTTATTTATTGATAACAATTTCTACCGTTAAGCTTTCTCATTTTCCATGACATAACGCTCAATGACTTTCGGGAAATGCTTATATTCCAGTTGATGTATTTTTTGAGCCAGCGTATCGGGTGTATCTTCTTTTTCAACATTGCATTTCGCTTGAAAAAGGACTTCTCCTTTATCATATTCTTCATTTACCAAATGGACTGTTATTCCGGACTCTTCCTCACCTGCATCAATTACCGCTTTATGTACATGCTTTCCGTACATACCCTTACCCCCATATTTTGGGAGCAATGCAGGGTGAATATTGATTATCCTATTTGGAAATGCCTGAATTAAATATTTGGGAATAAGCCAAAGGAAGCCGGCGAGAATGATGTAATCTGTTTTTTGCAGCTTCTCCACAAAAGATGATTTCTTAAATGCTTCCTTCGAAAAAGACCTTGAACGAACTCCTAGATTCTTAGCACGCTCATGGATATATGCATCTTCTTTATTGCTGAGTATATCATCAATATTAACCTTATCATTTGAGTCAAAATACTTTATAATATTCTCTGCATTGGTTCCACTTCCCGAAGCAAATATGGTAATTCTGATTTTTTTAGTCATAAGTCAGAACTGTTTAGAATGCATCCTTAAAAACCTCAATTTCACCGTTCGGACTAACACACGCAATATCAAATCGAATATCTTTCTTCCAATTAATCCTATAAATGTAGTCCTCCGCAGCTTCTTTGATTCGCTTTTGTTGGGCGGGTGAAACAAAAGTCTCCGCCTCTCCAAAGTCTTTTCTACTCCTATTCTTGACTTCCACAAATATCAAAAGTATTTCTTCCTGTAAAACGATCAAATCAATTTCGGATCGTTTGAATCGGTAATTGATTTCCAAAACCTCATATCTTAAAGATTCATAATGCGTCTTTGCTATTCGTTCCCCAAATTCTCCTTTAGATTTGCTATTCATTCAAATAAAGAGATGTCTTTATATCCATTAAAGTTCCATACCATCTACAAAGAAAAACTTTGGGGCGGACAAAAAATCAAAACCGTGCTGGGAAAGAACTTCGGTGCTTTAGACAATTGCGGTGAAACTTGGGAACTTTCAGGTATTCAGGGAAATGTTTCTGTAATTAGTAATGGAAGTTTCTCCGGCAGCAATCTTGCTACTCTGGTCGCAGATAAGAAGGAGAAGTTGGTCGGAGGTAAAATTTATGAGCGATTTGGAAGTGAATTCCCGTTGCTGATAAAGTTTATTGATGCAAACCAGGACCTATCCATTCAAGTACACCCTGATGATCGGCTTGCCAAAGAAAGACACAATGGAGTAGGGAAGACTGAGATGTGGTATGTGCTTCAGGCCGATATCGGAGCAGCACTAATAAACGGCTTCAATAAAGATATAGATAAGGCCGAGTACATGAACCACCTGAATCGGGGAACGCTTGCTGATGTGCTCAACAGAGAAGAGGTAAATGCAGGTGATGTATTTTACTTACCGGCAGGGCGGGTGCATACAATTGGAAAGGGACTTTTGCTCGCTGAAATACAGCAGACATCAGACCTGACCTATCGTATTTATGATTTTGACCGGATAGATAAAGATGGAAATAAGCGAGAGTTGCACACCGATTTAGCCGTGGATGCCATTGATTACAGCAAGTCGGTTCAGGTGAAAAGTCCTTACAATCAGACCCAAAATCAGGTCAATAATGTAGTTTATTCGCCATTTTTCATAACCAACAAAATTGATGCAGATCAAAATCTATCAATTGACAGGTCGGATTTGGATTCATTTAAAATCTACATCGGTGTAGGTGGTTCCGGGAAGGTGGCTGGAGAAAGCATAACATTTGGGGAGGTTTTACTGGTACCTGCTTCAATAAAAGCCTACGAAATTGAACCGGATAACAAGTTGGAATTGTTGGAGACCTATATCCAACTTTAATGTGTGAATAAGAAAGTAGAATTTATCCACTTAGGGCTCAAGGACTACAAAGAGGCTTGGGATTTCCAAGAAGAGCTATTTAAAGAAACGGTTAATCGGAAAATCTCCAACAGGAAAGTAGCTGAAGAAGAACAGGTTGAAACCAAAAATTATTTGATTTTCTGTGAACACCCTCATGTCTATACCCTGGGAAAAAGTGGAGATGAGAATCACTTGCTTGCCAATAAAGAATTTCTAAATAAAAAGAAAGCTGCCTTCTACAAAATCAACCGCGGTGGAGACATCACTTACCACGGGCCGGGACAAATTGTAGGTTACCCTATCTTGGATTTGGACCATTTCTTTACTGACATTCATAAATATTTGAGATTGCTGGAAGAGGGCGTTATTGAAACGCTAAGGGAGTATGGCATTGAATCCGGAAGAATTAAAGGACTCGCAGGCGTATGGCTGGACTGGGAAGATGAGCGAAAAGCCAGAAAAATCTGCGCTTTGGGAGTGAAAAGCAGCCGTTGGGTTACCATGCATGGGTTTGCTTTTAATATTAACACCAACCTGGAGTATTTCAATTACATTATCCCTTGCGGAATCCGGGATAAGGCTGTTACCTCACTGGAAAAGGAGATAGGAAGAAAGGTGGACATCTCAGAAGTAGAAGAGAAGCTCAAGAAGTACCTCGCAACTGTATTTGAAATGGAACTCGCAAACCAATAAACAAGTTGCGATCGTGAAAAAAGACGTTGATTTTTCGGCATTGTTCCGAAGATATTTTGATAGACTTGATTTATGAGGAAACCGGTTGAATTGATTAGCAATAAAAAAATTAGAGTTGTGAGTTTAATTAAATTTTCCCTACCTTTGTTCTATGAAAAGCATTAAATCATTCATTTTACTTCTTGGAGCAAGTTGCCTGTTTTGTTCATCTTCCTTAGCATCAGATATACTGACGCTAAATAATCAGATGGTTTTTGAAGGCAAAATCATAAAGATCAAACACTGCATAATTCTGTTTAAAGCACAGGGTAAAAAGTATTTCGTACCGGCAGATCAGATTTTATCGTTACAGTTTGAAGACACAGCCGATCCGATTTATACCAAATGGCTGAAAATAGAAGAAGGAGACCCTCAAAAATGTTTAAAAGGTAATTTGGATGCTTATCAGTATCATGGAAAGAAGGGATTACATTTTGCCTTGGGTTCTTTATTCGGTCCATTTGCGATAATTGGAACCCTTTCAGCAAATCCTAACCCTTATAATGGACGAAAAACACTCGCTTTGTCGGAAAATAGAGAACATTTTGACGACCCTGAATATTTAGCCTGTTACAAAAAGAAAGCAAAGGAAATACTGGTCGGGAGAGAACTTATAGGACTCAGTTGCACTGTGGTTTATCTTTTTATCCGTCTTGTTATTTTATTCTCAACTTTTAGTTTTTCATAGATAACAGGGGGTCTCTTTTTTTGCTGTATTAGCTGGGTAAACTAAGTGAGATAGCAGGCAGAAAGCCATCTTTTGCTTTTCATTGCTCCTGCTTATTTTTTTATTGCTATATTTGAGTGTGTTTTAAATTTTTCATAGTATAGCAGGAGGGGCCTTTTTTAGGGAATTGTTTCGCCCCCCTGCTTTTTTGGGTTCTGCTTTTTCATTCCCCTTTTCTTTGGTATCTGAGTCATCCTTTTTTTTGTAATAGTTGTTACACCAAAAAATGCAGACAGATTAAGAGAAGCGGTTAACATGCTAATACTAAAAAGAAACAATTAATTAACAATGTCAGAAAAAGAATGAAAAACAGGAAAAGTGACCCCTCATCTTGATCCAAGGGAGTATGTATTAATTTTAAATCCGTGGATTAGTCTGTGTTCCACTTGAGTAAGGAATACCGGACAGGCTGTTTCATAGATGGGCAGGTATATGAAGAGAAATTCATTTTTCTCCCTAACTCAACTATAATAAAGAGAACCGCTCTTATCTTGCAGAATTAGAAATACAGGGGTATCTTGCATGACTAAATGCGCAACTTGCTCTGATATTGCAGCTTCATCATTGAGATAAATGATCGGGAGAATACAGAACGATCAAGGATATTAAAACAAACAAAGTTTGGAAAACCATTTTCAAGACTTTTTAATCATAGACATTGAAACCGTTTCCGGTAAGGAAAACATAGAGGAGATCTCTCCTCAACTTCAGCAATGCTGGGAGCATAAAGCGGGATCTATTAGAAACCCGGAAGAAAAAAATCCGAAAGATCTCTATCAAGATCGAGCTGCCATTTACGCAGAGTTTGGTAAAGTAATTGTTATTGGTTTGGCTTTTTTTCACGAAGTAAAAGGCAAGCCTGCCATGCGGGTGAAATCAATGGCTTCTCATGATGAGCAGTCTCTTTTATTAGCTTTCAAAAACTTTATTGATGAGAAATTTAATCAGCATCGCTTAAAACTATGCGCTCACAATGGCAAAGAATTTGACTTTCCTTATCTGTGCCGAAGGATGCTCATCAACGATATAAAGATTCCGAATATACTAAATATTGCTAACAAAAAGCCTTGGGAAGTACCCCACATTGATACCATGGAGCTTTGGAAATTTGGAGATTGGAAAAGCTTCACATCGCTTGATCTCCTTACCGCCATTTTTGAGATTCCATCCAGCAAGAAAGAAATGGATGGCTCTATGGTCACCCAAACCTATTATGAGGAAGAGGACGGCCTCAAAAAAATAGAAGAATACTGTAGAGGAGATGTTATTGCCACCGCACAATTGTACCTCCGGCTCAATAATTTACCGTTGATTGAAGAGCAGCAGATCAGCATTATCCACTGACATGGGCAGGATGAGAAGAAGGGTAAAGTCCGGAAAAAGATCAAAAAGGCAGGAACCGGATCAAGTAAAAAAGATCAAAACAAAGCTTTACGAGATTTTCGCTGTCAATGATGGGAACGCTTATGGTTATCAAGCACTTATCAAAAAACTGAAGCTTCCCGATAAAAAATCAAAAGACTACCTGAAAGACCGGCTTTTTAGTCTGGAGAGTAAAGAAAAGATCCGTCGGCTGAGTGATGGCCGCTTCGTGAGCAATGCAGAAAGCAAATACATTCGAGGAACAGTCGATCACGTCAATCCGAATTTTGCCTACGTTGTCACCTCAGAAAATGAGGATGATATTTGGGTAAAAACCGCTGACCTCCATTTTGCCATTCATGGCGATAGGGTTAATGTTTTAATTACAAGGCCGGCCGGAAAAAGATCCGGGCCGAAGGGAAAGGTGATTAAACTGCTTCAAAGAAACCAAGAAGAGTTTGTCGGACGTATTGAAATATACGGGAATTTTTCTTTCGTCGTGCCGGATAACCGAAATATCCATTTTGATATTATGGTTTATCCCGAAAAAATTGGAAAAGCCAAACCTAAAGATAAAGTCCTGGTGAAAATTGACAGGTGGCACAATGCTAAAAACAGAAGTCCTTTAGGAACAATCACAGAGATATTAGGACAGGCAGGTGAGCATGAAACAGAAATTTATGCGCTCATGGCTGAATTTGGGCTGCCTTTCCGCTTTCCAAAAAAGATTGAAAAGGCTGCTGAAGATATCCCTGATCTGATCACAGATGAGGAGATCAGGAAAAGAAGGGATTTTAGGGGTATCACTACATTCACCATAGATCCGCATGATGCCAAAGACTTTGATGATGCCCTCTCTATCAAAGAGCCGGAGAGAGGTAAATATGAAATTGGAGTTCACATTGCGGATGTTTCATATTATTTGGAAGAGGGCAGCGCACTTGATAGGGAAGCGATGAGTCGGGGCACTTCGGTATATCTGGTGGATCGAACCATTCCAATGCTGCCGGAAAGGCTTTCAAACGATCTGTGCTCGCTTCGCCCGGATGAGGAGAAATTGACTTTTTCGGTAGTTTTTGAAATGGATGCAAAGGGGAGGATTTATGACAAATGGTTCGGACGCACCATCATAAAATCCACGAGAAGATTTACTTATGAAGAGGCTCAAGAGCGTATTGAAGGGCAGAGTGCTGATTTTTCCGATGAAATCAGGATACTTAATCATTTAGCAAAACAACTCAGGAAAAAGAGGATTCAACAGGGGGCTGTAAATTTTGAAACCGTGGAGGTAAAATTTCGGCTGGACGAAAAAGGCACTCCACTGGAAGTGATTCCCAAAGTACGAAAGGATGCGCACAAGATGATTGAAGAATTCATGCTTTTAGCCAATAAAGAAGTCGCAACTCATATATTCAAATGGAGAGAAAAGGGAATAGGTGACGGAAGTAGAACATTTATCTATCGCATTCACGACGACCCCGATCCTGAAAGGCTGAGCACATTTGCTTTGTTCGCTGCCAAATTCGGTAGGAAACTGGACCTCGGAAAGAATCTCTCCGAAAGCCTGAACAGGCTAATGGAAGAAATAGCCGGCCGGCCGGAGCAAAACATATTGGAGTCCCTGGCCATTCGGTCAATGGCAAAAGCTAAATACACCACAGACCCCGGAAAGCACTTCGGACTGGCATTCGATCACTACACCCATTTCACCTCTCCGATCAGGAGATATCCCGACGTAATCGTCCATCGTTTACTGGGACACTATCTTCAAAAGGGCAAAGATGTCGGAAACGATGAATATGAGCCATTATGCGTGCATTCATCCGAAAGAGAAAAGCGAGCAGTAGAGGCAGAACGCGCATCAATTAAATACAAGCAGGTTGAATTTATGCAAACCATGCTTGGTCAGGAATTTGAAGGTATTGTTTCCGGTGTTACAGAGTGGGGGATTTTTGTGGAGATCATTGAGACTAAATGTGAGGGTATGATTCGGGTTACTAATCTGGATGATGATTTTTATGAGTTTGATGAGAAGCAAATGTGTGTTATCGGAAGGAACAACAAACGAATGATCACGCTGGGAGATACGCTAAAGGTACTTATAGCCAAAACAGATATTGACCGGAGAACGATTGACCTGGAGATGGTGTATGAGTGATCCTGCTCTCTCCGTCATCAGAAAGTACTTTCACTTTTCCCGTCAAAATACACTCTCCCGACCACCAAAGGTTATTGCCGAGTACTGAAGACTCCTTCTATTGTTACCTATAGCCAATGGGTCAGGTAATAAGCGGTTATCCCTATTCCTGCCTGCTTTTGAGTTAGAGAATAGCGAAAAGAAAAGGGTAAAAACCAAAGAAATAAGATTAGATTTCATTCACATGCATTCGGGTTAAATTGCTGCCCGAATCAAATATTCCATCTGATGACTGAAAAAGAAAAAATGATAGCCGGAGAAATGTACAATGCAAAAGATCCGGAGTTAATCGCAGACCGGAAGCGTGCCCGTTTGCTTTTTCAACAAATCAACCGGATGAACGAGAACGCCAAAGAAGAACGAGACCTGTTATTTTATGAGCTTATCGGCGAAGCGGGGGAGAATCTATGGGTAGAACCTCCGTTTTACTGTGACTATGGTCACAACATTCGTGCCGGCAATAATTTCTTTATGAATTTTAATTGTTGCATCTTAGATGTCTCAACCGTAGAGATTGGAGATAATGTCATGTTCGCGCCGGGAGTACAGGTACTTACAGCTACACATCCAATAGAAGCAAAAGCCAGAAACAGTGGATTGGAATATGCTAAACCCATTTCAATAGGAAATGATGTTTGGGTTGGGGGCAGCGCCATCATCTGTCCGGGAGTAGTCATAGGAAATCGGGCAGTGATTGGAGCGGGTGCTGTCGTTACCCGAGACGTATCTGATGATGTATTCGTAGCAGGAAACCCGGCTCAGGTGATTAAATGGATTGATAATTAATAAATTTGGAGATGTATCACAAAGTATGAAATCTTAAATATGCCCGTAATTGATGTAATAAAAAGCTAATTCAAAGGCTTTGATATGATTTTCCATCTTTTTTGAAAAACAACATGTTTGTCTA
>JACONI010000054.1:19132-25205 GCA_014323825.1 Ekhidna sp. | reverse complement strand
CGGTTAAGACACCGGATCAGGAGAGCCTTTAGGCAGACGTGTTGTTTTTCAAAAAAGATGGAAAATCACATCAAAGCCTTTGAATTAGCCTTTTATTACATCAATTACGGGCATATTTAACATTTCATACTTTGTGATACACCTCTGAATTTTGATTTATGGTTTTATGTTTCAAAGTAGCACTGGGCTTGTTATTGTTTATATACAATACTATGCGATCGTTACTTTTTCTTTTCTGTAATTATTACATCTGTCATAATAATATATGTCCCGTCCTAAAATAAGTAGACAGCTTTTTACTTTATTCTGTCATTAATTTACGATAATACTACATAATCCTGATTGTGCTTTACCTCTGATTACCGTAATCCCGGGAAAAGAATATAAAGATGAATCCACAAGCCGGACAGGCAAGGGCAGCAACCTCCAAGGTTTCTCAACACCTTGAAGGTTTAACTAACGAGACGACAGCACCGCAGCAACCTCCAAGGTTTCTCAACACCTTGGAGGTTTAACCAACGAGATGACAGCACCACAAAAAACCTCCAAGGATTCTCAACACCTTGGAGGTTTAACCAACAAGACCACAGCACCACAGCAACCTTCAAGGTTTTCAAAACCTTGAAGGTTTCTCTAATATCATTATCAACAATGGCTCTTTTCTTCATCAAAACACGTCTGCGTCTGTCAGCGAAAGCTGCGGGAGAGTGGAGAGCCTTTCGCAAGGTGTTCCGTCCTCAAAAAACAAAAGTGAATGCTTCGCCAAAGCAGAGAGGATTGCTGCAATGCTATCGTTGTTATTTTAAACCTTCAAAGTTTTGAAAACCTTGAAGGTTTCTCTAATATCATTATCAACAAGGGCTCCTTTTCTCCATCAAAACACGTCTGCGTCCGTCAGCGAAAGCTGCGGGAGAGTGGAGAGCCTTTCGCAAAGTGTCCCGTCCTCAAACAAAATGGTAACCCGAAGGAATAGATTTTTGACTTTGCCGGAGGACGTAAGGCTGTGGGCAGGATCGTGAGAAGGCAGGACTTATTTCAGTGCCATTATTTGAATGATTAAAGCTAAAAAATGTGCTTTTTTAAGAGTGATGAGGGGCGATTTTGAGGAAAGTAGGGGAAGCCATGGTCAGGATTTTTTCTGCCAGTTAAGGATTGAACCATCTTTTTTGTGTATGATTATGTCATGACCGTTGGAACGTAATTTTTGGGCACCTTTGACCGCAGCATTTTGAGTTTCATAAACTTTTGTTGCCTTAGTATTTCCCTCTTTTTTAACAGCCCACCTGTTATCTCTTTTAATGATATGAGCTCTCTTATTTCCTAATCCATTTCTTTCTGATTCCATATTCAAATATACGAACTTCCCATCTCCATAGTTCCACTCTTCACTATGAAAAATAATAAATATTATCCGGCTACCGGATAAACAGCATATTCTAAATTCATTAATATTGCATAACGAGTTAAAATTATGTTTTATCGGGGGTTTCTCATTATTTTTTTTGGAATTATCATTTATTCGGGATATGCACAGGTATCGCCCGGCAAGGAGACCTATCTTGCCGGTGTTTATCAGGGAAAAACACTATTTATTCAAAATCCATTTAATAGAGATAAAGAGGTTTTTTGTGTCCGTGAAATAAGGATCAATGAGCGCACTCCTGACATCAATTATAACCTGAGTGCCATAATGATTAATTTTGAAGGATACGATTTATACACTCCGGTTAAGATCAGAATTATTCATGCAGATACACTGTGCCATCCCGTTATCCTGAACCCCGAATCCATTCTATTTCATACCATTTTCAGGTTTCTGCCTATTCACCTGACAGATTCCGCTCTCGTCTGGTCAACAAAAGGAGAGAGAGGTAAAGGTTATTTTGAGGTGCAACGTCTGGAAAACGGTATTTGGGAAGAAAAGGCAATCGTGGAAGCAAAAGGCAAGTATGAAGGTGCCGGATATTTACACCGTCCGGCTCTTACGGAGGGAGCTAATAAATATCGGATAAAATATAATTTTCCTCGTAGCAGCAGGGTAAAATATTTGTATTCCTCGGAAGTTGAACTGGAACATTATCCGGATCGAGTTCAATTTAGTCCTAAGTTAGTAAAAACACATCTGTATTTATCGAGAGTTTCTCATTATGAGATATACGATCAGAGAAATAATCTGGTGCAAGAAGGTCAGGGCAAAGCGGTGGATGTAAGCAAACTTAGGAAAGGACGATATGTGATTTACTTTAATGGAAAATTTCCCGGACCTTTTTCGAAGGAGTAAGTTAAAAAACGTTGATTCCAAAGAACCTGTTTAAAAAGGTCAGGATAAAAATAATTCCAAGCATCACCGGACACAGATAACTTATCGTAAAATCAATGTATTTTTTCATCCTTCCATCCCTGAATTTTGGATTCCCCTCTGAGAGTTCTTCAATTAAGTTATTTTTTCCCCACACATAAGCAGCGAAGACCGTTATCAGAAAACCGCCTAATGGGAGAAAAGTGTCATTTCCTACATGCTCTACCAGTGTCATGAAATTGGTAGGCGAAGTTGCTCCGAAGTAGGTCACAAAGTTTGTGAAGAAACTGGAGTATCCGTTGGAAAGTAAGGATGGCACGCCAATCAGGAAAATCAATATTGCCACGATCCATACCGTCTTCTTTCTGCTGACTTTTAATTCATCTACTACATAAGTAACCGGAACTTCAAGTAAAGAAACGGTTGATGTTAAGGCTGCAAACGATAGCAAAAGGAAAAACGTTGAACCTACAACTATTCCCAGCGTCTCACCTAATGAACTAAAGACACCCGGTAATGTGGTGAAAATCAGCCCGGGGCCTCCTGAGAAATTTTCCATTGTTCCATTTGTTAAATAGGAAACGAAAGGAAAGATCATCAGCCCTGCAAGAAAGGCGATACCAACATCCATTACTGTTATCCAGGCAGCCGAGTTGATGATGTTGTCACTTTTAGAAACATAGCTGCCATAAGTTATCAGTGCGCCCATTCCAAGAGAAAGAGAAAAGAAGGCCTGACCAAGCGCATTGTAAACGACCTCAAATGTCACTTCCGAAAATTCCGGTACTAAATAATAGACAATCCCTGCACCGGCATCAGGTAGTGACATCGCATAAAAAGCAAGTCCGATGATCATTATGAGGAGGGAAGGCATCAGAAATTTAGCTGCCCGCTCAATGCCTCCGGAGATTCCTTTTGAAACGGTAAATGCCGTTACTCCCATGAATACCGTCCCGTAAATACCGACTTTCCATATTTGAGCTATGTAAATACTGAAATTATTACCAATTTCAAAATTCCCCCTGAGTATTTCAAGGAAGTAACCGAAGGCCCATCCGGCAACCACATTATAGAAGGAGAGAATCAATATGCCGCTGAGAATTCCAAGCATCCCTAAGAACTTCCATTTTTTAAACCCTAAAGCTTCATAAGCACCTACCGGATTTTTTTGTGTTTTTCTTCCGATAGCTATTTCAGTAACCATCACCGGAAAACAAAGTATAAATGCGAAGACGAGGTAGATCAGTACAAAAGCTGCACCGCCGCCGTCCGCCACTTCAAATGGGAATTTCCAAATATTTCCTAATCCGACCGCTGAACCGGCAGCGGCTAGTATGAATCCCAGTTTACTGGAAAATTTTCCCCTTGAAGCCATTTACTCTTATTTATTGCTTTTTGCTTAAAAAATTAAATATAATTAAAGCGGTAAACCCCGGAGAGGTGTTGCACTTAAATGAATTCTTCGTTATCTATCTGTATTTCGTAGGGATAATTAAAAAGATGATTCCTCTTTATTGCATCAGCGACACGATTGGGCACCATTGCTTCCCATCCATTCTCACCATTTTCTATCATTTTAAGAACCTGATCCGAGATAATATGAAGATTTTCGACCTTTGCATCAGGGATACTTAAAATTTTCTGATTTTCAATAAAATAGCGGAAAAGACTTAGTAAATGCTCTTCGGGCATAAAATCGTTTCCTGTTTTGATTTCGCCTTTTTTGTCCTTAATGGGATAGACAAGCAGTTTGACATTACTGCCAAAGAGTCTTGCAAATGATTCCAGTATGCCCCCGTCCAGGTTTTCATAATATTTCTCATCAAATATTCGGGCAAGGTTATTCATTCCTATTATGATCCCTAATGTTTTGTCCTTGATGAATTGGGACAGATAGCCTGCAAGTTTGTAATGTTCCTGATAGTTGGAGATCATTACGTTTTGACCCAGAGAACAGAGCAGATCCACCCTGTCAAGGTAATCCTGTTCATCCAGTTCTCCATCCATTGTGAGGTCTTTTAATGTTATTTCAACTACCGGTACAATATCCTTTGCATTTCTAACCACCTTTTTGTAAGCCCTCATCCCCGTAATCATCATATCCACATTTACATGTGTAACAGGACGAAATCTTCCCCTTAGGACAATGGCATTTTTTCCGTAAATGATGTCGGAGGGAAGGATCACATTCTCATCCGGTCCGAACATGGCAACCTGTGTCAAACCATTTTTGACGAGTTTAAGTGTCATTAACCGATTATCCACAGCGTGAAAATCAGGACCTGAGATACTAAACATATCAATCTCAAACCGATTCTGTCTGACATTATCGGCTAAAGCATTGATGATCTCTTCCGGTGTCTGACAGTGGTAGCAGGCATGGATCAGATTGACACCAATGATTCCGAGTACCTGCTGCTGCCACTCCGTATCCAGGTCTCTTAACTTAACATGGATAATGCATTCGTTATGTTCACTCCCTGAATGCTTTTGAAAACGGATTCCCATCCATCCGTGCCCTGCATTGCTTTGGTTGTAATTGATCACTTCAACAGTATTTGCGTAAGCGAAAAAGGTACTTCTCTTGGCTCTATGCGTAAGTCTTTGGGCCAGAAGGCCGTACTCTCTGTCAAGCATCTTCAAGAGTTTTTCCTTTGATACGTATCGATCGCATTTACCGTAGATCGCATCGCTGAATGTCATATCATAAGCTGACATGGTTTTGGCGATAGTTCCTGATGTTGCTCCTGCTTTAAAAAAATAGGCCGCCACTTCCTGACCGCCTCCAATTTCAGCGACGGTACCGTAGATACGTGTATCCAGGTTAAGCTGTAGTGCTTTTTCCTTTGTTGTAAGTATTTTATTGAAATCCTCCATTAAACAGAGATTTTGCGTGTTGTGCAAAGCTATTTTCAAAAAAAGCGAAAACAAATACTTATTAAATAAAAATCGGTGCTAGTCCAGTTTTGTTACCTTGTTGTCTGTTTCCTTTTCCGCATTGTTAAGCTCAATGACCACTTCCCTTTCAGTCTCATCGGAAACCCTGAGTTTTGAGGAAAAAATCCATTGTTTCAAGCTCTGCGAATATGAAATGATATGGTTTACTGTTTTAATATATCAGATGTCAAACATATAAATATATATGAAGTCTCCAGGCCTATTCTTATAAATTAAACGCAATATTTTTAAATGTATATGGGAAAGGTTTTTCTGACCCAATCCGCGATTTCATAGATATAATTTAATAAGCGTCCGAAAATGAATCATTAGATCATGTAGAGGGGCTCAAGCACGGTTATAGAGGCCAAGTAGAGTTAAAGCATTTGGATTGTTAAATATTATAAAATGAACTTAGCAATACAGAGATAAAATTTTATCAATAACCAATCACTATAATAATGTAAATACTATTATGAGCAAATTCTACATCATTCTTTATCTTACATTTTTACTGGTTTCAGCTACAGTCTTCGCTCAATCAAGTCGGGTTACAGGAATAATCCAGGATGAAGGAAGCGGAGAGCCCTTGATTGGAGTTACAGTAATAGAGAAGGGAACCACCAACGGAACAATATCGGATATGAATGGCCGCTATTCAATTGAAGTACCTTCAAATTCTATTTTGGTAATTAGCTATGTTGGATTTGAAACTTCAGAAATTGCATTGAATGGCCGTTCTCAGATTGATGTTTCCTTAAAAAAGGATGTCACTCAATTATCTGAGGTAATTATTGTTGGTTACAGTTCTCAAAACAGACAGGATATAACAGGGGC
>JACONI010000054.1:18163-19112 GCA_014323825.1 Ekhidna sp. | reverse complement strand
TCATCTGTCAATGTTGACGATATTCAGCGTCTGCCCGGCGGGAATGTTTCAAATTTATTGCAGGGTCAGGTGGCAGGAGTTATTTCCACTCCGGGCTCAGGTGCTCCGGGGGCTGCTCCGGTAATTAGAATAAGAGGTCTTGGCACCATAGGAAACAATAATCCTCTTTTTGTGATTGATGGAGTTCCTACAGATATAAATTCTATCAACCCCAGTGATATTGAATCAATCAATGTTTTGAAGGATGCTTCTGCTGCAACAATATATGGTTCCAGGGCTTCAAATGGTGTGGTAATCGTTACAACCAAGCGAGGGAAAAGTGGTAAGCCTGTTGTTAGTTTCACTGCATACACAGGATGGAGCTCTGTTCCAAACACCCTTGATGTTTTAAATACCGCCGGGAACAATCAGGTCAGCAATGCTGCTCACGCTAATGACGGCTTAGATCCCTTGGCTTATACCTCGCTTACCGAGGTTGCAGATACTGACTGGCAAAATGAAATGTTTCAAACTGGTTTTGAACAAAAATACGATCTGGCTGTCTCCGGGGGGTCAGATTATGCAGCCTATAATTTGGCTTTTGGATATTTTTCTGATGAAGGCACAGTCATTGAGACGGATTTTGAACGCTTCAACTTCAGATTGAATACTGACTATAATATAAGTGAAAGGATTAGAATGGGTCAAACAATTTCGTATGCGAGGTCCAACAGAAATCTACTGGGTGAAGACGAAAGTGGGGATGGAGGTAACGCAGGGTTTTCGCCAATATTATCCACCCTGGAGGCACTCCCTCACAATGAGGTGTTTGATGCATCTACCATTGATGGATTCGCTGTTCCTGTTGTAGGGTCAGGAAACATCGTTGGCACCACTACCCTCACTACGAGGATAAGTGAAAATGATCAACTTCAGGGAAATGCTTTTATTGAGTTTGATATAATTGACG
>JACONI010000054.1:0-18143 GCA_014323825.1 Ekhidna sp. | reverse complement strand
ATTGAAATTCAGAACGCAATTCGGAGTGAATGTTTTTAACAATTTTTTCCGATTTCATTCACCTACCTATCAATTTGGTCCACAGACAGCCAATGACATGGCAGATTTATCAGAAACGCGTTCCAGAACAACTGAAAATGTTTGGAACAATGTAGTCGAATATAATAAATCATTGGAAGGTGGTCATACCATCACTGCACTTATCGGAACTTCACTGGAAAAAAGAATTTTTCAGTCTACAGGCGGGTCTAACAATGATTTTCCGTCAAATAAGTTAAGATCTCTGAATGCAGGGATTGGTGATGCCAATTCTTCGGGATCTAATGTTACCAGTACGATTGAATCTATCTTTGGACAAGCAGGCTATAATTATAAGGATAAATATTTGGTTCAGGGAAGCATACGAAGGGACGGCTCTTCAAGGTTTGGCTCGGGGAACAGATATGGTACCTTTAGTTCGGTGTCTCTTGGCTGGAGAATTTCAGAAGAATCATTTTTTAATGTTCCATTCATAAATGATCTGAAGCCCAGATTCAGCATTGGCACATTAGGCAATCAGAACATAAGCAATTTTTTGTTCATTGCAACATTATCAAGCAATAACTCTGCATTGAACTATCCTCTCGGAGGGGCCCAATCTCAAGCCGTTAATGTCGGAACAATTAATCGGTCACTTGCATCAACCGATATCAAATGGGAAGAGTCTAATACCATGAATTATGGCGTGGACTTACAGATGTTTGAAAATAGAATAGGAATTATTTTTGACTATTTCATAACCGAAACTACTGATATGCTGGTTGGAGTTCCCGTACCTGCCACTTCTGGAATCATCGTGGATCCCATTACCAACGGCGGCAATATGGAAAATAAAGGCTGGGAGTTAACGCTATCCTATAGAAATTCCGAAAGTGATTTTAAATACAATATTTCCGCAAACCTTGCAAGCAGCGAAAACAAAGTTACAAAGCTAGGATTCCAGGATGAAGCATTTGTGGATGGTTTTGTCATTTTCGATACGCATCCTACAACCCGGACTGAAGTAGGGGGAGAAATAGGAAGGTTTCATTTATTTAAAACGAATGGGATTTTCCAAACAGAAGAAGAGGTCACCGAACATGGCGTTCAACCAAATGCTGTACCCGGAGACCTGAGATTTGTGGATACAAATGGAGATGGGGTTCTCAATGATGATGACAAGCAATTTATGGGCAGCGGCCTTCCGGATCTGGAATATGGACTAACCTTCAATGCTTCATTCAAAAATTTTGACTTTACCCTATTTTTTCAAGGATCAAGCGGCAATCAAATTTACAATGGCACGAACGTTCTTTTATATCGCAGACAAGGCGATGCGAAGAATTTCTCCGCAGACCTGTTAAATACGTGGAACCCCTCAAATACAGGGTCTTCCATTCCAAGAGTTACCACTCAGGATCCTAATCGGAATATAAGACCATCCGATTACTTTTTGGAAGATGGCTCTTATCTGAGAGTTAAGAATATTCAATTGGGCTATACCTTCAACAACATAGTAAATGGTATTACCAAGGCAAGAATATATGCTGGTGCTGAGAATCTTCTAACAATTACAGGATATAATGGTTTCGATCCCGGGCTTTCTAATTACCCGACATTTGCCAGAGGAGTGGATAGAGGTCTTTATCCTCTGGCAAGAACCTATTTATTGGGAGTTCAAGTAACATTTTAAATTTTTAAAACTTTATGAAAATGAGAAAAATAAGTTTAATTCTGTTAGTGATGTTCATTTCGATTGGTTGTGATAATTTTCTGGAACAGGAAAACCTCTCACAGTTAACCGAAGAATCCTTCTGGCAAAATGCAGACGATGCCAGAAAGGCCATAGTTGCTACATATGCTGCTTTGCAGTCATACAACGGCTCAAAATGGACATTTTTTGAGCATATGTATATTGGTGTTACCTGGAAATCTGATGATATACTTAACTCTTCTACAAATTATGGCAAGTCTATTGCCGATTTCACCAATGGCACTGATGACGTGACATTTACAAGTTTCTGGAGGTCTAACTATGCAGGCATTGCTTATGCTAATCAAGTTATTGAGAACGTGCCGGGAATTTCTGCAATGAGTGATTCGGAAAAAACGGAGATAATTGCCGAAGCACAATTTTTAAGAGCTTTATATTATTTTCATCTGGTAGTTGCTTTTGAAAATGTACCTTTAATTACTACAGTACCCGAATCTCCTGATGATTTCGCTGTCGAGCAAGCTTCACCCGGCGAGGTATGGGCACAAATTGAGAATGATTTCATTGCTGCCAGAGCCGGCCTCCCCGATGATCATGGTGATAACGATATTGGGCGGGCTACCAAGAATAGTGCCATTGCATATCTTGGAAAGGTTTATCTTTTCCAGGAAAAGTTTACAGAGGCAATTGCCCAGTTTAATAGTGTTATTGGGGCCTCCTATTCTTTACTTGATAAGTATGAAGATAATTTTAATGGAAAAGGAGAGAACGGAGTTGAGTCTGTTTTTGAAATTCAGTGGAGTGGAGATCGAAAAAATGATAACGATGAGAGACATCCGTTCAATTATGAAGTAACCCCTAGTGCTCTTGGTGGATGGGAGTTATTTTATCCTTCAGATTGGTTGATGAGCCTTATGAAAGTTGATACTCAGGCTACGGGAGGCTTCAGTGATCGTGTTTACGCAAGTGTATTTTTTGATGATCCTCTTTCTGTTATGAGTCAAAGAGGTGCCAAGGTGAATAAGACATATAATGAAGTAAGAGATGAGCTTGATCGTTCTTCTTATTTCAAGAAATATTCGGATGATTTCGATCTTACATTTTACAATGGAATCAACATCAACCTGATGCGTTACGCTGATATCCTGTTAATGCAGGCAGAAGCACTCAATGAGAATGGTCAGACGGATGCAGCCTTGTCCCTTGTCAATCAGGTCAGGAGTCGTTCAAAAGCGGTACCATTAGCCACAATGAACCAATCTGAATTGAGAAAACAGATCCGACATCACGAAAGGCCAGTTGAGCTATCAATGGAGTACACGATTCGATGGTTTGACTTATGGCGCTGGGCAAAAAGCAAATCCGCACCAGAGCCAATTAGCCAGACATTAAAAAATCACAATAAACCATTTGCTGATAATTTTAGAGACGGTGTTCACAATATATTTCCTATACCTTTAAGCGAAATAAACGTAAATGCCAAACTGGAGCAGAATCCAGGCTATTGATAATCCAAAGGCAGGAATGAGAATTTTTGCCTTTTTTTCTTTGCTATGAAATTTCCAGGAAGCTTATGCATCTCAATCTGGTTGATTCATCTGGTTGGCTGCACCAATGAGCACAGAAATTTTCCTCTTGTGAATTCTGACACCCTGTTCCGGATACATTATGCCAAAACCACAGGATTGGATTTTAAAAATTTGATTCCGGAGAGCGTTCAAATGAATAGTATGACTTATGAATACTATTACAATGGCGGGGGTGTATCTTCAGGAGATATTAATAAAGACGGGCTTCCTGATTTATTCTTCACTGGCAATGTTACAAAAAACAGATTGTACCTGAATCAAGGGGAGTTCAGATTCCTGGATATAACTGAAAGGTCGGGAGTAAAGGACTCACCAAGCTGGACGACAGGATCAACGATGGTCGATATAAACGGGGATGGCATTTTGGACATCTATGTCTGTAGATCAGGCAAACTGCCCGAAGATCAACGAGCCAACCTGTTTTTTGTCTCCGAAGGGCTTGGTGAAGATGGCATTCCCGCATACAGGGAAATGGCCTCTCAGCTGGGACTGGCTGATACCGGGTATTCGACTCAAGCACTTTTTTTTGATTACGACAGGGATAATGACCTGGATATGTTTCTTTTGAATCATAATGTTTATGTCAGGCCATTCTATGAAATTGACAAAATAAGGCAGAGAATAGATAAAAATGTAGGGGATAAACTATTTAGAAATGACAATGGAGTTTTTATTGATGTTTCCGGAGAATCAGGGATTATTTCAAATGAACTGGGCTATGGTCTAGGGGTCTGTGCAAGTGATTTGAATAACGACGGCTGGGCTGATCTCTACGTTACGAATGATTATTCAGAACACGATTTTTTATATATAAATAATCAGGATGGTTCCTTCACAGAGGTCAGCAAAACTTCCTTCAAACATCAATCTAATTTTTCCATGGGCACAGACATTGCTGATGTTAATAACGACGGGTTACCTGATATCGGTGTCCTGGACATGGTTGCTGAAGACAACTACGGCATGAAAACAAGTATGAACAGTATGAGCCCGGAGCTATTTTATAACCAGGTAAAGAATGGATTTCATTACCAATATATGCATAACACGCTTCAGCTTAATCGTGGAAATTTACGTTTTAGCGAGATTGCTCAATTTGCCGGAATTTCAAACACTGATTGGAGTTGGGCACCTCTGTTCCTTGATATAGACCTAGACGGGCTTCAGGATTTGTTCATTACCAATGGATTGAAAAGAGATTTTCGCAACAACGATTTCCGGAATTTCAAGGCCAGGAAACTTGAAGATGTAGAATCCGGATCAAAACAACAAGCCAGAAAAGCAATTGAGGATTTAATTGAAAGAACTCCTGAAAAGAAACTGATAAATTATGTTTTCAGAAATTCCAATGGCTTAATTTTCGAGGATAAAAAAGAAGTTTGGGGCATTGGCATTAAATCTTTATCAAACGGTCTGACCTACTGTGATCTTGATAATGACGGGGATTTGGATCTGGTGACCAATAATGTAGATGAACAGCCTTTTGTTTATGAGAACAAGGCAGCAGATTACAATCTTGGCAGCTATTTAAAAATTTGTTTAGAGGGGCCAACAGGGAACAAGAATGGATTGGGAAGCAAAGTGACTGCCTACTCAAAAAACAAGTCGCAAATACGCGAATTATTTACTACCAGGGGATACCAATCATCCGTTGAGCCAATCATTCATTTCGGTTTAGGAGACTCTTTGCCTGACAGTGTGGTCATTCATTGGCCGGATGGATATAAAGAAGTGATATATCCCGATCATATGAACAAAACAATAATTCTCCAGTACGGCAACTCAGCAGCTCCATCTCTGCTTTCCCGTGAATCTATTATTCACACCCAATTTGGTGAAAATATTGCAGGCTCTGTTGGGCTTGCATTTCACCATTTTGAAAATGAGTTTGACGATTTCAAGAGAGAGGTCCTGCTCCCTCATCGAATGAGCAGGCTAGGTCCGGCCCTAGCGGTAGGAGATATTAATAAAGACGGATTAGATGACATATACGCAGGAGGTTCCATAGACCAGTCAGGCCAGCTCTACTTACAAAGCTCTTCGGGAGAATTTATTGAATTGACTCAGCCTTCTTTTGTAGAAGACAAACAATTTGAAGATGTTGATGCGCTTTTTTTTGATGCAGACAATGATGGGGATCTAGACCTGTATGTTGTTAGTGGTGGCAATGAATACCCGAGAGGGCACGATCAATTAAAGGACAGGTTATATCTCAACTCCAGTATGTCCTTCATAAGGGATTGGGGGTTCACTGCTTCCGGTGAAAGCGGCTCAAAGGTCATATCAATTGATTTTGATAAGGATAATGATCTGGATCTTGTTGTTGCGGGAAGGCAGTTTCCCGGAAAATATCCTTTGCCGGTAAGCACAAGATTGCTTGAAAATCACCAGGGTGATTTTACGGATAGAACAACAGAATTAGCACCGGATTTGGAAGGTATTGGCATGGTAACAGACATCGTATCCGTAGATTACGATAATGATCTGGATGAAGATCTTGTATTGGTAGGAGAGTGGTTGTCACCGGTATTTCTTGATAATACGAATGGCAGATTTTCAATAAATGATAATTTGATTGGGCTACAGAATATGGAGGGGTGGTGGAATAGCATAGTCGTAGCAGACTTTGATAAAGATGGTGATCCGGACTTTGTAACAGGAAATAATGGTCTGAACTACAAGTACAGGGCTACGGAAAAAGAACCGTTCAGGATTTATTCTGATGATTTTGATGAAAATGGTTCTCTTGATATTGTTTTAGGATATTACAACGGAGGAAACCTGTATCCGCTCAGAGGCCGCGAATGCTCATCACAGCAAATACCCGATATCCGGGATCAATTCAGGACTTATCATGATTTTGGGCTTGCCAAACTTCAAGATATCTATGGTTCAGAGAACCTTGAAAGCTCTCTCCGGTACAAAGTCTCAAATTTTGCATCAACATACATAGAAAATCTCGGAAATCAATCATTCAGAGTCAAAAAACTTCCGTCAATGGCACAGTTCTCATCCATCAACAGTATTTTGGTAAAGGATGTAAATAGTGATACAAATCTTGATTTGGTTGTTGGCGGCAACAACTTTCATGCTGAGGTAGAAACTACTCGCAATGATTCCAGCTACGGACTGTTATTATTGGGTGACGGGAAGGGAAATTTTCAAAGCGTTGATAGCCATGTTTCAGGGCTTTACCTGGACGGTGATCTGAGGGATATCGAACATGTCTCAATGGCTGGAGGAAAAACAGGATTAGTTGGTGCTATGAATGGATCAGCATTGGTTTTTCACTTGATTAATGATAGAAATTGAATAACATAATAACAATCACGCACTTCCGGGCATTTATGGTTTTGGCAATAGTAGCTGGATGCTCTTCAAAAGAGATTTGTATTGAACAGTGCTCCGCGCAACCCATCAACAGAACGCCGAAGCCACTGAACACGAATGCGCAATATTCCTTAAAGGCTCTTTGGGCTATCAATAAAAAAGTATTGCTTTTTATCTGGCATTTTTACCCTGCTTTTATAACTTAATGCTTGTGAACAAATAAATATTGATGTGCCCAATGAAACAAATGAAGTTCCGGATAATATCGCTTATGATTGGTTTTATTTCCTGTAGCAATCCTTCCAATTATATTCCGGAGGACATCAGGAGTCCGCAAATTCTAGAGAGAAACACGTTGAAGCCGCACTCATCCATTTTCTCATTTGAAAATGAAGAACTTGCATTGAATGGAGATTCGGAGAAATCCTCCAGATACCTCTCGCTAAATGGCACATGGAAATTCCACTATGCAGAGTCTCCGGACAAAATGATGCCTGGAATTCAAAAAGAGAACTATAATTTAAGCAACTTATCAGATATCAAAGTGCCTGGAAACTGGGAGCCCCAAGGCTTTGGGATTCCATATTACCTTGATGAAGAATACCCTTTTGAGCCTGATCCTCCCCATACGCCAACGGTCAATCCCGTGGGAACATACAAGCGAAAATTCAGCCTTCCCAAAGGTTGGAAAAGTAAAGACCGTGTGATCCTCTACTTTGGGTCGGTTAGATCAGCCATGTATTTATGGGTCAACGAGGAGAAAGTGGGATTTGCCAAAGGAAGTAAAGTTCCCATTGAGTTTGACATCACCGATTTTATAACTGAAGGGGAAAATGACATTACCGTGCAGGTCTATCGCTGGAGTGATGCCTCTTATCTGGAGGGGCAGGATACCTGGAGGATCAGCGGGTTGGAAAGGAATGTTTATTTATACCGGGTGCCTGATGTCCGGATATATGATGTTTTTGCAAAAACATCTTTAGACCGGGCTTATTCCAAAGGAAAAATTGACCTGGAAATACTTTTAAAAAATCATCAGAAACAAATAAAACCTGCACACTTGACTGTCAGGATTCTGGATTCCTCAAATCAATTGGTCTGGTCAGAAGCAGTCAAAAGCAACGCTATTGAAAATGAAGAGAAAATCCTGTTGGCTGGTGAAATCAACCAGGTGTTGCCGTGGTCAGCAGAGAAACCCAATTTATATAAACTATTGATTACCAATGCTTCTGAGAAACAGGTCAATGAAGTGGTCAGGATAAATATCGGGTTTCGGAATGTTGAAATAAAGGGGCGGCAATTGCTTGTTAATGGACAGCCAGTATATATCAAAGGTATTAACAGGTGCGAATGGGATCCTTACCTCGGAAGGTATGTGACGAAAGAGCAAATGCTTAGAGACATTATGTTGATGAAGCAAAATAACATAAATGCTGTCAGGACAAGTCACTATCCAAACGATGAGTACTGGTATGAATTGTGTGACAGGTATGGCTTGTATGTTGTTGATGAAGCCAATCTGGAGGCACATGGTATGCAATACCATTCGGAAAGCTATAAAAAGCTCACAAGCGATAACAACTGGAGGGATGCATTCATTGACAGGTCTCGCCGAATGGTTGAAAGAGACAAGAATCATCCCAGTGTAATCATCTGGTCTATGGGGAATGAAGCGGGAGACGGACCCAACTTTGTTGAGGTATATAACTGGATAAGCGAAAGAGATACTACAAGGCCTGTTCAGTACCAGGAAGCCTGGTATGAGCAGCACACAGACCTGGTAGTTCCCATGTATCGCAACATTGATTTCATTGAGGAGTTTGCCCAAAAAGATGATCCAAGGCCTTTGATACTTTGTGAATACGCCCATGCAATGGGTAACAGTGTAGGAAACCTTCAGGATTACTGGGACATAATAGAGAAATATCCTAACCTGCAAGGTGGTTTTATCTGGGACTGGGTAGATCAAGCCTTTGCCCGGCAGGGCGAAAATGGAATGGCTATCTGGGCCTATGGAGGAGATATGGGGGATCCAAAAAACATGAATGATTCAAGTTTTTGTGCCAATGGTTTGTTGTATGCAGACAGAGCACCATATCCTTATCTGAACGAGGTAAAAAAAGTATACCAGAACATAAAAATCTCTTCATTGAATGCAGCAAGAGGCGATTTTATCCTGAAAAATGATATGTTTTTTACCAGTACCTCAAATTATGTGATCAACTATGAACTTTTTGAAAATGGAAGCCTTCTCTCAAGTTCAAATCTTCCACCAATTGACCTGGATGCCAACTCCTCGCAGCCGTTCAGTATCAATTACCCTGAGAGCATTGACTTCACCCGGAATGAGCATCACATCAATTTTTATGTTTATCAGAAACAACCGGAGGGCCTTATTCCAAAAGGACATCTGATTGCCAGTGAACAAATTCAAATTACCCCCGGGCTTGTATGGAGTGCCGGCGGCCTATCATCCAATTCAGGGTTATCAGCCGACGATATTGTACAAGGCCCTGACAATATGTTCATTAATACCAAAGAGTGGGTGATTGGTTTCGATCAGCAGTCAGGGCTCATCTCATCCCTGGATGTAAATGGTATCAATATATTGATTGAGCCAATAGCTCCCAACTATTGGCGCGCTCCGACTGATAACGACTTGGGGAATGGGTTGCAAAACAGAGCCAAATTTTGGAAGGTTGCTTCAAAAGAAACCAAATTGGTAAATTCCGATCATTCCATTAATGAAGGTGTCTTTGAGTTCAACACCGATCATAAATATCTGGAATTTACTCAATCTACCAATTACAGAATTGATGAAGATGGAAAAATACATGTTCATACCGTAATAGAAATGCCAATAGATTTACCGGAAATTCCAAGAATCGGCTTCAGTATGATCTTTGACGGCAAATTGAACAAAGCGAGGTGGTATGGCAGGGGCCCAATGGAAAACTACTGGGATCGCAAGACCTCTGCATTTGTTGGATTGCACGAAAGACTCGTCAAAGACTTTCCTACTCCCTATCTGAGACCCCAGGAAAGTGGCAATCGATCTGATATCAGGTGGTTTGAAATCAAAGGGGAAAATACTGCCGGTATAAGGTTTGAAAGCGACTCTCTGATGAACTTTAGCCTTTTCCCATTTCATTATAAAAGGTTAGAGCACTATTCCAAGGACCATAACATGCATGGATCAGAAATTTTACCGGAAGACATTACATATCTGAATCTGGATCACTTGCAGATGGGTGTAGGAGGGGACAACTCCTGGGGAGCAAGAACTCATGAGAAATATACGATAAAACCCGGTAGATATGAATATGCATTCACGATTATCCCGATAAAATAAAGATTTATGAAAGTCCCGGATTTAGACATGGCAGTTTCATTTTTTGAGGTTGGAGAGCTGATCTCGTGTAAAGCGCTTCCCGGAGGGTATGCGAATGAGAACTTTCATATTTCAACAACCAAAGGTCAATTTTTCCTTCGTTTATGCAGGCAGCAAACAAAGGAATCATTGCTCTATGAGCTGGACCTGATGCGCATCTTGAAGGAAAACAGCTTTCCAACCGCATTTCCAATTTCCAATCATGAAAATGAATTCATTTTCAATTTTAGGAATAACAGATTTATGCTCTATGAATTCAAGGAAGGATATGAGCCAAAAATTGATGAGGAATCTGCGATTGAGATGGGTAATGTCATCGGATATCTGTCAACGATACAAGGCTTCGAGAAGCTGAAGCCGAAACGCAATACGCTGGATTTTTTCTTCGTAGACCAACTCATTAGCCGATTCGATAATGCCAAAAATCCAATGATTGATCTTTTCAATTTTGTGTCGGAATATGCCCAAAAATTCAAATTGATGACTAAACCTGATCTCCTAAAAGGATTGATTCATGGTGATGCTTTTCCAAATAACACGCTGTTCGATAAAGACAATAAACTTGTTGCCATTATTGATTTTGAAGAAGCATGTGTTGATAATCTTATCTTGGATGTAGGAATGACCATAAATGGATTTTGCTTTATAGACAATCAGCTTGATGAAGACCTTCTGGCAGCTTTTTTGACGGCTTATTCCTCTCACAGAAATCTCACCAAGGAAGAAAAGAGCAGCCTTTTAGTCTATATTCAAATTGCAGCATTCACAATGTTGTGCTGGCATATGAGGTATGATCTGGTCAATACGCCAAATTATAATCAGGAACAACGAGTACGAGAGTTAATGCAGCGTATTTTTAATCTTGAAACATATAACTGAGTAAACAAACTAACAATATCCAAATGAAAAATCTAGTTCTTAATGCCAATAAATGGCAGATTCAGGGAATTGATTTGACTGACCTAAAGCAGAAGTTCGGCTCTCCTTTATATATCTACGACAGTGAAGAAATAAAAAACCAGATTGAAGTGTTCAAGAAGGGTTTTTTACAATCGGATTTAAAAATAAAATATGCGTGCAAAGCATTAACCAATCTTAATATTTTGCGAGTTATGCTCCAGAATGGTCTTGGCCTGGACACAGTCTCATTACAGGAGATCAAGATGGGTTTGAGCGTCGGTTTTAAACCTACGGATATTGTTTTCACTCCCAATTGTGTAAGTTTTGACGAAATTTCAGCAGGCGTAAAAATGGGTGTCAGGATAAATATTGAAAATATCTCCAACCTTAAAAAGTTCGCTGTCAAATATGGGATATCAGTTCCTGTGTGCATCAGACTTAATCCAAATATATCTTCCCAGGAAAATTCAGATAAAGTGACTTGGTGGCACAACCAGTCTAAATTTGGGATTTCAATCGATCAGATTGAAGAAGTAGAGAAGATGGTCAGGGACAAACTGCTTCGTGTGAATGGAATTCATATTCATTCTTCATCCGTAATCATGTCAACGGAGGTATTTATGAGCGCGGCAAAAACGGTTTTCAATATTGCCAGAAGGTTTCCAGGGTTGGAGTTTATTGATTTTGGAGGGGGCATTAAACCGGATGTTGGTGATGGGAATGAGGTAATTGACGTAACCGACCTCGGAAAATCTCTGGACAGGGAATTCAAAGCCTTTTGTAATGAATATGGCAAAAGGCTTGAGATCTGGTTTGAGCCCGGGCGGTATCTGGTAGGCAATGCCGGTTTGCTGCTTACAACCTGTGTAGTCCGTAAAAGAAATGGTGGAACAGAATTTGTAGGAGTTGATTCAGGGTTAAATCATCTAATAAGGCCAATGTTTTATGGAGCCTATCATGATGTAGCGAATATCTCCAATCCTCGGGGGGAACGAAAGAAATATACCGTAGTAGGAAACGTCTGTGAAATAGATAATCTGGCGAAGGATAGAGCAATTGAAGAAGTCCGCGAAGGGGATTTGATTATTTTTAAAAGTGCCGGAGCCTATGGATATAGTATGGCCTCTACATATAATTCCAGGTTTCGACCTGCGGAGGTGCTAATTCACAAAAATGAAGCTAAACTGATTCGAAGGGCTGATAGTTATGATGATTTGATTCGCAATCAGGTGGAAGTAGTATTGTAGTGCTGTGTCAAATTCTAACCTTACAATTTTTAATAAAATAAGCAGGCTCCCGGTTCTAATATTATATATATGCTGTTTGCCATTCCTGGCAGTCAGCCAAAAAAACCTTTGGGATGAAAACCCGATTTTTTCAGAAAAAATCATTGACAGTCTGGAAGTAAAATTGGGGGGGAGTGCAGAGAAAGACAGGATTATAATTTTGAATAAGCTGGCAGAAGCATACTGGCTGGTTGATCCGGATTACACCATTAAGTATGCGTCAGAGGCACTTCAATTATCCAGGAAATACGATGACATCTCAAGTGAGGGATTTGCATTGATCAATTTATGTCAGGGCTATCTTTTCAATGATTTATATGATAAAGCTCTTGATTACGGGTTGAGGTCATTAGAAATTCGTGAAAAGCTTGGGAATCCATTTGATATCGCATTTACAAACAGAACACTTGGCTGGCTGTTCTATGACATCAAGAACTTTGATAAAGCACTCGAATACCATCAAAAAGTTTTTGAAATCCATGAAGAAATGGATGATACTGAACGTTGCGCCTATAGTTACAACAGCATCGGGCTGATTCATCTTCAGAAGAAGAATTTTTTGACAGCTCTCTCATTCTTCAAACGATCTTTGGTCCTTAAAGAACCTTTTAACAATCAGGACAGAATAGCTGAGACGCTAAAGAATATTGGTATTTGCTACAGATCAATTAACAAGTATGATTCGGCCATACAGGTATTAGAAACTTCTCTGGATATTTCTAGAGATATCAAAGATGATTACAACCAAACAGAAGTTCTGAACGAACTGGCTGGAATATACCTGATACAAGACAAATTTGAAGACTCTTTTAAGGCACTTAATCAAGCGCGCCTGATTATGAAAGACCTAATTGACAATAAGGAATACCTTGCAAAAAACAACCTGATTTTTTCTGACTACTATCGCAAAATGGGTGGTTACCAAAAGGCGTTAGCCTATTATCAAATGTATGACAGTTTAAAGTCACAGATTTTATCAGAGGATAAAAGTCATAAGCTGACCGAAATGCAAATCTTATATGAGGCTGAGAGAAGGGAATTGGAAATGGAGTCACTGGAACAGCAGCAAAAATCCAAAGATCAATTAAATAAGGCATTAATTCTGGCAGTGTTGCTTACCTTGACTATAGGAGCATTGGTCGTTGGCAGGCTAAGAAGCAACTTGAGAAAAAATAAAGTTATTTATGAAAAAAGTAAGCTTCTTGCACAAGAGCGTTTGAAAAATGAAGAATTACATTCGGCGAAACTGCAAGACAAACTGGAATATAGAATGAAAGAATTAACCAGTCTCGCTTTGTTTATTGCCCAAAGAAATGAAGTTTATAAGGGACTCTCGGAGGGGCTTAAAAATTTAGACTTTATAAATCGTGAAGACTATCAGATAAAAATAAGGAGATTCCTGAAGGAATATGCAGGCAAGTGGAACATCAATGAAGATTTACAAAAATTTAATGCTAACATTGACCATATAAATGATGAGTTCTTTTATAGGATCAGGGAAGAATACCCTAATCTCACGGAAAATGATCTCAGATTATGCGCTCATCTCCGATTAAGCCTCAGCTCTAAAGAAATCTCTCAACTGAATAACATCTCGGTCAAATCGGTTGAGATAAACAGATATAGACTGAGAAAAAAGCTCAATCTGAGAAAAAATGAAACGCTCACTGACTTTCTTAAAGAGTTCTGAATGTAGAGGTTATGTTAAGGAATTCCATCAATTACTTAAGGTGAAAGTGATGCTAGATTTGATGATGAAGTCATTTATTAAAATTTTGGCGATTTTACAGCTTCTTTTTTGCTCTTCCTGTCAAAAAAGTAGCATTCTCGTAGGTGTTCCTGTTGTTTCTGACACAAATAATGAAACAGTAAAGCAACTGGAAATCAATCTATATGACTCAGTGTCCGTGCGCATCAAACTAACACATACAGCCACCGATGTCGAGTCATGGACTCACCCTACCAAAAAGGGATATAAACATAATATCACGCTTGCTTGTCTAAAGCCAGCTAGCAAGTATAGCTATCAAATCTATCACAACCGGGAAGTCATTGCAGAAACTGACAGTTTTACGACAGCAGACATCCCCCTCGGCATTGTACATTTAGAGCTTAGAAAGCATGTGCCCGATTGCTTTGATGGCTATATTCTTACGCAAAGAAGGCTGGTGAGTGGTAATATCTTCATGATGGACAGTGAAGGGGAAGTCGTCTGGTATCAAGATATTCCCGGACAACCAAAACTTTCGAGTTGGACCAAAAAAGGCGAAATCCTGGTTCTTTACGGTTCGGCGGAACATAATAACAGTGCAGGGGATCAGGTTGCATGTTATACCATTGATGGAAAAATCACTTATGAATTAAATCTTAGTCATTTGAATCTTGTCGCACATCATGAAATCCGTGAATTCAAAAACGATCTTTTGCTTTTGGTTTATGACACGAAAACCATCCGGATCAACCGGAAAGCGTTTGATATTGAATCAAGTGCTATTGTCAGGGTTACCAAGGAAGGAGAAATTGTTTGGAAGTGGAGCACATTTGATGTCAAGGATCCTACGGAAGACGAAAGCATTCTTGAAAATAAGGAAGATTGGGGTCATGCAAACGCATTCTCGATAGACAGTGATGGTAATCTGCTTGTTTCATATAGAGATTGGAATCAGGTATGGAAAGTTAATTCATTGACTGGTGATGTAATGTGGGTGTTTGGAGAAAATGGAACATTACATGCTCAATCAGAAGGAGCCTTCTCCGGCCAGCATGCGATTCATAAAAACTCGAAAGGTCATTATATGCTTTTTGATAATGGTCTAAAGAATAGAAAGTCAAGGGTTATTTCCTTTGACGTTCATGATAGCGAGGCCAGGATTACTTCAATCATCAACCTTCCTGACCTTCTCTATGCAGATCGAATGGGAAATGCTCAACTTTTGGAGAGTGGAAAATTTCTGGTTTGTTCGCCGAGAATGAAATCAATAATTGTAATGGATGAAAGTGAGACTATTTATTTTCACGTGACAGTAGGAATGCCCGACCCATATCGTGCTGAATATGTTCCATCATTTTATGAGAATAGTTGAGACAGGAAAGGCCAGATAAACAAAAGGTTTCACTAGCATTTTTATTTTGGACCTTTTTCAAAGTAGGCAGTTACTCATTTGGCGGATATATGTCCCTGATTGCTACGGTTCGCAAAGATTTAGTTGAACGAAAAAAGATCATCCTGGACGAGGATGTATTGAATGGACTGTCGCTAGCCTCTTTTCTTCCCGGCCCGGTAGCAGTAAATACAGTGGTGTCACTTGGTTATCTTCTCCGGGGAATAGTCGGGGCTTTGACCAGTTTATTCGGGGTTATCCTGCCTACATATTTGCTTGTATTAGCATTCAGCATTATTTATTTCCAACCAGGAATGAGTCATCATTTTGATTATCACATTACTTATATAATGCCCATAATCGTTGCCATAATAATTGATGTAGGTATTAAAATGTCAAAGAAACAACTGAAAACATGGAGTCAAGGGTGTATTTCACTTGCAACTTCTGGTTTAACATTGTTTGTAAAGAATGTATATGTCATACCTGTAACGCTTATTTTCGCTGGTTCCTTGGGTTTCTTTTTATTCGGAAAAAACAAAGATCAAGAATCAAATTTATGGCTAAAATCAGGGAAACCTGTTTTTGATTCCAAAAGATTGGTTGTGATTTCTTCGGTTGCCCTGTTGGCACTGCTGACGGCATCGTATAATGATGGATATTCGGATTTGCTAGACCTTGGAACAGTATTTTCAGGAATGAGCCTTACATTATTTGGGGGTGGATACGTTATTATACCTGTTATTGAGAATACGCTTGTCCATGATCTCGCCTGGGTATCAAAGCCTGAATTCAATGCAGCGATAAGCATCAGTCAGATCACTCCGGGTCCCATTCTCATCAGTTCTGCATTTATTGGATACAAGGTAGCAGGTATCGCAGGCTCTCTGGCAGCGACACTGGCAGTTTTTGTTCCTTCGGGGATGCTGATGATACTCTTTAGTGAGATGCATGACCGAATAAAAGAATCTTCCATTTTGAAAGCAATATTAACCGGTATACGAGCTTCAGTTATTGGATTGATCTTTTCTGCCGCGATCTCAATCGGAATAAGGCAGTTAACTGACGGTGAGGCCCTTGCGGTATTTATGATCTCGCTGGCTGTCTTTTTATGGACAAAGATCCATCCTGTATTCCTAATTCTGTCGGTCATTCTTTTAAGCTTGATCGTATGAATATTGAAGATATAAAACCGATACAAATAATCGGGACACAAAGGTCCGGATCCAACTTACTCCGTTTGATGCTGAATCAGATGCCTTCCATTTCAGCCCCTCATCCACCACACATATTGAGCACATTCTATCCCCTTTTGGATAAGTATAAACCGTTGCAAAAAGACAGCAATTTTCATTTACTGATTCATGATGTGTGTAGATTGATTGAAGCAAACCCCGTCAAATGGAATTGTAACCTGGATCAAGAATTAATCTACAAAACATGTAAGCGAAGATCACTACTGGAAATTTTCAAGACCATTTATCAGATAATGGCTTACCATAATCAGGCATCTTTCTGGTGTTGCAAGAGCATGTCAAATTCCAATTATTTTTCACAGTTTAAACAGGAGCGTTTAAGCCCTTGTTTCATTCATTTGATTAGGGATGGGAGGGACGTGGCTTGTTCATTCCGAAAAATACTTGTTGGGGAAAAGCACCCTTATCATTTGGCCCAAAAATGGAAATCAAATTATTTGACTGCGAAGAGAATAGAGAGATTAGCGGGGCCTTCAAAATTTGTCACCATAAAATATGAATCACTTATCTCTGACCCACTATCTGAATTGAACAGAATAGGTCAGTTATTGCAAATTGATATAAGCAATAATGTTTTGAACTATTTTTCTTCTCAGGAATCTAAAAAAACAGCGGAAGCCGGATACATGTGGAGAAATGTACAGAAACCTGTAATGAAAGAAAATTTTAGGAATTACAAGAATGAATTCAACGATGATGAAATAAAAATATTCGAAAATGTTGCCGGAGAAGAGTTGCAGGAAAACGGGTATGAGTTAGAATTTCCATCAACGAAACATACCTACTCAGATTCGGAGGTTCGAACTTTTGATCTCGTCAACGAGGAGCTTAAACAGTCAATTAGAAATAAAAAGTATTTAAGAAAAGATCTTGACAGCAGGAGATTGCAATATCAATTGCTTGATGAATTGAACCTAAAATTGTCAACAGGGTAGGGTGATGCCCTGTTCCATCGGAAATTAGACGTATTGAAGAAAAGGCCGTTCATGTACGGTCTGAAAAACGCTTGGCAGAAGCATCCTTCAAATGACGTAATCTTGCCTGTTGGAATATTTAGGGGATGTCAACGAGAGAAAGGATTAACTAAAACGATGACAACAACACGGGACACTTATACATTTTCTTACTCCCGGGAGTCCTTATCCGGTGCCTTAATCGACAGTTGTTCCCTTCAATGCCCTTAGTGCCCGCCTTGCCTATTAGGTGATGGGTATCTCTAAATACCCGTTTAAAACTTTTCCAGTTATCCGTCAATAAACTGCTCTATTTTATCCCGTAACGCCCTGACGGTCTTTTCATTGCGTTTGCCCAAGACCCATGCGACAGGCTCTCTACTCTCCCGCAGATTTCGCTGATTGGCGCAGACGTGTTTTAATGAAGAAAAGGAGCCCTTGTTGATGAATGATATTAAAGCAACCTTCAAGGTTTTGAAAACCTTGAAGGTTTAACTAAAAACAATGATTAGGACAGGAGGCCATATACGTATGATTAATTAACATTCCCGCCACGGGACTCTCCCCTGCCGAAAAAAAAATCAAAAAAAAATTAAGATTTATAC
>JACONI010000053.1 GCA_014323825.1 Ekhidna sp. | reverse complement strand
CAAACACCGGGGCCTCATTCACATCGTTAACGGTGATAGTAACGGTGACATTAACAACTTTATTAAAACCATAATCCACTGCTACCGTAAGCGTATGGGTCTCTGTTTCCTCATGGTCAAGAGTGCCTGCAACGGTAATTTGACCCGATCCTAAACCTATTCCAAATTTTCCGGCATCATTGCCTGTGAGGATAGTATAAATTAAATCTGACGTTCCAATGGGGTCTGTAACTGTAGCAGCCGTAAGCGGTTCCCCGACATTCGTACCATTTGCTGAATTTTCATCTATGCTGAGAGTCGGATTTCCAAACGCCAGCAGGTCGCTAACGGAAATAGAAATAGTGCGACTGATCGTTGTAAGCCCATCCGAAACGGTTACTTCAAGGGCATAAGTCTCCTTAGTCTCAAAGTCAAGGCCGCCGGCTTTGGCTACGGTAATTTTCCCGGTATTATCTATTGTAAAATCTTCGTTACCCTCTCCTGTGAGGCCGTAAATCAGCATCTCTCCTTCGGGGTCTGTAGCCCCAAGCAATACAGCCGTTGTTCTAGGAGTCGATTCGTTCGTTTCAACATCCGCAGCCGGTGCATTTTCATCTACATAGAACCATGTGGTGCCGGAAGGAGTATTAAACGTTGGCGGGAGATTCGGTGCGGCGATAGTAATATTGACCGTAGTCGTGGCCGTAAGTCCTTCGTCATCCTCCACTTCTACGGTAAGGGCAAACGTGTCTCCTTCATCACCAAGTGCACTAGTATTTGCGACAGCAATTTGTCCCGTGTTTTCGTCTATTTTAAAAGCATCACCGGTATTGCCTTCGGTGATTTCATACGTCAGTGTAGTATTATCATCACCTTCGTCTTCATCCGCAGCCATAACCGTCACCACCGGTGTATCGTTAGGCGCATTTTCAGGGACACTCTGTGTCTCTACTGCTGCGAATGCCGGGGCTTCATTCACATCATTCACCGTAATGGTAACTTCAGCATCGGCTTCTTTCGCAGGAGTTCCGTCATCCGTAGCCGTTACGGTAAGGGTATAGGTCTCTGTGTCCTCGTGGTCAAGAGCACCTGCAACGGTAATTTGGCCCGTGCTGCCGTCTATTGCAAAGACATCTCCGGTGTTGCCCGACTTGATGGCATAACTCAACGTCTGACCTGCATCGGCATCCGTAGCCGTAACCGGATCTCCGACGTTGTCTCCCGGAGACGCATCTTCAGCTACCTCACGGCTTGCATCGGCAAACGTTGGGGCATTATTGTCTGCTACATCAGTGACTGTAATCGTGACGGTGCCGGTGACCGAATTCTCTTCGGAGTCTTCAACCCTGACCGTGAGCGTATAAGAAGGCGTGGTCTCAAAGTCAAGGGCTTTGGCCACGGTAATGATGCCCGCACTGCCACTTATTGCAAAGACATCTCCGGTGTTGCCGTCGGTGATGGAAAAAGTCAGATTTCCTCCCTCAGGGTCTTCAGCTAGCAATTTTCCGACTTCGCTGCCCACAGCAGCATCTTCCTTTACGGTAAAGGTTTGATTTGTAATCGTTGGTGCCAGGTTTTCCGGGCTGTCATCATCTCCACAGGAGATAAATGTCATACTCATTGCAGCAACAGCATAATATGCCAGCCGGCTTTTAACTATTTTAATTATATTAAATTTCATATTTTTTTATTTAGTCCTCAAAATTACGGTATCGTTTTGAAAAAGCAAATAAAGCTGTTTTGTGTCAATCAAATTGGCAGCAAGAAGACCATTAAATGCTACTATACTTCCTGATTCGGGCTTGTGATTGCCGGCACCAAATTTGTCCGGTAATTTTTTAGTCTCAAGTTCAAGTAGTTTTCCTGCTATTTAGCAAAATTAAATATTCAAAATGAATATAGGTTAGAGAAAAATGCGAAGTAGTGATTGAGAATTCAACGTTGTTCAGCTGAGGCATACTTCACGACTTGAGAATGTTGCTATTTTGTTGGATAAACCGGAGGCAGATGATTTGGCGATTTGATAAATTCCATCAAAATTACTTATAATTACGCCATATCTAACAAGCATGGTAACACTTATCATATTGAATAATGTCTAATGACCCCTCTTTGGTTGTCTTGGCTGCGGGCTTGGGAAGTCGATATGGCCGTTTAAAGCAAATTGACAAATTCGGCCCTAATGATGAGACCCTGGTTGATTATACAATTTATGATGCAATATCTGCCGGATTTAAAAAAATAATTTTTGTGATCAGGGCAAGTATTGAAGAAGAGTTTAAAAGAATTTATCTTGACAAACTCTCAGGCTGCGTACAGGTTGAATATATCGTTCAGGAGTTAGATGCGTTACCTCCGGGATTTAAGCTTCCCAAAGGTAGAGAAAAGCCCTGGGGTACTGCACATGCTGTTTACTCTGCCAGAGAAAAAATTAATGAACCATTCGCTATTGTAAATGCGGATGATTTCTATGGAAGGGACTCCTTACAACAAATATCCAAACACTTGCAAAGTATAGACAATACACAATTAGATGCTTGTTTAGTTGGATTTATATTGGAAAAGACTCTTTCCGATCACGGAAGAGTTTCAAGAGGTGTTTGTGAAGTATCGCCTGAGAATAAACTGCTGGGAATAACAGAACGGACTCATATTTACAAGAAACGTTCCGGTGGAGCCTATTACGTTGAAGAAAAAGAATCTTTTGATTTAACAGGAAAAGAAATTGTATCAATGAACTTAATGGGGTTTACGTCCAAAGTACTTGCCCTCATTGAAAGTATGCTCATTGATTTTTTAAGACGAGAAGGTAAGGAAATGAAGTCTGAATTTTTTATCCCCTCCGTTTTAAATGAAGTTCAATTAAGAGGAGTTTCAGTACCCGTTCTGACTTCCAAAGCGTCGTGGTTTGGTGTAACCTATCAGGAAGATAAATCGATTGCGAGGTTACGTCTGGCAGAGTTAGTTAATCGGAATGTCTATCCTCAACAGCTTTGGAGATAATAAGCCATATTGATGCACAGTTTGATGCTATTATACGTGAATTTAAAATTTCAGGAAATATTCTTACAATTAAACCCTATGGAAGAGGCCACATTAATGATACTTATCTTTTAACAAACTCAGCTGCCGAACTCCCGGATTACCTGCTCCAAAGGATCAATCATCAGGTATTCGGGAATGTTTCAGGCATGATGAGCAATATTCACAGAGTTACTGAGCATCTGAAGTCTAAGTTCATTAAAAATGATAGTTCGCAGATTACCCTGGAATTAATCAAGACCAAGGATCATCAGCTTTTCAAAAGAGATACAAATGGTTGTTATTGGAGAATTTTTGATTTTAAGAAAGGCATGAAATCATACGATGTTGTAGAGACCCCGGAACAAGCCTACAATGGTGCCTATGCCTTTGGTTCCTTTCTTTATTTTATGGCGGATTTTGATCCTGTTTCATTGATAGAAACAATACCAAAATTTCATAGCGTCATTGTGAGGATGCAGCAATTAAAAACGGCTGAATCTCATGCGTTTAAGGAACGGAAGGATAGAAGTGCTATTATTTTGAAAGAAATTGATAAAATGTCTCCGTTGATGTGTGAAATTGAGACATTAAAGAACCAAATGAAAATCCCTTTGAGAGTGACACATAACGACACAAAATTCAATAATGTGCTCTTAGAGGATCAAGGCCGGGGATTATGCGTCATTGACCTGGACACGGTAATGCCAGGCATCGTCCATTATGATTTTGGTGATGGCATTCGTACTTCCACAAATCTGGCAAGTGAAGATGAGAATGACCTGAACCGGGTAAAGTTTGACATAGAAAAATTCAACGCTTTTGTGCAAGGTTATCTGGACGGTGTTAATGGAATTTTAACTCCTTTGGAAATTGAATATTTAGCCAGATCAGGTGCATTACTTTCTTTCATCATGGGTGTTAGGTTTTTGACGGACTACCTGAATGAAGATGTATATTATAAGATAAGTTATGAAGGCCAAAATTTCAATCGGGGATCCTGTCAAATAGAACTCGCCAGGCAGATCATAAAGAGGGAGGCGGAATTGAAACATTTTATAAGAAAAGAAGCGGCACTGAAAAAGCGAAAGTACTGACGGGTGGTGTGAGTAGAAGTGGAACTGACCACCGCCAACGTCTGCGGGCGCGCACTTGAAGGATACATACCATTACTCTTACAGAATCCTTCGTGCTTACATAGAATCAGAATTAATTATCGTTTTTCAGGAAGTTTCTCAATACGTAATTGAGGATTCCTCCATGTTTGTAGTATGCCACATCTACTCCTGAGTCCAGTCTCAATTTAGCCTTAAACTCCGTTTTAGAGCCATCTTTTTTGGCTGCGGTAACATCTACTATTTTTCCCGGGGTCAAATTATCGGACAAGCCGGTAATGTTGAAAGTCTCTGTTCCTTCAAGCCCCAGGATTTCTTGATTTTCTCCCTCCATAAACACCATCGGGAGCACTCCCATTCCTACCAGATTAGACCTGTGAATTCTCTCAAAGCTTTCTGTGATAACAGCTTTTACGCCAAGCAGCTGCGTTCCCTTTGCCGCCCAGTCCCTTGATGATCCCGAACCGTACTCTTTACCGCCAATTACTACAAGCGGAATGCCGGCATCCTGATATTTCATGGCAGCATCATAAACCGTCATCTCTTCATTTGAAGGCATGTAAGTCGTCCAGCCTCCTTCCCTGGAAGCGAGTTTGTTTTTAATTCTTACGTTAGCAAATGTTCCTCTCATCATCACTTCATGATTTCCTCTTCTGGAACCATAAGAGTTAAAATCTTTTTTCTCAACACCATTATCCACCAGGTATTGCCCTGCGGGGTGTTCAGGTAAGAATTTACCGGCAGGAGAGATGTGGTCTGTGGTGACCATGTCACCTAGTTGAAGCAGTACTTTTGCCCCTTTAATATCTTCAGGTTCAGGCACATTTTCAGAGATGTCTTTAAAAAAGGGAGCCTCCCGGATGTAAGTGGACTTTGGGTCCCAGTCATATATCTGTCCCATGGGGGCATTTAACTTTTTCCAAGTGTCATCTCCGTCAAAGGCAGTGGCATAAGTTTTTGCGTAGTCTTCAGGAGTAACCACTTTGCTCATCACTTCTTCGATCTCAATTGAAGACGGCCAGATGTCTTTCAGGTAAATCGGGTTTCCATCTTTGTCATTTCCAAGAGAGTCATTATTCATATCAAAATCCATAGTACCTGCCAACGCATAAGCCACAACAAGCATTGGAGAAGCCAGGAAGTTCATTTTAATGTTCGGGTGAATCCTGGCCTCAAAATTTCTGTTTCCTGACAAAGCAGAACAAACGACCATGTCATTTTCAATGACTACTTTCTGCACCTCCTCAATCATATCCCCTGAATTGCCAATACATGTGGTACATCCGTATCCGACCACATAAAATTTAAGTGCCTCAAGGTCTTTGAGTAAGCCTGATTTCTCTAAGTATTCGGTCACTACTCTTGACCCCGGAGCTAACGAAGTTTTTACCCAGGGTTTTACTTCTAAACCTTTTGCTAATGCCTTCTTCGCAACAAGACCTGCTCCTAACATCACACTCGGATTTGACGTATTTGTACAAGAAGTAATCGCTGCAATTACCACTGAAGCCTCGCTGAGAGTAAAGTCTCCGTAATCTTTAGTAGAAACCTCAATGCTTTGTCTCTTTGAGCGGTACTCGGTTAAAAGTTTATTGATTTGAGGCTTTGCTGCTCTCAGTAAAATTTTGTCTTGGGGTCTTTTAGGTCCTGAAATGGTCGGTTCTACGGTTTCAAGGTCTAATTCAATTATATCGGTGTATTCAATCCGGGCTTTGTCATCTCTCCAAAGCAAATTTGCTTTTGCATAAGTTTCAACCATATCAATATGGTCTGTAGGTCTGTTCGTTTTTCTCATGTAATCCAATGTCTGACTGTCAATAGGCCAGTGCGTATCAGTACATCCGAATTCAGGCGACATGTTAGAAATTGTCGCTCTGTCTGTGACCGCCAGGTTCGCAAGACCGGGGCCGAATACCTCTACCATTTTTCCAACCACACCATAGTCTCTTAAAAGCTTGGTGATCGTAAGTACAAGGTCGGTAGAGGTGGTGCCTTCCACCATTTTGCCTGTGATTTTCAATCCGATTACCTGGGGAAGGATCATGTAGATAGGCTGCCCAAGCATGGCCGCTTCTGCCTCAATTCCTCCAACACCCCATCCAAGAACGCCGATGCCATTCACCATAGGTGTGTGAGAATCTGTTCCAACGAGTGTATCAGGGAATAAATATCCATCCCTTTCGATCACCCCTTTTGCTAAGTATTCCAGGTTTACCTGATGGCAGATACCCATTCCCGGGGGAACTACACTAAAGTTGGTAAATGCCTGCTGACTCCACTTTAATAACTTGTATCTCTCTTCATTTCTTTCGTACTCCAAATCCACGTTTTTTTGGTAAGCGTCTGCTCTGCCAAAGTGGTCTACCACTACTGAGTGATCGATAACCATATCTGCGGGCACCACGGGATTAATTTTAGAGGTATTTTTTCCCTTTCCGGACACTTCTGCTCTAATGGAAGCGATGTCAACTACGGCCGGAACTCCAGTGAAATCCTGCATCAATACTCTGGCAGGTGAGTAAGGAATGTCTTTCTCTCCCGCAGTGTTTTTCCAATCTAAGATGGTGTTCAAATGCTCTTCTGTTACGGCGAACGCATCGTAGTTTCTGATTACATTTTCAAGAAGAATCCTGATGGAGTAAGGAAGTTTTCTGACTTCCGGTTTTTTTTCAGCTAAATCACTTAAACTGAAATATTTGTGATTTCCAAGTTTTGAGGAGAGCTCTCTTTCAATTCCGAAAAAATCTTGCGGCATTTTTTATATTGGTTTAGCTTGACAAAACCTCCAAGAGGAGGGAGACAAAGATAAGTATTTATAAGAAAGTGGAAACCCTCGCACGGCTGTTCTCATCTCATCTGTTTATTTGAATACCAAATACCATTTGGCAGGCCGGCGAGGACAGTACCTACAAAAACAAAAAAAGCCCTCACACTTCCTGCAAGGGCTTTATGACAGCGGTTTCGGGAAGTTTGAAATTTTCCAAAAGTGAATGATTCGCCAAAGCAAAGAGGGCTTTTACGCTTTGCTATCATGGTCATTTAAACCTCCAAGGTTTTGGAAACCTTGGAGGTTTTGTGGTGCTGTCGTTTCGTTAGTTAAACCTTCAAGGTTTTGAACACCTTGAAGATTTTAATCTATATTTTATTCAAAAAAAGCCCTCACACTCCTGCAAGGGCTTTATGACAGCGGTTTCGGGAAGTTTCAAACTTCCCAAAAGTGAATGATTCGCCAAAGCGGAGAGGGCTTCTACGCTTTGCTATCGTGGTCATTTAAACCTCCAAGGTTTGGAAAACCTTGGAGGTTTTTGTGATGCTTTCGTTTCGTTGGTTAAACCTTGCAGGTTTCTATGCTTATACTATTCCACAAAAAAAGCCCTCACACTTCCTGCAAGGGCTTTATGACAGCGGTTTCGGGAAGTTTCAAACTTCCCAAAAGTGAATGATTCGCCAAAGCGGAGAGGGCTTCTACGCTTTGCTATCGTGGTCATTTAAACCTCCAAGGTTTGGAAAACCTTGGAGGTTTTTGTGATGCTTTCGTTTCGTTGGTTAA
>JACONI010000052.1 GCA_014323825.1 Ekhidna sp. | reverse complement strand
AAAAAGTATGATTTATAACTTTTTAAAAAAGAACAAGCTAGCATAAATTTGCGTAAAAATTAATTTCCAAAACTAATGAAAATACAAATTACACTAACCTGTCCTCAGTGTAAACATACAAATATCGTTAAAAACGGAAAAAAACTAAAAAGCAAAATTATTTGTGCAACGCCTGCTCCCGCCAATATATAGGCGACCATGCTTTGAACTATAAAGGGGCTCATTCTACCTCCATTGCTATGATTATAAGAATGTTTGTGAGAGTTTGTGGCCTCAGAGCTATAAGCGTTATTTTGGGTCTATCGCTTGGAAAAGTATTGAAGACCTTAGAAAGACAGCAGGTAGCCCTCCAGCCCAAGCGTAGCTTTTACAATAAATTGGAAGTGGATGAGTTCCGGACGTATGTAGGTAAGAAGAGCCATAAACACGGGTTGATTTATGCTTATCATCGGCAGAGTGGAGAGATCGTTGCCTGGGTCTTTGGCAAACGCAATGAAAAGACAGTCAGGGCGTTATGGTGTAAAATAGAGGCACTGGGCATAAAATGGGGCAGTCTACTGACGGATAAATGGAAAAGTTTTAAGCGGGTATTTAGTGGTACCAATCACCTAATAGGCAAGGCGGGCACTAAGGGCATTGAAGGGAACAACTGTCGGTTAAGGCACCGGATAAGGCAAACCTTGTAGACGGACGTGTTGTTTTTCAAAAAAGATGGAAAATCACATCAAAGCCTTTGAATTAGCCTTTTATTACATTAATTATGGGTATATTTAAGCATTCACACTTTGTACAATAACTCCTAACAAACATATCTTTGATGAGAAATATTAACAACATTAGCATTGTTTATGCCTTTGTTATTAAGTAAACAGATAGACGAAGTTTCTGCTTATGCAGTATGGAATATTCAGGAAACATTCTTAAAATTACCTTATATGTCTCCTGAGCCCTTCCCGACCGATCTTAACTTGGTACGACAGTCAGAATGGATCGTGGGAAGAATATTAGCCAAAAGTCTTTCTGAAAAATTCAACATCAATTTTAAGGGAATAGGAAAACATGAAACCGGTAAGCCCTATCTTATCGAAAGTGATGCCAACATATCTATCTCTCACTCTTTCCCCATCGCATCCGGAATGATTCATCTGGAAAAGTCTTGTGGGATCGATATAGAACATCCCGGAAAAAATTACTTAAAGGTACAGAAAAAATTCATTAATGAATCTGAAAAGAAATATAAATATGATCTGATGAGTTTATGCGCCATCTGGTGTGCCAAAGAAGTTATTTACAAGATCTTTGGAAGACGTTTCTTAAGCTTTAAAGATGAGATCAACATTTCTTTTGAATCGGACACTGTTATGCGAGGAGAAATTACCAAGAAAGGACACGAAGAAACTCACCGTATTCACTACGAATGGGTTAGAGGTTATCTTCTAGCTTACGGCATTTAACTAAAAGTAAAAATGTCAAAAACCGGCCTTTCCATATCCTCCTCTCCCATAGAAAAATAGCAAAAAGGGGTAATTAAATGTAAGTTTGTAATTTACATACCTAGAGATGCTGCCGTTTTTTTATTGAAAATCTACTACATCTTAGCAATATCAAAAATACTAAATGCAAACACAGTTACACCCATGAGGTGAAGCGTTGTTATTAGGATAAGTAGTAATGCCATTTCGGAATGTCTTCAATGAGGATAAAAGGTATTTTTGCGTTTCATGCAATTCAAGTTACATCACAAGGATGGCAAATCCTCAGCAAGGGTAGGTAAGCTGGCCACTGAACACGGAGAAGTTTTAACGCCGATTTTTATGCCGGTTGGAACTACCGGGACAGTCAGGGCAGTGCATCAAAGGGAACTTGAGCATGATGTTGCCGCTCAGATAATTCTGGGGAATACGTATCACCTTTACATGCGACCCGGTCTGGAGGTGATTAATCAAACAGGCGGTCTGCATAAATTCAGCGGGTGGAACAGACCTATTTTAACAGATAGCGGGGGCTATCAGGTGTATTCATTAGCAGAAAACCGTAAGATTGTAGAAGAAGGCGTTCATTTTCAATCACATAAAGACGGGTCAAAACATTTCTTTACACCTGAGTCCATTATGGATATTCAGCGAACCATAGGAGCCGATATTATAATGGCGTTTGATGAGTGTACGCCTTATCCCTGTGCGTATGATTATGCTGAAAAATCCATGCACATGACACATCGGTGGCTTGATCGTTGTATTCATCGGTTTGACTCGACAGAACCAAACTATGGCTATAATCAAACGCTTTTTCCAATTGTTCAGGGCAGTGTTTACAAAGACCTGAGGAGTCAGTCAGCAGAGTACATAGCAAGTAAAAATCGAGAGGGGAATGCGATAGGAGGGCTTTCAGTAGGAGAGCCTGCCGAGGATATGTATGAAATGACAGCCCATGTTTGTCAGATGCTGCCCGAGGATAAGCCAAGGTATCTCATGGGAGTTGGGACCCCGGCTAATATCCTTGAATGTATAAGCTTAGGTGTAGATATGTTTGATTGTGTGATGCCGACAAGAAATGCAAGGAATGGAATGTTATTTACCAGTCAGGGGATCATCAATATTAGAAATGAAAAATGGAAAGAACACTTCACTCCGATTGATGAAGAATTGGGTGGATATGTAAGCACTTTCTATTCAAAGGCATATCTGCGACATTTAATCACCGGCAACGAAATCCTTGGCGCACAAATTGCCAGTATTCAGAATCTTTCCTTTTATCTATGGTTAGCAGGAGAGGCCAGAAAACAGATTTTAGCCGATAACTTCACATCCTGGAAATCGCAAATGGTCGAAAAAGTAAGTCAACGGCTCTAATCCGAAATGAAGAAGATTGACAAGTATATCCTAAAGAAACTTTTGGTCACTTTTGTCTTTGTGGTGGGGATGTTAGTGTTGATTATTTGTGTTATTGATTTTGCGGAGAAGAATGATGATTTCATAAAAAATGAAGTCAGCACAAAACTGATAAGAGACTACTACCTCAGCTTCATTCCATACATAGCCAGTTTAATGACCCCAATTACAGTTTTCATAACAACGGTCCTGGTAACTGCTAAGATGGCTGCCAAGACGGAAATCATAGCGATACTCGCTGCAGGTATCAGCTTTAAGCGGATGATGTTTCCATACTTAGTGGCGGCAATAATTATAGGGGCCTCCAGTTTTTATCTGAACAGTTATGTCATGCCGGATGCCAACAAGTTTCGAATTGATTTTGAATTAAATTATTTAGAGGACCCCTTTTATAACACAGATAAACATATCCATTTTAAAGTAGGGCCGCAGGAATATATATATCTGTATCGTTACGACAGTCGAAGAGACATTGGCACCACAACAACGTTAGAAAGGATTGAAGGGACAAAACTTACGGAGAAAATAACTGCACGTCAGCTCGTTTGGATTGACTCAACGGCAAGGTGGAAGCTGAAGAGGTGGCAGAGAAGATCGATCCTGGATAATATGGAGACCCTGGATGAAGGAAGTGAAATAGATACGCTGCTAAACCTCCGGCCTGCAGATTTTGGCAACAAGGACAGGCACTGGGAGACCATGACCATGAATGAACTCTCCGACTACATTGAACTCCAAAGATCAAGAGGGGCGGATGATGTGCCCCTGTATCAGATTGAACAGTACATCCGATTTATGCAGCCTTTCACCGTTGTTATATTGATGGCCATTGGTGTAATTATGTCCGCCCGAAAATCCAGGCAGGGCACAGGCTTTCAGATTGCTCTGGGCTTTTTGATCGCTTTTATGTTTATTATTGCCTTCATCCTGGCCAAGTCAATTGCTGAGGCAGGCAGTATGAATACCATACTGGCGATTTGGATACCCAACATCATTTTTTCAGTGGTGTCCCTCTTGCTTTATAAAACAGTCCCTCAATGATCCGCCAAGAAGCGAAAGATTATCTGCTGCTCCACTTCATTGTCCTGATTTGGGGATTTACAGCGGTGCTGGGGCTGCTTATTACCATCCCGTCTGTAGAAGTGGTTTTTTTCCGAACGCTCATCGCAGCAGCAGCCCTGATTATTCTTTTAAAAATTCGAAAGCGTGAGATCAGCATAAAGAAAAGAAGGGACTTACTCATGATCCTAGGTACGGGCACACTCATTGCGGCGCATTGGATACTTTTCTTTATGTCTGCAAGAATAGCAAACGTATCTATCTGCCTGGCAGGGATGGCCACATGTTCACTATGGACCAGCCTGTTAGAACCACTCTCGCAGGGAAGGAAGATCAAAGGATTTGAAGTCATGTTAAGCATCATTGCATTTATCGGTATTGCAGTCATTTTCAGTGCAGCCTTTAATTACCTGACCGCTTTGCTGGCAGCAGTACTTTCAGCATTTATTGCTTCGATATTTACCATTATCAATGGAAGGTTTACCAACCACTACAATCCATACGTGATCACTTACTATGAAATGGTGGGGGCATGTAGTACTGTTTTGCTGTTCTACCCCTTCTATGCTGCTTATTTCACGGATAAGATCGTTTGGATACCGTCCGTATCTGACTGGGTTTATCTGGTCGCACTTGCCATTTGTTGTACCGTATATGCTTATGCGATGTCAGTAGAGTTGATGAAGCGATTATCTGCTTTTTCAATTAATCTGGTCGTCAATTTGGAACCTGTTTACGGTATAATGCTTGCATGGCTCATCTTTGGAGACAAGGAAGAAATGAATTCGGGATTTTACCTGGGTACGGGGTTGATTTTAACCTCTGTGCTGCTCTATCCCATATTAAACCGAAGGCACAGGAAAAAAGCACTGGCCACAGATATAATCAGATAACCCTTTGCTCACCGTTACCTGTTCCGTTATATTTGAGAACTTTATAATTAAACGAATAACTTTATATTATGAATAGAAAGATACTTTTTATGGCCGTGGTGCTTGCGATGCGTGCGAGAGCTACAGGCAGGACATTGAGCCCCTGAGTGATGCGGGGAATGAAAATCCTGCCGGCCTCGGTCGGATGGGATGAAGATGTGGGTGACTGATGATAGTCATATAAAAATTTATGCTTATAAGCTGCCGAAGTAGAAGGACTTTTTTGTTTGGGTTTCGTAAGAAAACCGGAAGTGGAGACGCTTCCGGTTTTTTTGTTGGATAGCATATAAATAAAAAAACCTTCAAAGTTTAAACAAAAACAATTATCTTTACATTAGGTTATATAAGTACGATTAATTAACAATACCTGATTCGGGAACGAACTAATTCCGTGGAAGTAGAGCACCTATTGCAACAACCACCCCACTAGTTAAATCTGCCAGTGGGGTACAATAACAAGCACTGTAATATTTTACTGCATAACTTTACCATAAAAAATAAGCTCGGAGAGAAGGATATCCGGGCTTGTTAACAAACTAAAAAAATAAAATGGCCACTTTTTCTCCTATTGCTTTTAATGTATCAGAGTTTACATATATAACGTATCCAATAGCTCCTATTAAAACTAACCAGATGAGTCTAAAAAGAAGATTTTCTAACAAACGCTTCCGAAAATTCGGTCTTTTTGAAAGTCTCTCAATATCCTCTTGACGAAAATATTGGCAGTAAATTTTTTCTTTATTCTCCTCAATTAAATACTCAAAAGTGACGTTTAAAAGTTCATTAGCTTGGTCTTTGAATGTTTCTAATTGATTAGATAAAACACTTTCAATACGTTTTATTTCTGCCTTTGCCGGGCTTCTACCGGACTCTTTTATTTTGACTACTTCTTTTCTTTTTTCTTGTTTATATAATCCATAAGCAATCAATCCAATTAAATTTCCTTCATCTTCAACAAGATCTTCAAATATTTTATTATAATTATCTTTGGCATTTTTTACGCCTCCTCTTTTGTTGCTATTGGTTTTCATTTTGAGCAACAATGGCGTGTTTCCAAGCTCTGTTATATTTCATTTTAGATAAATTGATTTTTGTCAAACTCTCCTCTTTACCAATATTATCTTTTCTAAATTTAACTGCTTTTTTAAATAATTCCGCAGCCACTTCCGTAGGTTCAATAACTCCTCCCGCAACACCTACAATTTGTTTTTTACTATTCATTTCTAAGTTGGTTAGTTGATTAATCAAATAATTATACTCGTAAATATAACGTATAAATCTGACAATTTTAAGTCCTACTTTTAAACATAACGAGAACTCTCATATTCATATATCCTTTCTCCATTGGGCTTGTAATTAATATCATCCGGATATCTCCAAGAACCCATTAACATGAGTACATCCAAGAATCACATATATCGGCGTACCTGCTTAATAACGACAGGATGAAGAGAATGTAATTATCATAAGGGTTAGGATGTATGGGGGTGATAATTTCATTGTGCGAATATAGAAACTTGGTCAGGTAACAGGTAGTGAATCCTGCTACATAAAAAACGGGCGGCAGTAAGTGGTTGAGCATGACTTATACAGGCTTTTTTTGAATTAATAATATAAATAAAAAACCTTGAAGCTTTAAATAGCGATGATAGCAAAGCGTAGAAGCCGTCTATGCTTAGTTGGGGTCGGGAGAGATTCTCGTACATACACAAGAGAGGCTCCCGTGCATACATTAGAGAGGTTCTCGTGCATACATTAGAGAAGTCTGATAGCATAGCGTCAAGCTAAGAACCCCGAAAGGGGTCTTTTACGCTATTGCCTGTTCCAGGTCAGCAATCAAATCGTCGACATCTTCTATTCCAACGCTTAGCCTTATGAGGGAGTCGGTCAAGCCTCCGGCCATTCTCTTTTCCTTCGGAATGCTGGCGTGTGTCATTTCGGCGGGGTGTCCCACCAGGGATTCAACCCCCCCTAATGACTCTGCTAAACTGAATAGCTTGAAACGACTCAGCGTCTTCTTTGCTTTTGCTAATGTGTCTTCCTTTTGAACAAAGGAAATCATTCCACCAAAATCCCGCATTTGCTTTTTAGCCGTTTCATGGTTGGGATGATCTTCAAATCCGGGCCAATAGACTTTGGATACTTTGTGATGACTTTTTAAGTAATGAGCGATTTGTTTGCCGTTCTCACAATGTCTCTGCATTCTTAAATGCAGTGTTTTAATTCCTCTCAGTGCAAGGAAGCAATCCTGGGGCCCCGGAACGGCTCCGCTTGAGTTTTGAATGAATCCAAACCACTCATCTAATGCTTGATCATTGGTAGCTAAAAAGCCCATAATCACATCGGAGTGACCGGCAATATATTTTGTGACAGCGTGCATGACGATATCTGCTCCCCGGTCTAGCGGGTTTTGTAAATAGGGCGAGGCGAATGTGTTGTCTACCGCCACCTTAGCCCCATACTTATGTGCAATTTCTGCAACAGCATCAATGTCTATGATGTTCAGCATTGGGTTAGTAGGTGTCTCTATCCATACCAATTTTGTTTTGTCATTCATCACGGCTGCTACATTAGAAACATCTCGCATGTCAACGAATAAGAACTTAATCCCATATTTCCTGAAGACCTGAGTAAACAATCGGTAGCTGCCTCCGTATAAGTCTCCGGTGCTTACCACTTCGTCTCCCGGATGTAACATCTTTATCACTGTTTCGGTGGCACTCATTCCGGAGGCAAAACACCTTCCGAAACGAGCATTTTCCAGTGCTGACAGGTTTTTCTCCAATACATCTCTGGTCGGGTTTTGCGTCCTTGCGTATTCGTATCCCTTATGAACTCCGGGTTCTTCCTGAACATAAGTTGAGGTTTGATAAACAGGAGTCATAATGGCTCCGGTGGCAGGATCGGGTTCAATGCCTGCATGTAATGCTTTAGTTCCAAATTTCATGTTGTTATTAAAGTCTTATTCAAAATAAAGAACAAAGTTATCAATTAAGTTGCTGTACGGGTGTTAATTGTTTTCCAAAAATGATTGAAGTTTTGATTCGGCTTCACTGCTTTGCATATAAGAAGGAGAAAGAGATACCTGACCGGGAAGATTCTCAACATGTAGCGTTTGTGTCGGAAAGGCAAAGTTTACTCCCAGTTCTTTGGCCAATTTTACAATACTCATCAGGACTTCATGCCTGGCCTGTAGTTCTTCTCCCCACGTCGGGACATCGAAAAAAACATAGAACATAATGTTTAAAGAGAAGGAAGCCATATCGTTGAAATAGATATGATGGTTTTCTTTCCATGTCACCGGATGTTCATCTACTATTTTTCTAAGCCCTTTCACAAAAATTTCAATCAGTTCAGGGGGGGTATCATAGGTGATCGTGATTTGGGTGTAGAATCGTCGATATCTTCTTAATCCATGATTGTCAATCACATTGTCGGCAAGTTTACTATTTGGCACATAGATCATAGAGTTTCGAAATGTTCGAACTCTTGATGAACGAAATCCTACCTCCTCAACCGTTCCGTCCACCTCACCGGAAGTAATCCAATCGCCCACCTGAAAAGGTTTATCAATAAAGATCATGATAGAACCAAAGAAGTTTTTTATAGTATCCTGAGCGGCCAGCGCAAAGGCCAGACCTCCGATAGAAAGTCCTGTCAATAAGGGCAGTATGGGAATATTTAGATTGTCGAGAATAAACAGCGTCCCTATTGTGATGACAAATGCTTTAAGGGTTTTTCTTAAAAGCGGGATAAGTTGATCATCAAGGGTACTGTCTGTTTTTTGAGCTGCTTTGGCTAAATATATGGATACAATGTTTACAATCCTGTACATGATAATTGTACCGGAAAGGGGCACTAATACGCTTAATATGAGGTTGATGTATTTTGAATATGCCGCCGGAAGCTGCAATGCGGGAGTAAGCAAAAGAAGCAGCAGAACAATGACAAATACGCTGAAGGGTTTGGCTACTAACCATAAGTGTTTTTGGGATGCATCCTTCGAGTAACCTGATTTTTTGAGGAGATTGCTGATGATACGTTCGGTGAAAAATGCAAAGAGCCTGTAAATGATTATGCTTAAAAGGGCTAAAATGAAAATGGCAATGTACTGATAAGTATAAAGCCCCAGAATTTTTCGGGTACCTAGCTTTGGTAAAAAATTAAGTAGATGTCCGGTACCGAATTTGAATGTATCATTGTACAAATTGTCAATGGCATCTATACCGGAATCCGAGAAAACCCAGGTTTTATTTTTTGTTTTGATCAAATATAAGTCTCTGTATTCTTCCAGTAAAACGAATTTGTTTTTCCGGGAAGAAGAGTCATAATAGTTGTTCGCTTGGGGTATTTCGTCTGTGTAAATATAAATACCTTTTCCATCCAATATCTGCTTAAATTTTATGGCATAATTTCTTGCCTGATCAATGGTTCTGCTTTTTGTTTTAAACGGTAAGGCAGCGATGGAGTCATTATAATTTTCCGGCTGCAAATTTTTTAAGAAAGTTTCTACTGATGCTTTTGGGTTGGAAAGGTCTGCTTGATCCTCCTGACCGAAAGCAATGAATAGGATTAGACAAAAGATGAATGTCAGCTTAACTTTCATTTCTCAAACTTTTCGGGCAAAATTAAACTTAAAAGACCATTAGATTTGTTTCATAAGCTACATTAAAAGCTGCCTTTTGACCTTTTACTAATTTGAACCATTTGCGGTAAAACGAATACTAGTTTTTGCCAGCTTCAACTCAAAAGCATTTATGATTTTATCCTTTGAGTTTCCGGAGGTATATTACAAAATATGATTTATAACCACACCAAGGTATCATAAATTTTTTTACTTTATTTACTTGAAAAAATGACTTGTTCCGAAAAAACGGTATATCTTTGCTAAATTTTTCATATAATTCTTGTTCCATATAATTCTTGTTTTATTTATTAAATATTTAAAATTAATACTATTATGAAATTTTTTACAGACTTTAAGAAAATCATTGACATGAAAAATCTTTTATTTACATTCTTACAGGGCAGGGGCTGCGCGGGCACAGGATTATACCCCCCCCCCCCCGTTTATCACTAAATAAAACCTTTTATATAATTTTAGGGCTGGTCCTCACAATTACCTTGCAGGCACAGGAGGCTGACCCAAAACCTTTCATTACTACTTGGGAAACAACCCGAGCTAACGAAACCATTACCATTCCTACCGTCAGAGGGGAAACCTACAGCTACTCCGTAAACTGGGGGGACGGCCATACGGATAACAACGTCAACGGAGATGCTTCCCACCAATACGCCACGGCAGGAACACAAACCATCTCCATCAGCGGGACCTTCCCGCGT
>JACONI010000051.1:43517-56609 GCA_014323825.1 Ekhidna sp. | reverse complement strand
TTCTTTGGCATTCACCTCAATCCCTTCAACAGCTAATAAAGCGTCTACAACAGCTTTATCCCGAGCCGCTGCCCACATTAACACCGTATTACCTCCACTACTTTTGGTATTTACGTCTGCGCCCTCTTTTATCAACATGAGAAGGGCATCAAAATCCGGATCCGAATCGTCCTCTGCCTCTAAAGTGTTAAGGGCCTTTTGGAGTGCTGCCGTTTTTGCGGCAGATTCTTGGTCGAGCTCGGCACTCGTTTTGGCCCCTTTGGCTGTGAGGGCGGCGATGATGGCGGCTTTATCTTCACTTTCGTCCAAATCATTTGCCCGATCCAGGACCGTCTTGCCTGTACTATTTTTGGCATTTACGTCGGCACCCTCGTTTATCAGCATTGTAATGGCTGCAAAATCGGGAGTTGAAGCATCAATGGCCATTTGGAGTGCCATCGTTTTAGTTGCTTTGGAGACAGTAACGGTGCGTAGTTCGGTCGTTAGACCGGAGGCACCGTTGGAAATCGTCGCCTGGGCCGTTTTTCGTGCCTCTAAAGACGTTTTGAGGGTAGGAATCGTGCCATCAGGGGCAGTGCCTGCCGTCTCTAAAGCGGTGATTTTTTGGGTAATCACGTCCATCTCATCCTGCAACTGCCTAATGATCTCTTCAGAAGGTACGGTGATTACCACAATCGCATCTATTGCCGCTTTATAGGTTGCTGCCGCAGCCGGGTCTTCCACTTTTAGTGCCTCCATTTTCATTTGCGCATTTGCAATGCCCGTAGTCTGTAGATGGCCATTTTGCTTGTCCGCCAAAGTGGAGATGAGGCCCTCAATTTCTTTGAGCATCTCTGCCGTTTCCGTTTCATTCACATCTTCCACATTGATAGTGATGTTGTCCGTGGCAGAGAGTTCCCCGTCGGATACGCTTATGGTCAGGGTATAGGTTGGGACCATCTCAAAATCGAGGGTTGCTGCCGTCGTGAAGGCTCCCGTACTTGTATTTATTGCGAACACATCACCGGTATTTCCCTCCGTGATGGAAAACGTGAGTTGGTCTTTTTCGGGGTCTGCTGCCTGCACGGTTCCTACCGTTGTGGCGTTTGCCGCATCTTCCGGCACGGAAAAGGTCTGGTCAGGATCAATGGTTGGCGTTTCATTCACATCTTCCAAATTGACAGTTATGTTGGCTGTAGCAGAGAGTTCCCCGTCGGATACGCTTATGGCGAGGGTATAGGTTGGGACCGTCTCAAAGTCGAGGCTTCCTGCCGCAGTGAGGACTCCCGTACTTCTATTTATTGCGAAGGCATTGCTTGTATTGCCCGAAGTGACGGAAAAAGTGAGGGCTTCCTCCTCCGCATCTGTTGCCCGAATCATCCCTACCTGAGTTCCGTTTTCAGCGTTTTCTACTATTGAGAAGGTCTGTTCTTCAATTTTTGGTGCGGTATTTACCGGTTTGGGGTCATCATCATCCCCGCAAGCGAAAGGGGCTAAGCCGAGGGCGCTAAATAGGACAATTTTCAGAAAAAATGGGGGGCGGTATACTTGCTTTTTCCACCCCCTGCGATGCGCCGTGCCCGTCATTGTAAATAAAAGATTTTTCATGTCAGCGATTTTTTTAGAATCTGTAAAAAATTTCATAATAGTAATAATTTTAAATATTTAATAAATAAAACAAGAATTATATAGAATATTTAACAAGGATATATCGTTTTTTCGAATAATTCATTTTTTCAAGTAAAAAAATTTATGACCGATGTGGTTGTAAATTATACTTTGTGGTACATCTTCACCGAATCATACTTAATTACAACATTGATAAATATCATATTAAAAAAAATGTTTTAAATATTTTTACCGAAAATAAATACAACGTTGAAATATGTCTCTCTCCGTTCATGGCGATGACCATTTTATGAAGCAAGCGTGCAAAGAGGCGGAAGCTGCTTTTGAAGCAAGCGAAATTCCTGTCGGAGCAGTCGTTGTTTGTGAAAATAAAATCATTGCCAGGGATCATAATCGGGTGGAGCAGCTCAACGATGCAACGGCTCATGCAGAGATGCTCGCTTTAACTGCGGCTCAAAATTACCTGGCATCAAAATACCTGAATGAATGTACGCTGTTTGTGACACTGGAACCTTGCAGCATGTGCGCAGGAGGGTTGTTCTGGACCCGAATAGGCAGAGTTGTAATAGGAACTCCGGATAAAACACGAGGTTTCTCCCGATACAATAAAGAAATCATTCATCCCGGCACCACCTTGCAGTTCGGTGTAATGGCAAATGAATGTGAGATTTTAATTAAGGATTTCTTTCGGAAAATTCGAGGTAACTAAATCTCGTGTTTCCTTGTTATATTTGCCAGATCATTTATTAATCCGAAAAATCAATACATTATGGCTTTTGAATTACCGAACTTACCATACGCATACGATGCGTTAGCACCACATATTGATGCTAAAACCATGAAAATTCATCATGAAAAACACCACGCAGCGTATGTTTCTAAGGTGAATACAGCAATTAAGGGAACAGACATGGACGGTCAATCTATTGAAGACCTTTGCAAAAAGCACTCGGACAATGCTGCTGTAAGAAATAACGGAGGCGGCCACTACAACCACACCCTCTTCTGGAGCATTATGAGTCCTAATGGCGGAGGAGAGCCTTCCGGAGCACTTGCCCGTGCGATGAACACCGCCTTCGGCTCATTTGACGGGTTCAGGACTACTTTCAGTAATGCGGCCGCTACAAGGTTTGGCAGCGGATGGGCGTGGCTTTGCAAAAAAGCTGACGGAGCTGTTGAAGTTTGCTCTACTGCAAACCAGGATAACCCGCTGATGCCTGAAACCGGCTGTGGAGGGAGTCCTCTTTTGGGTCTTGATGTTTGGGAACACGCATACTATCTAAACTACCAGAACAGAAGGCCTGATTATATTGAAGCATTCTTCAATGTCATTAACTGGGATGAGGTTGCTAAAAAATTTGAAGAGTAATTGATTTTTAAAAATTACCTCTATCTCCGTAACAAATGACGAATCATCAGCTACATCATAAAATCTTTCAAAGAAGACGTTAAGGTAGGTGTATGGTCGTTCCAAAAAATTAAAGACAAACCCTGACAATATCGTTGGGGTTTTTTATTGGTGTGCAATTTGAAGATCACCGAAAATAAAAAACAAAACCGAGAGTAATTACGAAATGAATCCAGTTTTAAAAATAGCTGTACAAAAAAGCGGGAGACTCAAAGAGAAGAGTCTTAATCTACTTAACGAATGCGGGATCAAAGTCCGGAATGGAGGGAAGCTGATGTCCACAGCTTCCAACTTCCCATTGGAGGTCTTTTATTTCAGAGATGATGATATTCCACAGTATGTGGCTGAGGGAGTTGCTGATATAGGTATAGTGGGAGAGAATGAATACCTTGAGAAAGCAGAGAAAGTTGACATTATTAAGCGACCGGGTTTTTCGAGGTGCAGGCTCTCACTGGCAGTAAAAAGAGAAGAGGAATATCCCGGGTTGGAATGGTTTGAAGGGAAGAAAATTGCTACCAGCTACCCGGTTATTCTGGGAAAATTTCTAAAAGAAAAAGGAATTAATGCCGAAATTGAAGAGATCAGCGGAAGCGTAGAGATTGCCCCCGGGATTGGACTAGCGGAAGGAATTTTCGACATTGTCAGCACCGGCAGTACCCTTCTGGCAAACGGATTAAAAGAGGTGGAGGTAGTATTGAAGATCGAAGCTGTATTGATTGCAAACCCCTCACTATCCGATGAAAAGAAGCTGCTGCTTAATCAAATACTTTTCAGAATTGAAGCGACCAATGCCGCTAAACAGAATAAATACATTTTGCTAAATACACCGAACGAAAAGATTGACGAAATCATGAAGTTGCTTCCCGGCATGAGAAGTCCTACAGTGATGCCTCTGGCAGATGAAGGCTGGAGCAGCGTGCATAGTGTGATCAATGAAGATGATTTCTGGGGAGCAATTGATCAACTAAAAGAAAAAGGTGCAGAAGGTATTTTGGTTTGTCCTATTGAGAAAATGATTATATAATGAAGTTCATCAAAAATCCTTCAAAGGGTACCTGGGACTTATTTTGCAAAAGACCCGGCCTGGATGTCTCCGAATTGGAAACTGCAATAGCAACGGTTTTTAGTGAAGTAAAAGAGCATGGCGATCAGGCCCTGCTTGACTTTACAAAAAGATTTGATAAAGTGGAGATGAGTCGGATTTCAATTGATCTCACTTCTGTTGAGTTTAGTATTAATCCGGATCTTCAAAAAGCCATCAAACTTGCAAAAAGTAACATCGAAACATTTCATAACGCTCAAAAAGAGATACCTCAAAAGATAGAAACACAGGAAGGGGTGACCTGTTGGAGAAAAAATGCTGCCATCCAAAATGTGGGATTGTATATCCCGGGAGGTTCGGCAGCCTTGTTTTCAACACTTCTGATGTTAGCGATCCCTGCCAAAATTGCAGGCTGTAGGAATATTGTCGTTTGTACTCCTCCTTCCGAGTCGGGCAGCATTCATGAAGTCATTGGCTGGACATGCCAGTTATTAAGCATTGACAAGGTTTACCTTACCGGCGGGGCGCAGGCAATTGCTGCCATGGCTTTAGGTACTGAGACGCTTCCAAAAACGGATAAAATTTTCGGTCCCGGGAATCAATATGTGACGGCTGCAAAGCAAATGGCTCAGAAATATGGAGTGGCAATTGATATACCTGCCGGCCCCAGCGAGATTTTGGTCATCGCAGATGATTCGGCAAACCCGGCATTTGTGGCCGCAGACCTACTATCACAGGCAGAGCATGGACCGGATAGTCAGGTAGTATTGGTAAGCAATTCCAAAACCCTCATCTCATCGGTTGAAAACGAAGTAAAAAATCAGGTTGAAGACCTGCCCAGAAAAGAGACGGCATTACAGGCTTTGGAAAACAGCATCTTTATACTAATTGACAGCATAGAGGATTGTATTGATTTTAGCAATACCTATGCACCCGAGCACTTAATCATGGCAGTAAAAGATGCGGAAGCGCTTAGCGATAAAATCACTACCGCCGGAAGTGTGTTCCTTGGAAATTGGAGTTGTGAAAGTGCGGGGGATTACGCAAGCGGCACAAATCATACTTTACCAACAAACGGATATGCAAGAAGCCATAGTGGAGTATCTCTGGACAGTTTTGTAAAAAAAATCACCTTTCAGAAACTGTCAGAAGAAGGGATCAGAAACTTAGGGCCATCTATTGAAACAATGGCAGAAGCAGAGCAATTACAAGCACATAAAAATGCAGTGGCTTTAAGATTAAAAGCTTTACAAAATGTTTGATGTAAACAAAATTACAAGACCGAATATAAAAGCTTTGAAGCCCTACTCCAGTGCAAGAAATGAGTTTGAGGGAGTCGCTGAAGTCTTGCTGGATGCAAATGAGAATCCGTTTGGGTTTGGTTTGAATCGCTACCCGGATGCGTCACTTAAAGAGCTTAAGCATGCTTTTGCAGCATTTCGAGGTATTGAACAAAATCGTCTGATCTTCGGAAATGGAAGCGATGAGATCATTGACTTGTTAATTCGGGCATTTTGTGAACCCGGCAAGGATAGGCTGCTCACCTTCCCTCCTACTTTCAGCATGTATGGTGTGAGTGCCTCAGTCAATGATGTTGAAGAAATTCAGGTACCTCTCACGAAGGACTTTCAAATAGATTACCCGAATACAGCCCCATTACTTTCTGATAAAAGTCTGAAACTTATCTTTGTTTGTTCTCCAAACAATCCTACCGGAAACCGAATGAACCCGGAAGTGGTCAGGAAGATTACACATTCTTTTGACGGATTAGTCATTGTGGATGAAGCCTACATTGATTTTTCCGGTGGAAGTTTAATCCGGGAGGATATTCCCAACCTCTTCATTCTTCAGACCTTCAGTAAAACGTTTGGGCTTGCAGGTGCACGTTTGGGAATTGGGATCGGTCAGCCGGAAGTAGTCAGTGTCCTGAACAAGATTAAATTGCCGTACAACATCAATGCCCTAACACAGGATAAGGCGGTCGAGATGCTGAAACGTCCGGAGTTAATCAAAAAACAAATTGAAGTTTTGAAAGACGAGAAAGCCAAGCTCAAGCAAGCGCTGACTGAGATCAGGGAGGTTCATAAAATATATCCTTCAGATGCCAACTTCCTGCTGGTTGAGTTTGAAGACGCAAAAGTCACTTACCATATTCTCCTGAGAAAAGGTATTGTTCTTCGTGACAGATCAAGTCAAATTAAAAACACTTTGCGCATCACTATTGGGACACCTAAGGAAAACGCCAGGCTGATACAGACACTCAAAAAGGAAGCACCGAACGAAACAGGACGAATTGGAAGGTGTATGCGAACGACCGCTGAAACAAAGATTTACGTGGAGGTCAATTTGGATGATCCTGCCGGCTCAGTAAGCACTACCGGAGTGGCATTTTTTGATCACATGTTAGATCAGATTGCAAGACACGGAGCCATTGGACTGAAAGTTCAGGTTGAGGGCGACCTGAAAATTGATACCCACCATACTATTGAAGACGCAGCACTGGCCTTGGGAGCCGCCTTCAATAACGCATTAAAAGAACGCAAAGGAATCGAGCGGTATGGGTTCTTACTTCCTATGGATGATTCTTTAGCACAGGTTGCCATTGATTTTGGGGGACGTCCCCAACTTGAGTGGGATGCTCAATTTTCCGGCAATCATGTAGGAGATATGCCAACAGAAATGGTCTCTCATTTTTTCAAGTCCTTTTCGGATACGGCAAGATGTAACCTGAATATCAAGGTTGAAGGCGATAATGATCACCACAAAATCGAATCGATCTTTAAAGCCTTTGCGAAAGCCTTAAAAATGGCAGTAAGAAGAGATAAAAATGGTCTTTTACCATCAACCAAAGGAGTCTTATGATAGCAATTGTAAAGTATAATGCCGGCAACATCCGGTCAGTAAAAAATGCGTTAGATCGACTTGAGGTATCTTCTGTTTTGACTGATGACCCTGATGAATTGATATCCGCTGATAAAGTGATATTCCCCGGTGTCGGGGAAGCAGGCACCGCAATGGCTTACCTGAAGGAACGAGAACTGGACAAAGTGTTGATCGCTCTGAAGCAACCCTTCCTGGGTGTTTGTCTCGGTATGCAGCTTATGTGCTCTCACTCTGAAGAAAAAGACACACCCTGCCTGGGGATATTTGAAGAGAAAGTAAAGAAATTTCCTCCAAAAGGACTAATTCCACATGTGGGGTGGAATAACTTCAATCGGTGTGAAGGGCCTCTTTTCGCAGGAGTGGCTGCTTCGGACAACTTTTACTTTATACACAGCTACTACGCAGAAATGGGAGAACACACTATTGGTGAAACAGAGTATCTTATTCCATTTACTTCAGCATTGCATAAAAATAATTTTTACGGGGTGCAATTTCATCCGGAGAAGTCTTCGGATATGGGAAAACAACTATTAGAAAATTTTTTGAACCTTTGAGAATCATCCCGGCCATAGATATTATTGATGGAAAGTGTGTACGTCTTTCCAAAGGAGACTACTCTACGAAAAAGATCTATAACGAAGACTCATTAGAAGTGGCGCAGGAATTTGAGGATGCAGGCTTGCAATACCTTCACCTTGTTGATCTGGACGGAGCCAAAGCAAAGCACATTGTCAATTGGAGAGTGCTGGAAAAGTTGGCAGTCAAAACACAACTTCAAATTGACTTTGGCGGAGGTATCAAATCAGATGAAGACTTAAGAATTGCCTTTGAAAGTGGTGCTTCACAGATCACCGGAGGGAGTATTGCAGCAAAAGATCCGGTAACGTTCACCTCCTGGGTTACTACTTACGGGACAGAAAAGATCATGCTGGGAGCAGATGCAAAAAATGGAAAAATTGCGGTTTCAGGCTGGCAGGAAGAAACAGATCAGGAGATCGAAAGGTTTATTGAGGAATATGTCGAAAAGGGGATTCAATACGTAATTTCAACAGATATTGCCAAAGATGGAATGTTGGAAGGACCTTCTTTTGAATTGTATTCTTCCATCCTGGAAAGGGTTCCTGATTTGAAGCTCATCGCCAGTGGCGGTGTAAGCTCTATTAATGATCTGATCAAACTAAAAGCGCAAAAGTTGGAAGGAGCCATTATTGGAAAGGCGATTTACGAAGGAAAAATTAACTTATCCGATTTAAGAGATTTCTAATTTACGAATTATGACTTCTGAAGTATTAAAAACGGACATCAACAGTGGTCAAAAGGGTAATTTAGAAAGGTCTACATTCCCTCCTGTTAAGATAATGCCGACATTTTTCCCTGAAAAATTCTCTTTGTTTTTCAAAAGAGCCGCAAAGGGAACTGCACAGGAAGGTTCAATCACAATTTTCATTCGCTCATAGACCAATTTCATTGCAGAAATAATCTCTTCTTCTGTTACCGTAAAACAATCCTCGACATGCTCTTTAAGTACTTCGAAATTTTTCTCACCTATCGTTGTTCTCAGCCCGTCAGCGATGGTATTGGCCGTTTTATTTGGGATGATCTTACCTGCCCTAAGGGATTGGTAAGTATCATCTACTTCTTTTGGTTCCGAAAGGTATATGTCAAGCAGCGGATCAATATAATGAGCAACTAAAGCCGTCCCCGCAGCTAAACCGCCACCTCCAACAGGGATCACAATAGCGTCCAGATTTTCAATCTGTTCAATTAGCTCTTTTGCGGCTGTCCCCTGCCCGGCAATAATTTCATAGTCATCAAAAGGATGCACCTGGATGGCTCCTGTTTCATTAGCAATCTTTTTACAGGTCTCCGATCTGGCCCCTTCGTTTGGTTCGCAAAGCACTACTTCCGCTCCATAGCTGACCACTGCATCTATTTTCGGCTTTGTGGTGTTCTTTGGCATTACAACGTAAGCCTTCGAACCGGCTAATCTGGCAGCCATAGCAACTGCCTGTCCATGATTCCCGGAGGAATGACATGCAAATCCACTCATTCTCTCCTCCGGGCGGTATGCGAAAATCTTGTTAGCTGCCCCTCTCATTTTAAAGGCTCCCACTTTCTGAAAGTTTTCGCACTTAAAAAAAACATTACATCCTGCCACTTTATCCAGATTGGCTGAAGTTAAAACAGGCGTTTCAAAGATATATTTTGAAATTCTCTGATGTGTTCGCTTTATGTCGGAGAAGGTTGGTGTGGTACTTAGCATAAAATCAAAATTTAAAAAAAGAATTGTATTCTACTCGTCATTCAAAACACTCAATATTTTTTAATGCGCCTCCAGCCAGTTTTCTCCAACCCCAATCCCAACTTCCATCGGTACTTCCAATGGGTGGGCATTTTTCATAAACTCCTCTACTTTAGAGGTCAAGTGTTCCTGCTCTTTTTTGTGCATATCAAATACCAATTCATCATGTACCTGCATGATCATTTTGGATCGCAGATTTTCGCCCTTCATCCATTCATGGATATTGATCATGGCAATTTTGATAATATCGGCAGCACTTCCCTGAATAGGTGCGTTAATAGCATTACGCTCATCAAAGCCTCGCATGGTGGAATTCTTGGAGTTGATATTTCTCAGATACCTGCGTCTTCCAAGAATTGTTTCTACAAATTGATCTTTTTTAGATTTTTCAATGGTCTCATCCATATATTTTTTCACCTTGGGAAATTGAATGAAGTAGGCATCTATAATTTTCTGTGCTTCTCCTCTTGATACGTTTAGGTTTTGGGACAACCCAAAAGCTGAAATACCATAAATGATGCCAAAATTGACCTCTTTTGCTTTCCTTCTCATATTAGGCTCAACACTTGCAATATCTACTCCAAACAACTTAGCAGCAGTATTGGCGTGAATATCAACGCCATTGTTAAATGCGGATATCATGCTTTTATCTTTTGAAAAGGCCGCCATAATTCGCAGTTCAATCTGGGAATAATCAGCGGACATGATCAATCGATCCGCCGAAGACGGAATGAAGGCTTTTCTTATCTCTCTGCCCTTCTCAGTCCTGACAGGGATATTTTGAAGGTTGGGATTATTGGAACTCAGTCTGCCCGTTGTTGCAACTGTTTGTCTGTAATCCGTGTGGATTCGATGACTGTTGGGGCTAATCAGTTTTGGCAAAGCGTCAACATAGGTGGACTTCAATTTTTGATACTCCCGAAACTCCAAAACCTTAGCTGCAATCGGATGCTCACCGGCCAGTTTTGATAAAATCTCTTCTCCGGTAGCATACTGACCTGATTTCGTTTTCTTTGGATTTTCAACCAGCTTCAACCTTTCAAATAATATCTCCCCAAGCTGTTTTGGAGAGCCGATATTAAAATCAACTCCCGCTGCTTCAAAAATCTCTTGTTGAACTCTCCTGCTTATCTCGTCCAACTCACCGGACATTTTTCCCAAGGCTGTAGTATCCACTTTTACCCCTTCATATTCCATCTCTGCCAATACAAATGAGAGAGGCTCCTCTACCTCGTGAAGTAATCCGTTTAGCTTTCTTTCATCAATTTTTTTAGTTAAAATTTCCTTCAACTGTAGGGTAATGTCTGCGTCTTCACATGCGTAATCACTAACCATTTTAGGGTCAATCCGATCAATTGTTTTTTGGTTTTTTCCTTTCGGACCCACTACGCTCTCGTAAGGAATTGTTTTGTAGTTGAGGTAACGATCTGCCAACAAGTCCATGCTGTTTCTCAATTCAGGGTCGAGAAGGAAATGTGCAAGCATCGTATCAAAGACTTTTCCCTGAACTATGATCCCATAATTTCTTAGTATCTGGATATCGTACTTCAGGTTTTGGCCGATCTTCTCAATTGACGGGTCTTCCAAGACTTTTTTAAATTCCGATATGATCTCCTCGGGACTATCCAGACAGTTTACGTACCAGGCCTCTCCTTTTTCTATGGAAAACGCAATCCCGACTAAATCGGCATCTCTTGTTTTGAGACCTGTAGTTTCAGTGTCAAAACAAAAAGCGGCAGCTGTTTCAAGTTTTTGAACCAATTCTGAAATCTGATCCGCATCTGTTACCAGATGGTATTTATGAACAATTGTTTCAATAGAATTACTAACGGGCTGACTTAAATTACTTTGTGAGTTAAATAAACCCAATTGACTTGAAGCCCCGGCTTTAATATTGTTTTCTTCCTGAAAAACTCTTCTTGCAATAGTTTTGAACTCCAACTCATCAAAAATAAGTTTGAGCTTACCTGCATCGGGATTTCCGTATCTTAAACCTTCCTCATCAAAATCAACGGGGGAATCTATTTTGATGGTGGCCAGTTTCTTGGACATAATACCCTGCTGACCAAACTCCCGAACCCGCTCTCTTTGAGCTCCCTTTAGTTTATCCGCATTTTCCACAATGCTCTCAACCGTACCAAATTCCCTGAGAAGCCTGGAGGCCGTTTTATCTCCAATTCCCGGAATTCCGGGAATATTGTCAACCGAATCTCCCTTCAAACCTAAAACATCCCGCACCTGATCTACCTGATCAATATCAAACTTTGCAAGCACCTCCGGAATGCCCATGACTTCTGCTCCGCTGCCCATTCGCGCCGGTTTATAGAGGAAGATATTTTCACTGACCAACTGTGCAAAGTCCTTATCAGGAGTCATCATATAAACACTAAAATCGTGGCTGCCTGCTTTCTTAGCAATGGTCCCGATCAAATCATCTGCTTCATAACCGTCCTTTTCCAGAATAGGAATATTAAACCCCTCTACGATTTTCTTGCAATAAGGAATAGCTATTCTTACCTCTTCGGGTTGTTCCTGACGCATTGCTTTATACGCTTTAAATTCTTCATGTCTAAAAGTGGGGGCATGGGTATCAAAAGCAACTCCAATATGTGTCGGGTTTTCTTTAATAATTATCTCCAGTAATGAGTTCGTAAAACCCATGACTGCCCCCGTATTGATCCCATTAGTCGTTAGTCGAGGATTTCCACTCAAAGCAAAATGAGACCTGTAAATCAATGCAAACGCATCAAGAAGAAAGAGTTTATTTTTTGACATAGGACAAATTTAGGATGATTGCTCTATCTTGAACCAATTGATTTCCGTACCATCCATCACAGAATAAAAATTTTTAAAAATTATCTGCCACGACAGTTTATTCTCTATGAACAAAGCAAGCCTGACCTAAGAATATTTTTTCTTAATATTGGGATATGTGAAAATCAGGGGGCTCCCGAAGCCTGTTTATTGCAGGCAGGTATGCGTTGAGAAGTCTGTAGTGGCCGTTAATAAAAAGTGCCATCCCTCATGAGTATGCCCGCAAGGAAACTTTTTACCTCTTCACAAACTTCAACAAACGCCCGTCCGGCAGTTGTATCAGGTACAACCCGCTGTGCAGGGAGGCTGCATCTATCTTTGTGTTTGTGGTGCTTTCCAGTACTAACTCCCCGCCGAGATTCAGTATCCGGATCGGGCTTTCCACGGGAGACTGCACTTCCACGTAACGCCCCGAAGGATTGGGGAAGACCACTGCTTCCTTCGTATCGTCTGCCGCACTCAGCGGCTTATTCTCCCCCGGTGTTGCCGGCGGACAGTCTGTAATCGTTACTGCCTGCGTTTGTGCAGCGGTATTGCCTGCATTATCGGTGTAGGTCCATGTGATGGAGGTGTTGGAGGTAATGGGGAAGTTGGTGACATTGTGTGTGCCCATGATCTTCCCGTTGCAAGCATCATTGGCTTTGGGGATGGTCAGGTCATTTTCCTCAAGAGAACATGAGGCGGTAATAGCATCTAGGGCTGCCACTCTCGGCTTCATGGTGTCGGCGATGGTCACTTCTTGCGTTTGCTCGGACGTATTGCCTTTATCGTCGGTGTATACCCACGTGAGGGTGGTGGTGCCGGTCTGAAAGGGGAAGGAGGTGCCTTCTTTGACGGCCACGTTGACCGTCCCTCCACAGTTATCTGTAGGGGCAGGAGGTTTGGTCAGTTCATTTTCCGCATTGAGCGGGCATTGTGCGGTAACCGGAGCTAAGCTCCCTGTAACTTCCGGGGGCATGGTATCTTTTATGGTCACTTCTTGCGTTTGCTCGGACGTATTGCCTTTATCGTCGGTGTATACCCACGTGATAGTAG
>JACONI010000051.1:38229-43497 GCA_014323825.1 Ekhidna sp. | reverse complement strand
TATTAAATTAGGTTCGTACAGCCCTTTCGGCAGCGTATATGACGTGTTCTTCTTATTCATGATGTCTTTTGGTCTTTTTTTATTTAACGTGCTCATAACTCATTATTTTAGTTTGTATGAAATGCAATGTTATGTAATAATTACTATACTTGCAAAGGATTTTAATTTTTTAAAAATCAAGGGAGATTTTTTTATTCTACTGAGATTCAAGACACGGTTTGATTTACTGATCCGGTCTTTAACATAGCATCCGGTTTAATATCAGAGATTCATTTTACGATGAGTAAATTGTCAAAGACTGTGCTTTTTATGGTTTGTTTATTCAAAGAAGTGATGTACAAAAGTATTTATCTGACGGTTTTTGTTTTATTGAGTTGTCAGCAGGTAGGAGAAATAGAAATTATTGATTCGAGTCAGCTTAAAAAGTTGAAATCCAAAGATATTCCCGTTGTTGATATTAGAACCCAAAAGGAATATAATTCAGGTCATATTCCCGAAGTGCTGCATATTGATTTCATGTCATGGGCTTTCATGGAAGAAATGGAAGTGTTAGATAAGAATAAACCGGTCATCATTTACTGCGCAGTCGGTGGCAGGAGTGGTCTGGCAGCAAAAAGGATGTTAGCTAATGGCTTTAAAAAGATTTATGACTATTCCGGTGGATTTAATGATTGGAAAAACCGAGAAGAAGAGATAGGAAAGTAAGCAAATGCGTTGTAGTACGGGAAAGAGGTGTTTTGCAGAGGAGGCATTGGCATTGGAGGCGCTCATTCAAAATCATATTATTAATGACTATCCCCCCAATGAAGGCCCTGTGAATGTTTACGAGTGTCATCAATGCGGTTATTGGCACTTTACTTCCAAAGGGTTGAAAAATGCAATTTTTAAAGATGCGGATACCTTGAAAAGAATCCAACAGGAGCGCCGGGCTAACTACTGGGAAAGAAAACTGAAATAAAATCCATTTCAGTATAAATGCCTGCTTAATTACCATCAAATGGTTTAGTTTTGAATATCATCTTGTCAGCATTACTTACTTTACAACGTGGATAAAATTCATTAGCAGCAATAAATAACTTTTTATGACACACCGGAAAATACTTAATCGACTAAAAGAAGGAAATCAGCGGTATGTGGATGACACACTTAACCGTGACTTGCAAGACGGAAGAAGAAGAGATGAATTGGCCGGAAGTCAAGCACCCTGGGCTATAGTGCTAAGTTGTGCGGATAGCAGAGTCGTACCGGAATTAGTTTTTGACACGGGCATAGGAGAGCTTTTTGTTTTGAGAGTTGCCGGAAATATTGCCAATACGGATACCATCGCCAGCATTGAGTATGCTGTAGCTCATTTAGAAACCAGCGTTATTGTAGTCATGGGACACGAAAGCTGCGGTGCGGTTGGAGCAGCACTTCAGGGAGGAGATAATGGTTATAACCTGAATCACCTGCTTTCACAGCTTGAGCCGGCAAAAGCGCAGGCCGGCAGTGGTGATGTGAATACCGTAGTCAAAAAAAATGCAGAATTATCTGCGAAAGATCTATATAGTCGCTCTTCTATTATACGGAATGCAGTTGATCAGGAAAAAGTTCAAATTCATTCTGCGTTTTACAATCTGGGAAGTGGTAAAGTAGACTTTTTAGAGTAGAAGGAATTTTTCATTTGAAATAACATCTGTTAAATTGTTTAACTTCTAAACCGGAGCACAACACCCTGCTCCCTGATACATGCCTATGATTTGAACAGTAGTAACCGTACCCAACCTGATGATTTCTCAGAAATAGCTGAGAGAAAGAGAATAAGAATGACAAGGGACTATGCAGAGGGTATGGTTAAAAGAAAATGGATTGTGCAGTTCGATAAGTATTGGCATGAGCCTCTAAGATATTTTTAATATCCGCAGAGTATCCGCCTCCCATGGAGGCAACTATCGGTATGCCTGACTTTTTTGCTTCGGAAAAGACCAATTCATCTCTTTTTTTACACCCCCGGATGCTTAAGCCAAGTCGTCCCAGCTTATCTGTTTTTAAAACATCCACTCCGGATTGAAAAAATATGAAATCAGGTTGAACTTTTTTCAAAAGATTTTTCAGATGCTTAGCCAATAGTTGGAGGTAAGTGCTATCATCCGTCCCATCTTTTAATGGAATGTCTAAGTCAGATTTTTCTTTTTGAAGCGGGTAATTGTGCTCTCCGTGCATACTAAAAGTGAAAACTCCGGATTCATTATTGAATATCGCAGCGGTTCCGTTCCCCTGATGCACATCTAGGTCCACAACTAATATCTTATCGACCTTACCTGAATCGAGCAGGTATTGTGAAGCAATTGCAATATCATTAAGCAAACAGAATCCTTCCGCTCGATCTGAGAAAGCATGATGTGTTCCACCGGCAATATTCATGGCTACGCCGTATTCCAGTGCAAAATCCGTGCATCGGATCGTCCCCGCACTTATCGTTATTTCTCGTTCGACCAGTTTTTCTGTGATAGGGAAGCCGCTTTTTCTTTCTTCCCGTCGACTAAAATCAAGGTTTATCAGCTTTTGCCAGTAGCTGTCTTTGTGGACTGCCAGGATCTCTTTTTCAGTAAGTGTTCCGGGCTGAAATAAGTTTGATTCATCTATTGTACCTTCATGTATCAATTGTTTCGGCAGCAAATCATATTTTTCCATTGGAAAGCGATGACCTTCCGGCAGCGGATGATTGTAGCTATCAGACCAAGCAACTTTTAACATGCTTATAAATCAACACTAACAACTCCTGGCTTTCGAATGTTTGGTGTGTCAAATAAAGAAGGGGCCGAAAGTGTAAATCTGAAATAAAACACATTGCTGTCTCTTAGAGAGTTAGGGAATAATGAAAACCTAAAATCAAACGTATCAAATCTGAGCCTTACTGTAAACTTTGCTAAAGAAGTTCTTATTTATTACGTACTTATCCCTTATAAGCTGATATTTAGTTCCGGAAGGTAAGATAATAGTCGTGTCATTCTCTGCAATAAAAACAGAATCTGCTATGACCACAATTTGATTCGCTTTTAGCTTTAACGAATTACTCTGTCCGGATGCAAAGCATATACATAGCAGCAAAGAAATAAACCCCGGAAATATTCTGCTCATTTATATGACCTTGTGACTACAAGTATACTCTCTACTAAAAATTATTTCTAAGTTCGGATGACAATTTATTAATATTCGGGCAGGGTTTTATTTTTTTGGAAATGTTTAACTTAGCATTATAACTAATCAAACCTATTCATCATGTCCAAAATGCACATCGAAAGATCTATTCATATCAAAGCACCGGCTCATAACATCTACAAAGTAATTAGTGATTTCAATGACTGGAGGCCTTGGTCTCCGTGGCTGCTGATGGAACCGGAAGCAAGGGTGAAGGTTGCACCTGATTCGAAGTCCTATGAGTGGGAAGGTGATCGTACAGGAAGTGGAAAAATGGAGATATTAGAAGAGAAGGAGAATGAATTCATTGATTATGACTTAAACTTCCTGAAACCTTGGAAATCTCATGCGAATACGAACTTCACATTGTCCCGGGAGAGAGAGGGTACAAAAGTGACATGGAGGATGGACAGTAGTTTACCTTTCTTCCTTTTCTTTATGAAGAAGAGAATGGAAGCCTATGTGGGTGCCGACTATGAAAGAGGATTGGATATGCTCAAGGTATATGTTGAATCCGGAGAAGTTCCTTCAAAGCTTGATTTTGTGGGCAACAACGTTTTTGAGGGGACCCGGTTTATCGGTATTAAAACAGCATGTTCAATTGATACCATAGACGAACAGATGGAGTCAGATTTTGAAAAAGTGAGAAAATATGCTGCTGAAGAGAATATTCAGATGAAAGAAATGATGACCATCTATCACAAATGGGATATTCCGAAAAATAAAGCAACATACACTGCCGCACTTGGGTTAGAAAAAATCCCGGATAATTTACCGACAGAATTCATTAGTGGAACCATACCAAATGCAGAATGTTATGTCTTAAAACATACCGGTCGGTATCAATATTTGGGAAATGCCTGGTCTACGCTGTACACCATGATGAGAAATAAGGAAATAAAACACAACAAGAAAATAGACCCATTTGAAGTTTATCTTAACTACCCACAATCTACAGAGAAGAAAGACCCGGAAACTGAAATTTACCTTCCGGTCAGATGAAACCACTTCATGAATATTGGTATTATTCAACTTGGGAGATACTCCGGCAGACTGTCTTTTAACTCTTTTTAGCACATTCATGTAGGAATTATCTAGTTAAATTCACTTTTTATAAACAAGTAGAATATTCTATTATCTATTTCGAGTAACATTTGGTTTTTCCTCTGAAACGAACCGGATAATGCCTTATGAAACCTACGTAAAATTAGCAATACTCTACCACAATACTGCAACCGTGAGGTCAGTCAGTGATGAAAAAAGCGGCTTTCGGCTACAAGAACCGCAGAAAACCTTTACCTCTTCACAAACTTCAGCAGATGCCCGTCCGGCAGTTGTATCAGGTACAGGCCGCTGTGCAGGGAGGCTGCATCTATCTTTGTGTTTGTGGTGCTTTCCAGTACTAACTCCCCGCCGAGATTCAGTATCCGGATCGGGCTTTCCACGGGAGACTGCACTTCCACGTAACGCCCCGAAGGATTGGGGAAGACCACTGCTTCCTTCGTATCGTCTGCCGCACTCAGCGGCTTATTCTCCCCCGGTGTTGCCGGCGGACAGTCTGTAATCGTTACTGCCTGCGTTTGTGCAGCGGTATTGCCTGCCTGATCGGTGAAGGTCCAGGTGATGGTGATTTCAGAGGTGATGGGGAAATCGGTGATATTGTGCGAGCCCATGATCTTCCCGTTGCAAGCATCATTGGCTTTGGGGATGGTCAGGTCATTTTCCTCAAGAGAACATGAGGCGGTAATAGCATCTAGGGCTGCCACTCTCGGCTTCATGGTGTCGGCGATGGTCACTTCTTGCGTTTGCTCGGACGTATTGCCTTTATCGTCGGTGTATACCCACGTGATAGTAGTGGTGCCGGCCTGAAGGGGGAAGGAGGTGCCTTCTTTGATCGCCACATTGACCGGTCCTTTACAGTTGTCTGCGGGTGCAGGAGGTTTGGTCAGTTCAGTGGCATCATTGATCGGACATTGTGAGGTAACCGGAGCTAAGCTCCCTGAAACTGTCGGGGAAGTGGTGTCTTTTGTTATGGTCACGGTCTGTGTTTGCTCGGACGTATTGCCTTTATCGTCGGTGTATACCCAC
>JACONI010000051.1:37758-38209 GCA_014323825.1 Ekhidna sp. | reverse complement strand
TTCATTTTCCGCATTGAGCGGGCATTGTGCGGTAACCGGAGCTAAGCTCCCTGTAACTTCCGGGGGCATGGTATCTTTTATGGTCACTTCTTGCGTTTGCTCGGACGTATTGCCTTTATCGTCGGTGTATACCCACGTGAGGGTGGTGGTGCCGGCCTGAAGGGGGAAGGAGGTGCCTTCTTTGATCGCCACATTGACCGGTCCTTTACAGTTGTCTGCGGGTGCAGGAGGTTTGGTCAGTTCAGTGGCATCATTGATCGGACATTGTGAGGTAACCTCCGGTAAATTCCCTGTAACTCTCGGAGCCTCGGTGTCTTGTATGGTCACAGTCTGTGTTTGCTCGGACATATTGCCGTTCTCGTCCGTGTATACCCACGTGATAGTAGTGGTGCCGGCCTGAAGGGGGAAGGAGGTGCCTTCTTTGATCGCCACATTGACCGGTCCTTTACAG
>JACONI010000051.1:10192-37738 GCA_014323825.1 Ekhidna sp. | reverse complement strand
AGTTCATTTTCCGCATTGAGCGGGCATTGTGCGGTAACCGGAGCTAAGCTCCCTGTAACTTCCGGGGGCATGGTATCTTTTATGGTCACTTCTTGCGTTTGCTCGGACGTATTGCCTTTATCGTCGGTGTATACCCACGTGATAGTAGTGGTGCCGGCCTGAAGGGGGAAGGAGGTGCCTTCTTTGATCGCCACATTGACCGGTCCTTTACAGTTGTCTGCGGGTGCAGGAGGTTTGGTCAGTTCATTTTCAGCATTGATCGGACATTGTGAGGTAACCTCCGGTAAATTCCCTGTAACTCTCGGAGCCTCGGTGTCTTGTATGGTCACAGTCTGTGTTTGCACAATGCTTTTGCTGTTATGGGTATAGGTCCACGTAACGAGGGTGCTTTCGGTAATGGGGAAGTTGCTGACATCATGCGCAGCCGTGACCGTTGTTCCTCCTCCCATCGTGCAGCTGCTCTTAGCCGTGGGTGGGGTGAGGTCAGTGACTTCACACGGTGCCGTCACTTCCTGTAGGGCGGCTGCTTCCGTCCGTATGGAGATTAACTCATCATCTGAGATAGTCCAGGAATGCGTGCTGGTGAGTGCATCCCTTCCCGCTTTGCCTCTACAGGAGTACTTATCCGGTGCGTTGAAAATGATATTAGGGGGGATTTTAGTTTCGCCCGTTGCTTCATTTAAGGTGCTCCATCCGACGAGGAGTTTGTCGTAGTTTTCGGAAGACATGGAGGAGTTATCCAAAAACATGTTTACCATACTCTTCACGTTGCTGATGTCCCATTCGCTGAGGTCTCCGTTAAAGTCAGAACCGTTAAAGATGAATCCCATCTCTATCACACTGCTAACGTCCCATTTGCTAAGGTCTCCGCTGAGGGAAGACTTCCGGAACATGCCGAACATATTTATCACGTTTGAAAAGTCCGGGACTCCCGCCTCCTCGGCAATGGTGAGGTTGCTACAGCCATCAAAAGCAAAGTCCATAGAATTCCATGGGGCATCTCCCCACTTTTGGACGGATCGTATCTGCCCTGCGGAGGTGCTGTTCCCGGAAAAGAAGATACGTGGAAACGTACCGCTGATGGTCACGGTGTGGATTCCTGCCGTGGCGTATTGATGGGAGGCATCCCCGGTGTAGGTTTTGTTATCGGCAGGTTCGTCTTCGCCCCAGCCTACGGAGTAGCTGTAGCCTCCTCCTGTTGTAGGGATGGTAATGATTTCGTTAGGAGTTTTCGTCTCCCATGTGGTGATGAAGGGTTTTGGTTCAGGTTCGGTCTGCGCCTGCCCGAAGAGTGTAAGGAGGAGTGTGGAAATGACAAGAAAGGTACTTTTTGAAGATAGTATTAGACTATAGGGGGGGGGGGGGTATTAAATTAGATTCGTACAGCCCTGTCGGCAGCGTGTATGACGTTTTCTCTGTGTTCATGATGTCTTTTGGTCTTTTTTTATTTAACGTGCTCATAACTCATTATTTTAGTTTGTATGAAATGCAATATTATATCATTTCTCTGAATTATCATGCAAGTTTTGTATTTTTTTGATTTTTAATGCGTTTGTTATCCTTCTATAAAAATTATCGGGATAAATAATTGGACAGTAAGAAATGCAAAGATTTTAAAAGAGTTGTTATATTGTGCTAGAGTCGGTCTCTTCTTCCGGTAGTCTGAAATTTAATTTTTTATTCAGAAATTCATCCAGAGCAAGTGTCGCAGGTTTAGGCATTTTTTCATAGAATTTTGAAATTTCAATCTGCTCTCTGTTTTCGAAGATTTCCTCAAGATTATCTACTGCGGAGGCAAACTCTGCAAGTTTTCCATTCAACTCCTCTTTCTGATTGTTGCTGATTTGTCTTGCTCTTTTAGCGATGATTGCTATTGATTCAAAAAGATTGCCGGTTGGCTCTAATATGTCTTGGTTGTTTCTTGTAACTAATGAATTGTTTAACTGCTGCATGTCTTTTTTCAATTTTGATTTGCGAAATTAATTATTTTTTCAATACTGTCCTTATAAATCTTTTCTACCTCTCTTAGATATTCACTATTAGGGTAGCGCTGCACAAAGGCCTCATACGAATCAATTGTATTTTGATAGCGCTCTTTTTGTTTAGAGGGAATACTCACCTTCGCATAATTATAAGAAGTTTTAATTTTCAAACAGGCTACCTCCTCCCGGTACTTGGAGTCCGGATAGTCATTTCTGAAGTTATCGTAAACAACCAAAGCTGACGTGTATTTCCTGATTTTGTAATATAACCGGCATTGTTCATACGCTTTTTTTTCAAGCTTTCGCTGCATTTCATCAATGATTTTATCGGCATCAGGAGCATATTTGGAGGATGAATATTTGTTAATGAAGTTTTGCATGGCGGCAATGGCTTCGTAAGTAACTGTCTGATCAAGCTGATAATCCGGTGATTGGAAGTAAAGTGAATAAGCATACATGTAAGCCGCTTCCATAACGTATTCGGATCTACCGTAAATTCTCACAAATTCTTCAAAGTGGTGTGCACTTAATATGTATTGTTTCTGATAAAAGTAGGCGTATGCCAGGTAAAAATTTCCTAATTCCGCCTCTGTAGTGCCTCTGATAATAGGAAGAATATCCTCAAAAAGAATTGAGGCTCTATGGTAATCCTGTTTCTCATAATATTCAATAGCTGCATCGTATTTTAACTTCCAATCTCCACTTTTTTGGATTTTTCTAAATTTGCTGCAACCAGCTATTCCTAAAAGTACCAGAATGAATACAACAGATGGGATTCCCCTCATAACTTTCAATTGGTTGGTAAAGCTAAAAATTTAAGCCATACTCTTAAATGCTGTCTGTCTTTTATCCCTCATTATTAAGGTTTTTTAACTTTTTCGGATTGCTACCGGCTCCTTCCATGTTTATTTTTTCCGCTGGGGGTATAAAGGGCGTTTCCCCGTTATTTTGGGGTTGTTTTTCGAGCTTTCTATGTAGCACATCTTCAAGCGAAGGACGCTCGTCACTTCGCCAGCTAAAGTTTTTCAGCCTTTGGATTTCGGGAGTAAATTCATGTGGAGGGATAAATTTCGCTTCAGGTTTTACGTAGAATGAAACATTATATACCTCCTGGTCCCTGAAACGTATGGTTATATTACTGCATAAGATTCTATTCATCCCAAGGGTGAATATATCTTTCGGATCATTTTCATCAAGAACGTAATAAACGCTTTCACTATTCCCATCGACATGGATCCGATGAATTTCAGATGCTTCAAAGATTGCATGCATGGTTCGACCCTTCACCTGATTAAAGTTTAGCAAAGTATCCTGGCTGGTCAAAAAAGAATTTTGAAGCAAATCCATTGATTTGATCTCCTCTTCGGTAATTTCAACGACTACTGTGTCTCCTTTGATCTGGTTTTTATGGTTCCAAAAGATGGGGTCGAAATAGAAATATAAAAGTGAGTCCTGCAGATAATAAGCCGCTGAATCGGATAGACCCTGGAGATTGTATCGCCAGACTTTCACATTCGGATAAGCTAAAATTCGCTTGGCAGAATCATACTCACTTTCTATTGAAACTAAAGTGTCAGCAGACAGGTAGAGTGTATCCTCTTCAAGGATTCTACGCATTACTGCGTTTCCATAGACTTTGCTAATTCCATTCTTGTCATCATTATAACCTTTGTCTCCGGTGATTATCATATCATCATTTTTTGCCGTCAGTTTTACATGGCCTTTTGCATCATAATACTTCTTCAGGTCATCGAAAAAAAGTTTGTCGGCTTCCATGTAATAGTCAGTGGTCTCAATAGTCCCGTCAATGAAATCGGATTGATCAAGTTCCGTTCTGAATACCCCACCGTCTGCATGAAGAATAGACTCATCTTCTGTGATAATAACGGTCTCTCCGGTAGAAATGGCCTCCTTGGTTACAGAGTTGTAGCGAAGGGTATCGGTTTCTAAAGTGTAGCTCGGCGCATCAAGCACTACATTCGTCCAAAATAAGGAGTAATCAGCCTGTCCATAGAAGTAGCCTGTTTCGCTTTTCAGTGTATTCGTTGGGTCGCTTAATGTTCCTTTATTGAAATAGTTGCCAATTTCCGTGTCCATATTGTAATCAAGAAAATCAGTCACCAGTTTCTGTTCACCTTTTCTGTAAACTACATTTTCCCGTAACTGAGAGTCTCTCGTATTACCGTCATAGATTAATTTTTTAGAGGTAATCGTCACCGAGTCGTCAACGATTCGGACTCTGCCATAGGCTTCCATGATATTTTCTTTCACATAGTAGAGTGAACTATCGCAGTACATGGTTGAGGTTTCCTGTGCAAAAACTACATTTCCTATCAGCCGGCGAATTTTCTGACCCTTTTCACGAAATTCGTATAATTCATCAGCTTTGTATTTTATTTTATCCTTTTTTTGAGCTGATGAATGGATTGAACTCAACAGGATCAAAGCGGCAAGACAAAATCGAACAATCTTCCACATAATCCGGGTAAAATTAAATAATTACGCAGTGTATCCCTTACAAAAACAATTCCATGATTTCATTACCGCTCACCGTTTGATAGATGAGGGTGAAAATGTGTTGCTTGCTGTTAGCGGCGGGGTTGATTCTATGGTCATGTTTGATTTGTTTAAGAATGCGGGAGTTCCAATCGCAATTGCGCATTGCAATTACGGATTGAGGGGAAGAGAATCCGATGAGGATGAAGCACTTGTTGTCGAGTGTGCGGAAAAGGATGCCATACCCTGTTATATCAAAAAGATGGAGATAAAAGGGAATTCCGTCCAACTGGAAGCTCGGGATCAACGCTACGGATGGTTGAAAGAGTTGAAAGAGAAAAATGGATATGCAAAAGTGGCAGCAGCGCATCATTTAGATGATGCTTTAGAGACTACACTTTTCAATTTAACTCGTGGTACGGGAATAAAAGGATTAAAAGGCATTACTCCCCGGAATGATGATATCATCCGTCCGATGCTGTTTTCTACAAAAAAACAGTTGATTGAATATGCCCAGACAAAGGGCTTGAAATGGAGAGAAGACCAATCCAATCAAAAGACTGATTATGCCAGGAATAAAATCAGATTAGAGGTTATTCCAAGACTTAAAGAAATCAATCCATCCTTGCTGACCACCTACAGAGCTACGCAGGAGCGAATGCGATTCCTTTCCGAGATAGTGATCAGGAGAGTAGAAGAAATTAAGCAGGAGTTTTTCGATGCATCTTTGGGAGAACTGAAACTGAATTGGATGCAGGAACATAGCGATTTGATTGTCCTATCCGATTTGCTTGCAGTTTATGGATTTAACTATAAAACAGTGAAGGAAATATTTGAAGCCCGTAACAAGCCGGGGAAAGTTTTCCCCGGAGAAGATTATACGGTAATGATGGATCGCAACTCGCTTTTCATCAGAGGGAATAAAAAGGAAGCTCAGGAACAAGAATTTATAATAAAATCAGAGGGGACTTACCGGTTTGTAGGGCATGATTTTGTTGTTGAAACCATAACCCTTTCGGATGAATCGCTTAATCAGGGTAATAATGTGGCTTTGTTCGAAAAGGCTTTGGTTGCTTTCCCGATGAAAATCAGAAGATGGAAGAAGGGGGATGTGTTTATACCGCTCGGGATAAGCGGGAAAAAGAAAATCAGTGATTTCCTGATTGATGAGAAAGTTCCGGTCGCGCTTAAGAGAGACATCTTAGTGGTTGAGATCGGAGGTCAGATAGCCTGGCTGGTTGGTTATCGTATTTCAGAAAAGTTCAAGGTCAGGAACAAGGAAAATGTGTTAAGGATCAAGATGTCTTGAGATGCTGTCATAGGTTGGTTTGAGGAGTATAAAGCACGAGGAGCTAAACCGGATGATTTTTTGTCTTTGATATTCATTTTATTATTGTACTTCAATGGTTTAATTTAAAAAAATCAAATAACATTTTACGACCATGCAAAATATCATAAAAATAAAAAATACCTTCCCCATACTCCTGGCTGCACTTTGCGCTTGCATGGATAGTGCAAAGAGTGAACCGAAGCCCTTCATCACTACGTGGGAAACGACCGGGAGTAATGAAAGCATCACCATTCCTACAGTCAGTGGAGAAACTTATTACTACACCGTAAACTGGGGAGATGGCTCAACAGATAATACCATTCACACCAAAGAAGCCTCCCATATCTATACCGAACCAGGCACCTACACCGTGACCATCAGCGGGACTTTCCCTCTTATCCGATTCGGGGAAGTTGATAACGAGTACTGGGAGATTACACCGTCCACTGCGGCGGGACAGATACGGACTGTCCTACAGTGGGGAAGTAACCGGTGGACTTCTATGAAAGAAGCTTTTGCGGGATGCAATAGCCTGACCATCAATGCCACCGATGTCCCGGACCTTTCAGCGGTGACGGATGTTTCGAGCATGTTTGCCGGTGCTGACTTCACCGGAGACCTCAGCGACTGGGACGTAAGCAACGTGAAGAATATGGCGGGCATGTTTTCTTCAGTATTACTTGATAATGGCTATGAATTTGATGTGATTAGTTCGTCTTTCACCGGAGACCTCAGCAAATGGAACGTAAGCAGCGTGACGGATATGTCGAGCATGTTTGCCGGAGCTGAATTTACCGGAGATATTAGCCAGTGGGATGTAAGCAACGTGAAGAATATGGCGGGCATGTTTGCCAAGGCTGACTTTAACAGAGACCTCAGCGACTGGGACGTAAGCAGCGTGACGAATATGGAGGAAATGTTTTATACGTCTCCCTTCAATGGAAGTATTAGTGAATGGGATGTCAGCAGTGTGGTGGATATGTCGGGCATGTTCTCCGGATCTTCCTTTACCGGAGATATTAGCCGGTGGAATGTGGGCAGCGTGACGGATATGGGAGCTATATTTTATGAGTCCTCCTTCACCGGAGACATTAGCCGGTGGGACGTAAGCAGCGTGACGAATATGGCATACATGTTTGGAGGTTCTGACTTCACCGGAGACCTCAGCGACTGGGACATCAGCAGTGTGACAAATATGAGCAGCATGTTCTTTCAATCTAAATTCACTGGGGACATTAGCCGGTGGGATGTAAGCAGCGTGACGGATATGTCGGGCATGTTTGCCGGTTCTGCCTTTAACAGAGACCTCAGCGACTGGGACATAGGCAGTGTGACGAATATGAACAACATGTTTTCCGGGTTGTATGGTGTTGCTCCTATGGATTTTATAATAGGCTCATCCGTGTCTTCTGAAAACTATGATAAGCTGCTCATCGGGTGGAGTACTTTAAATACAGCGTTGGGTGAGACCCAAATCCCCTCAAACATCACTTTCGGAGCACCACCAAGTTACTCTCGTGCGGGTAAAGAGGCAAGGACAAAACTCATCAGTGCTCCTTATAACTGGATCATTAAAGGAGATGAACTGCTTCCGCTGCAAGCGGAGGCATCAAACTTGTAGGTTTTGCCATGAGAAATTATGCAGTGAAGTTTTATCACTTCCAATATACCCTGAATTGGCAGAAGAAGAAGTAAATTGGATCTGTGAAATAATTAATGAAATGAATGGCTAGTAGGATTATTCACATAGGCTTTCCCAAGACGGGTACCACTTATTTACAGAAAAATGTATATCCTCATTTGTCCGGAGTTAAATACTATGATTACTGGACTTGTGACAAGCTATTTTATGACATGATTTTTTTTGACAGTTTAGATTATGATTATGAAAAGAACAAAAGAACAATTGCCCCATATTTTAATAAGGAAAAAGTATTATTTTCTTTTGAGTCACTGGCAGGTTCACCTTTCATTTATAAAGGTGCAAATAGATCTCAAATTCCGGTTCGGCTAAAAGACGCAGGATTCAATAAGGTAATCATCACCTTGAGAAATCAGGTTGATATTATTGACTCAATGTATCGACAGTATATCGTTCAGGGGGGTGTAATGCGCTTCAGGGATTTTTTGGATTTGGAAGAGAAATGGAAGTTGTCTGTTCGACCGTTTTATTTAGGGTACTTAGCGTACGAGAAACTGATTAAGTTGTACCACGAAGCATTTGGAAAAGAGAATGTGCTTGTCCTTTTTCAAGAGAATCTCAAAAGAGATCACAATGCGTTTATCGATAAACTTTTATCGTTTATAGGAGAAGTTAAGTTTAATCAACCGGCTAAGACCCATACAAAGAATGAAAGTCTGACTAACTTATCCACGAATTTTCTCAGGATTTGCAATCACTTCATTTTCGCTTACAGTAAAATATCTAAGAGGCTTGTATTCAGAGTTTTTAAGGTTATTTTAGACCCTTATTTTTTTCGATTAGTTTCTTCAAAGAAGAGCTTTCTTAAAAATAGCTCCAGAGAGTACATAAGTGAATATTACAAAGAGAGCAACTCAAAACTCCAAAGTCTCATGGGAAGTGACTTCAAGCTGTACTGACCCATGAAGATATATCTGTTTACATTTTCTTATCCTTTTGGTGATGGTGAACAGTTTGTACATAATGAGGTCAATTTCTTTGCAGCTCAAGGAGTCCGTCTGACCATTATTCCATTTAAAACGACATCAAAAATACGGAAGTTACCTAAGCAGGTTTGCCTGGATCTGAGTATGTCTGAAGCACTATTGGTAAGTTCGGAGTCCAAAGGATACCCACTCTTTTTTAGTTTGAAATCGATCATAAAATCGTTAATTCAAAATCCGCTAAATGGTATTTCAGCTCTCAGAGATAATATAGGATTTGCCCATCATGGACGTATCATAAGAGACTGGGCAAAACGTAATCTTAAAGGAGACGAGGTGCTTTATACCTATTGGTTTGAGAGAATAACCTTTGGATTAGCGACTTATTTGGACTCTCGTAATGCTCAGGTTCTGATCACTCGAGCGCATGCTTATGATATTTATGAAGATCAAAGGAAACATTCTTATATTCCATTTAGAGCTTTTACATTAAGAAAGCTTAGTGCCGTTTTTTGTGTTTCCAGCCAAGGTCAGAGATACATTGTAGAAAAATATGGATTTGAAAAGAAAGTGTTCAAGTCTTTTCTTGGAACAACTGATCATGGGGTATCTAAAGGCATAAACGATGGGGTTTTACGCCTAGTCTCATGCTCCAGGATCGTCCCCTTAAAAAGGGTACATTTAATCGCTGAATCCATCAAACAATTTAGTCATGACCATCCTAACCTTACCCTTGAGTGGTACCACTTTGGAGATGGTAAGCTTAGGAAAAATATTGAGTCAATGGTAGACCGTGTTCCAAAAAACTTGAAAGTATATTTGAAAGGAATAGTTTCTAATGACTGGTTGTTAAATTTTTATCACGATCATTATGTATCACTATTTGTGAATTTAAGTTCATCGGAAGGGCTTCCGGTTAGTATAATGGAAGCAATGTCTTTTGGTATTCCGGTCGTTGCAACAGAGGTTGGTGGAGTTGCTGAGATTGTTGATTCTGAAAGTGGAATTTTGCTGTCGGTTAATCCTGCCATTGAAGAAATCAAGCGAAGTTTTACTTTTATTTTAGCAGAAAAGAAATTGAGGGCCGGTGCACGTTCAAAGTGGAATAAGGAATTTGTGGACACCCGTAATTATGCTTCATTCTATCAAAAAGTTAAAGAGATTAGTCAATGATAGCTGCTTACTTGATTTTTGGACAACGAGTCAGGGTCAGTACGATAGATTCTTTTGAAGGTGAGCTTCTTCATCAAGAGCTATCAATATATCCTCGGATCAATGATGAGAACATCAGCTTAGAGCTAAACTATGCAGCAAACTCTGCGGCAAGAGCAGTAACAAGCAGAAACCCTTCTATTAATGCATTGCATGAGGATGGCTTTAGTTTTACGATAGGGGTCGTCACGATTTCTTACTTTTTTTCTGATAATAATATTTATAGGATAGACTTCAGTATTAGAGATTCATCTCAGCTATTATCCTGGATAAATAAACTTCTTAATATTCAGTTTACAAATCACAAGGAAGCAATAGGTCAGTGGTTTCATGAATTTGTAATGGTTCCCATAGGATTTTTAAAACCCGATAATTCCCTTCTACATGCCTCAGCAGTAAAATCAAAGAATGGTGCTATTCTTTTTAGAGGAACAGGCGGTGTTGGCAAGACCTCACTTGAAATTGAATTGTGCAAGAATTATGGATGTAGTTTCATTACGGACGACATAGCTTTTTTAACAGGTGACGGGAAAATTCATCCAAACCTTGCATATCCTAAGATTTACGGCTACAACATCAAAGAGAATCCCACAGTCAGAAAGCAAATTCTTCATCATAAAGGTTTTATAAACAAGCTTTTATTTAAGCTGCATTCTTTGAGAGGTAATCAGTTTGTAAGAAGGAGAATACGACCTGATGAGTTTTATGGAAAGGTTGAAAAGCAACCATGTAGAGTAAACTCCTATTTGATCCTATCAAAAGAGAATATCCAGAATCTTTGTATTGACCCACTGGAACCGTCAAGAGCTATTACCCTTTCTCAACAGGTCATTTTTAATGAATACCAATCATTTATTAATCATATTGTTTGGCATGAGTATAACTCATTGCTCCTTGAAAAGGAACCTAAGATAACACGTCATTCTATTGTGAATGAAAACTTAAAAGTGCTGGAAAAGAGCCTGAGTAAAGTGAGCGTTTTTATTGTTAGCATACCATTGGAGTTATCTCCAAGTCAAGAGCTTTTTAAGAAACAAATGATTGATTGTTTAATGACAAATGAAATGATTTAGTTTGCTTTCAACTCAACAAATAGTATTCCAATGAATCCACCTAATATCAAAAAAGAACTTATTAGCATAATCATATTTCCATTTGCATAGACCTTGGGTTTAAACTCAAAAACAATCTCATGCTTGCCTTCCGGAATACTCAGAGTCCTGAGCACATAATTGGCTCTTAAAATTTCTGTTTCTTCCCCGTTGATATATGCTTTCCAACCCTCCGGATAGTAGATTTCTGAAAAAACAGCAAAGGCTTCTCCCTCGGAGATATCAGCTGAATAGGTCAGTTTATTAGGTGTTTTTTTATGGAGTGTGATGGTCCCGGATCCATTGCCGGCAGGCAATTCAAATTTACTTTGGTCAATTACTGCTTGCATCTTCGTATTAATCCGGCACAGGGCACTAATTTCTTCCTCCGGGCTATTTACTCCTTTTACTTCATTCACGGTCCATGCTGCACCATTCGCAAATTGATTTGGAAAAACACCATTTTGTTGTTTCCCTGCATAAAAATAGGCCGTATTTAGCATATTTAATACATGCAAAGAGGAGAAGTCCAAGGATTGAGATTGAAGCTGTTGTATCGCCTCCTGAACTTCAGAACCTAAACAATAATCAATGAGGTCCTGATATCTTCTGATCTTTGCTCCATGATAGCCCCCAATTGAAGCATGGTAATAAGAAGTTCTGTTTTCATTAAATGGATTTTGTAAGTTAAGCACTCTATCTCCAATTCCGGTTGCTTGGATCAGCACTTGATCTGCCTGAGTCGCTTTGAAATGATTTTCTACAATATCCTTATCAAACTGTTCTTCTCCTAAAAATCGCTTACTGAGTGAGAAGCTATCTACAAAAATTAAAATGATCAGTCCCGTTAGTATTTGAGATGTTTTGACATTTTTCCTGAAAGCTGCCCAGATTAGGCCTACGAGTGACAAGAGGTACATTAAAGTTCTTAGGGTGTCTCCGGTAAGCAAAGACTTTCTATCCTTTTTAAGTGCCTCTGTGTACCAATCAGGGAGTCCGGCATCTATTGTGCCTTTAAAGGTGAAAGTACCTGAAAAAATCAATAGCAATACTAAAAAGCCGCCGCAGATACTAAGCGCAAGCAATACTTTTTTTTGAACATCCTTATTCCATTCTGAATTGAAAAGCCTCTCTAAGCCAATGAATCCCATCAGATTCATGCAAAAAATGGATATGATAATGGTGAAAGTGACAGAACGGAATTTGTTATATCCCGGTAAGTAATCAAACAAGAAATAGTTAAAGCTCGAAAAGTTTTTACCCCAGCTCAGCATGATGCCTAATACCACTAATGCGATCAACCAAGCTTTTTGATTGCGAGGCAAAATCAAAATTCCTAAAACGAAAAAAATGACCGTAAAAGTACCGGCATAGTAGGGGGCTGTCAGTGGCTGCTCTCTCCAATAAGTTGGAACTGCCCGGATTTGTTGGTTTATTTGAGTTCGATTATAACCTGCTGCTTTGAGAGCAGAAGCGATCTCTGATTTTGATGAGAGTGCTTGTTGGGAGGAGCCTCCAAAGATATTAGGCACAAATAAAAACAGTGGCTCGGTTATCCCATTACTGTATCGAAAAGCATACTCTCTATCAAGTCCGGAAGAGGCTGACTGATCTGCACTCAACTCTGATTTCCCTCTGATTGAGTATTTACTATACGCTAAAATCGTTGCAAGTCTGCCATAGTTGGCACCAAATGCTAAAGTCGCAACGACAACTAGAAGACCTGATTTTACTGCAAAGCTTTTCAAATTCTTTTCTTTGAAAGCCAGGATCAGTTGATTGATTCCATATCCCGTTACGATCAGAAGAAGATAGTAGGTGATTTGGAGATGGTTGGTTCTAATTTGAAGCCCCAGTGCTAAGGCAGTAAGCCCAAGTCCCAACCATTTTTTATCAGAGAATGTAAGGTTGATGCCGGCTAATACCAGCGGCATAAGTGCTACCGCTGCAATTTTGGCATTATGACCCGCCACGATACTGATGATATTGAACCCATTGAGTCCAAAGGCGATCGCTCCGGCCGCAGCGATGAGAGGTCTCACCTTGTATGATAACAGTAGAACATAGAAACTTACTAATGAAATAAAAAGAATAGCAGGGGGGTGAGACATGCCTAAGCCGATGATCTTATAAGCATACGAAAGTAAGTCTCCCGGGTAACTTACCCCAGTAAGATACGCCGGCATACCACTAAACATATTGGGGTTCCACAGTGCCTCATCTCCTGTTTTGGCACGATACTCCCTTAGCTGTTGGTTCCCTCCAAAACCTTGTAAAATATCATGCTGGTTTATCCTTTCTCCACTTAGAAACGTCGGATAATGGACAAAAACAGTGACAATAAAGAATCCAAAAATGATTAGCCCGTGGGTCAGTAAGTTCTTTTTGAATTGTTCAGTCATTAGGAAAGCTTGATTTTAAAAAATCGCTCAAAGATAGATCGAATGAGTTGATTGATATCCTCCGAAACTTTAAAATAGCAAACGAGGATAATGAATAATATAGCCGTAAGTCCGGATCGTATAGCGATTGAGATGACCGGATGCGAGTTAGTTTGGAACCAGAACGCAAAAGCACTGACCAATATTGCAATGGCGAAGAGTGAGAGATGTGACCTTGTAAGAGGATACATTTTGAAGTGATAACCGACAAAAAAGAATTTCAAAATAATTTGAACGATGGTGGTGCTAAGAAATGCGATCCCTGCACCATTAATGCCCCAAATAGGGATGAAGAAATAATTTAAGCCCATTAAAAGTAATGTTGCTGTTATTTGGAATACAAAATTATACCTGTAAAGCGGAGAAAAGCTGATTATTTCTCCGGCAAAGCTTGAAATCATAACGCATAATTTAGCAAGGCAAATAATGATTACGATCCAATAGCCGGCACTAAACTCATCTCCTTTAGGAATAAAATTGAATAAATCTTCAAGATTGGTTATTATACCAATGAATAAAAGAGTCCCGATAACACCCATTGTTAGAGATCCTCTTTGGTATAGGCTTTTTATCGCTTCACTGTTCTTTTCCTGAGACTTTTTTGAGATAATAGGCCCCATAACTTTGGTCATGTTTCTTCTTGGCATTTCCACGATCACTGCGATAAAGAAACACGTTTGGAAAATCCCGTTTGCTTCAGGCCCGAGATGAGCCGTAATTTGGTCATAAGTTGTATTGTTGTAGAATGCAAAACTCAGTGCAAGCAACATGGAGTAGCCTCCAAACTTTAATAGTTTCATTCTCCATTTAGCATCTATAATCCCGATGCTAAAATCAAATCGAAATTTATGAAAACTAAGTAGTTGAAAGAGCAGTAAAACAAATGCACCTAAATAAACCAGACCTAAGCCATGTATTGCTGAGTTGAAACTCCACCAGGAAAAAGCATAGCCTATGATCAGCATTAGCGATCCAAGCCTCAGATAAATATCCCTTATGAAGGATGGAAATACTACCTTCATAATGCTCCGGCTATAGGAAAAGAATAACTCAAATAAACTATTGGAGAGAATTACTGCCCCCACAATAAAGATGTAGTCAGTATAATCCGGAGCTTGCCCAATGTATCTTAAAGCAATGACTTCTTTCAGAAGGGAACCTGCTAACAGTATAATTCCGTTTCCTGTGATTGTTACCAGAAAAAGAAAACTGAAGAAGCGATTTTTATCACGACCTGAAAAAGACGGAAAAAACTTTATGCAGCAACTTGATGTGCCCAGCAATGAAAGAGGGGAAATCATCATCGCATGAGCAGTAACCAATGTGAATAGACCGATCTGTTCGAGGGTTAAATACTCTGCACGGAAGTAAAGCGTATTCAGATAACCAACTGCGACTCCTAAATAAGCAATTGCTGTTCCCCAAAAACTTTGTTTTATAACTACTCCCAATGCTGCTAATTAAAAAACCATAGCTTGATAGAGATACTGATTACCATCACGAGTAAAATGGTTCTGATAACCCGATCACTTCTTCCAACTGACCACCTGCTGCCAATCCATCCTCCAACGGAGTTTCCGGAGGCGAGTGTGAGGCCGTATTCCCATCTGATCTTGCCCTCTAAATAAAACACAATCACTGCGGCTAAAGTATAGCACAGAATGACAAAGACCTTGATGCTGTTAGTATGGGCCATATTAAAACCATGAACGGCTGTTAAAGAAGCAATGATTAAAAACCCTATTCCTGCCTGAATGAAACCGCCGTAAATCCCCAAAAAGAAAAAAACCGGGATACTTGTCCAGACCTTTCGCCTGGTAAGTAAATCCCGGGTAGTTCCGGTGATTCTTGGTTTAAATATCGTTATACTCATAACCACAATCATGATTATGGCAAGGATTCGATTAAACAGTTGATCACTGATATCTACTGCTATCTTGGAGCCGATAATTGCACCAATTACTGCGGGGATTGCTACCCAGACAGCAAAAGGGAATACGTAAACTCCTTTACTTCGATAGCCGGCTACCGAGAAGATGTTCTGGATAAAGAGGGCAATCCTGTTGCTGCCGTTGGCTTCAGCGGAGGGTAGTCCCATGAAAATAAGAAGAGGGATGGTGATTAAAGACCCCCCTCCGGCAACGGAATTAACAAAACCGGCGAAACTTCCGGCCAGCACTAATAAAATTCCTTCTGATAAATTCATTTTAGAGCATATAGTCAGTTAAGATGCAATCTAATGAATCAGCGCATTCCGCAAGCAGATCGGTTTGGGTTTTCTTTGATATAGGATGTAGTTCTAAAGGGCGCATCTCAACGAGTGGTACCAATGTAAATTTCCTGTCAGCAATGCCCGGGTGAGGAATAATGAGATGCTCACTTTTTATAATTTGATCGTGATAATATAAAATATCAATATCTATGATCCGTGAACCCCATTTTTCCTTCCTTATTCTTCCAAGCTCAGCTTCTACATAGCATATTTTTTGGAGCAGCTTATCCGGGGCCAACGAAGTTTCAATTTGCAAAACCATATTCAAAAACCAGTTTTGATCTTCCTTACCCCATGGTGCGGTCTCATAAATACTTGACTCATCAATGATGGTGATCTCCTTTTTTATGAGTAACGCCCCGGCATCTCTCAAATGTTTAAGACGGTCACCGATGTTGCTCCCCGCAAGGAGAAAAATTCCATTCATATAAGTGTTATGAATTTAATTTGAAACTTCAACTTATTTTTGTGAGTTTAATAACAAAATAAACAGTTCAAAAAATATTTTATGGCTTTTTTAAGAAATTTACTGGCAACGATCACAGGGTTGATCATTTTTAGTGTAATCGGGGTTCTTCTTCTGGCGGGAGTCATAGCTGCCACCTCCGGGAAGGAGACACCGCAAGTGAAAGAAAATACAATTTTATATTTTCCGATGAGTGGTGCAATGGAAGAAAAAGCCATTAAAGACCCTTTGATTGAGGCACTCGGTAATACACCAAAAATTCATAGCCTCCTTGATATCATTGCTGCAATCAAAAATGCAAAAGACGATGATCGCATAAAAGGCATTTACATCAAGCCAATGTACCTCGCAAGCGGCTATGCTGCACTACAGGAGGTAAGAGATGCGTTAATTGATTTTAAAGAATCCGGAAAATTTGTTTATGCCTATGGAGAATATATAAGCGAATCCGATTATTATGTTGCTTCCGTAGCTGACAGTCTTTTTGTCAATCCAACGGGGGCAATAGAATTCAATGGTTTGGGCGTTAACGTCACTTTTTACAAGGGAATGTTTGATAAACTGGACATCAGGCCGGAGATATTCAGAGTAGGGGAATTCAAAAGCTATGTTGAGCCATATATCAGAAAAGATTTGAGTGAGGAAAATAAACTTCAATATACAGAGTTACTTACAGGCATTTATGGGCAATACCTGAAGAATGTCGCTTCAACAGTAAATAAGACTCAAAGTGAGTTGGAAGAAATCTCGGATAAAATGAAGGTAAGCCTTCCACAGGACGCAGTGGATTATGGACTAATCCACAAGACAGGCTATGAAGACGAGTTAAAGGTTGTGATGAAGAAAAAACTGGGAATTGCAGAAAAAAAGAAATTGAAGTTGATGAAAATGAAGGAATATAGCCGGGCAATCAACGCTGAAAAGAAATATTCAAAAAATCGGGTTGCTGTCATCGTGGCAGAAGGAGATATTGTGATGGGAGGACGGGAAGGAATCGTTGGTGAAACGTATGCCGAAGAAATAAGAAAGGCCAGGGAAAATGACCGGGTAAAAGCAATTGTGCTGAGAATCAATTCGGGAGGAGGAAGTATGACAGCCTCGGACATGATATGGAGAGAGTTAATGCTCACGAAGGGAAAAAAACCAATAATCGCCTCAATGTCCACTGCGGCAGCTTCCGGCGGATACTACATAGCCATGCCCGCTGATACCATTATTGCACAGCCCAATACCATAACCGGATCAATCGGAATATTTGGAATGTGGTTCAACATCGGAGAATTTTTAGAAAATAAAATAGGAATAACACATGACGTAGTAAAAACAGGGGAGCATTCGGACATCTATACGGTGACAAGGCCACTGAGAGACAGCGAAAGAGCTATTATTCAGAGAGGAGTGGAGGAAGGGTATGAAACATTTACGCAAAAAGCGGCAGATGCAAGGGGCATGACACCGGAACAACTCAGAAAATATGCCGGAGGAAGGGTATGGTCCGGCGAACAGGCTCTGGAAAAAGGGTTAATCGATCAACTTGGAAGTTTCAATGATGCAATAGATTTAGCTGTAAGTGCTGCCGGCATTGAAGATGATTATACTGTTTCTTTTTATCCTAAAGAAAAGTCTTTTCTTGAGGAGTTCATCGAAAAAATGAGTTCAGAAGTCAGCGAATTAATTTTTGGTAAAGAGATGGACCCGCTTGTAAAACAGATACAAAATCTGAAGCAACTTCAGGGTTTGCAGGCAAGGATGCCGGGAGAAATCAAAATTCATTAAAGGAAAAGCCCTTCGGAAACCTTTCAGACTGGCAGGTAAGCCGTTCCAAGACAAAAATTTCTCAAAAAAACAAAAAAAGTTTAAGACTTATACAACAAGTTAAAATGTTTGTATATGTTTGCATTTCATACAAAATAAAATGAGCTATGAGCACGTTAAATAATAAAAATATCAAAAACATCATGAATAAGAAAAACACCTCACACACGCTGCCGAAAGGGCTGTACGGGCTTAGTTTAATGCCCCCCCCCCCTTATAGTATAATCTTATCTAAAAAAAGTACCTTTCTTGTTATTTCTGCAATTCTACTCGCTTTCTACGGGCAGGCGCAGACTGAACCCAAACCCTTCATCACCACATGGGAGACGAAAACTCCTAACGAAACCATTACCATCCCTACCACAGAAGACGGCTACAGCTACACCGTAAAATGGGGAGACGGCAATACGGATAACAACGTCACCGGAGATGCTTCCCATCAATACGCTACAGCAGGTACCCACACCGTCACCATCAGCGGAACGTTTCCGCGTATCTACTTTCAAGGGAACAGCACCTCTGCGGGGCAGATACGTTCCGTCCAACAATGGGGTGATATAGCATTTATTTCCATGTTCTATGCTTTCAGGGATTGTAGCAATCTCTCCATTGCCAATGAGGCAGGTGTCCCGAACCTTTCAAACGTAACAGATATGTTCGGCATGTTCCAGAATTCTTCCCTCAGCGGAGACCTCAGCAAATGGGACGTTAGCAAAGTGACAAATATGTTCGGAATGTTTGCAGGGTCTGCCTTCAACGGAAACATTAGCAACTGGAACGTAAGAAATGTGACCAATATGAGGGGTATGTTTAATAGGGCTTCTGCCTTCAACAGAAACATCAGCAACTGGAACGTAAGAAATGTGATGGATATGTCCGACATGTTTAGTAATGCTTCTGCCTTCAACCAAGACCTTAGCACATGGAACGTGAGCAATGTGACGAATATGTTCGAAATGTTTAGTAATGCTTCTGCCTTCAACCAAGACCTCAGCAAATGGGACGTGAGCAATGTGACACGTATGACCAGCATGTTTAGTAATGCTTCTGCCTTCAACGGAGACCTCAGCAAATGGGACGTGAGCAATGTGACACGTATGACCAGCATGTTTAGTAATGCTTCTGCCTTCAACGGAGACCTCAGCAAATGGGACGTGAGCAATGTAAAGGATATGCGGGACATATTTAGTAATGCTTCTGCCTTCAACGGAGACCTCAGCAAATGGGACGTGAGCAATGTGAAGGATATGCGGGACATGTTTAGTAATGCTTCTGCCTTCAACGGAGACCTCAGCAAATGGGACGTGAGCAATGTGAAGGATATGCGGGACATGTTTAGTAATGCTTCTGCCTTCAACCAAGACCTTAGCGAATGGGACATCAGCAGCGTGACGAGTATGGAAAACCTGTTTTTCGGCAATAACTCCATGTCTTCCGAAAACTACGATAAGCTCCTGAACGGGTGGAGCACCAAAACACCGGAAGAGACCCAAATCCCCACCAACATTACTTTTTCCGCACCGGATCATTACACCTGCGCAGGGGAGACTGCAAGGGAAAAGCTCGTCAATTACTACTCATGGTCCATCTCAGGAGATCGCAAGCTGCTGAATGATGCCATCGATCCGGTGCCGGTTGCACCAACCCTGTCGCCGTTTTCAGCCTGTCCACAAATCACTGAAAATAATCTCAATAATGCAGCACCCTCCGCCACAGACAATTGCGATGACGGGGCAATCATTGTTACACACAATGTCACCGACTTTCCCATTACCGAAAACACCACTATCATGTGGACGTATAAAGATGAGGCAGGCAACACAGCCACACAGACGCAGCAGGTGACGATTACAACACCATGTCCAGCCTTGGGTGTGTCGGACGACGCATTGGAAGCAGTGGTCTTTCCCAACCCTTCGGGCCGTTACGTGGAGGTGCAGTCTCCCGTGGAAAGCCCAGTTCGCATCCTGAGTGTGGGCGGGGAGCTAATGATGGAAAGTACCACAAACGTAAAGGTAGATGCAGCCTCTCTGCACAGCGGCCTGTACCTGATACAACTGCCGGACGGCCGTTTGCTGAAGTTTGTGAAGCGATAAAATAAAGGGAATTAACAATTATTATAAATAATTGATTATTTCTTTGCTCAGTTTTGTTTGCATAGTCTCGTGGTTGAGCATTCATTTTATCAATAGTGTTTTTATTTGCGAAAACTCTTCTTATGCAGATTGTAGAGGTTCAGGACAAGAAAACGGCAAAAGAATTTTTACGGCTCCCCGTCAGGCTTTACAAGAATGAGCCCAACTGGATTCGGCCTTTAGACAAAGACATTGAAGGGGTTTTTGATCCGAATGTCAACAAATACTTCAGACACGGCAAGTGTACCAGGTGGATACTTAAAAACGAACGAGGAGAGGTTATCGGCAGAATAGCGGCCTTCGTAAATGACCGAACAGCAAAAAAAAATAATGACCAGCCAACCGGAGGTGTAGGTTTCTTCGAATGTATCAATGATCAAAAGGCAGCGAACCTTCTTTTCGATACGGGCAAAAAATGGCTCGTAGAGCAGGGAATGGAAGGAATGGACGGCCCCGTCAACTTTGGAGACAGAGACAACTGGTGGGGGCTTCTGATTGACGGCTTTGATTTGGAGCCCAACTATCAATGCAATTATAACTTCTCCTATTACATAGATCTTTTTGAAAACTACGGATTTCAGATATACTTCAAACAGTTTACATTTGGCCGTCCGGTTCAGGGCCCATTAGGTGAACGACTTTATGAAAAAGCTGAAATTGCAAATAAAGATCCCGAGTACAACTTCCGACATATTGAAAAGAAGAAATTGGGAAAGTATGTGGAAGATTTTAGAACCGTATATAATGAGGCATGGGCACACTTCCCGGGAGTTGCGGAGATGACCCCCCTCCAGGCAAAGGCCATTATCAAAAAAATGAAGCCAATCATGGATGAAAAAATTATGTGGTTTGGATATCACAAGGATAAACCGGTAGGATTCTACATTAATATTCCTGAACTCAATCAAATATTCAAGTATGTTAATGGTAAGTTGAATTTGATTGGTAAGCTTAAGTTTTTGTATCACAAAATCATGAGAACGAATACCAAAATGATTGGATTGGTTTTTGGCATCTCTCCGGCTCATCAGGGTAAGGGAGTAGACGGGGCACTTATTATGGCGACTCGTGCAATGGTACAGGACACCTACACCAGGTACAGGCACTTGGAAATGAATTGGATTGGAGATTTTAATCCGAAGATGATTGCGGTTGTGAATCAGATCGGAGGTGATATCATCAAGACACACCATACCTATCGCTACCTGTTTGACAGAAGTAAGAAGTTTGAACGAATGCCCGTCAGGCATTAGCACATACGGCTTTTGCCGTTCAAAACTCTGAACTTTTTATGCCAAAACTGCGGAGTTTCCGGGACTTATTTTTTCAAGAGGGTGGAAGACCGGTCTCGAACCGGCGACCTCCGGAACCACAATCCGGCGCTCTGACCAACTGAGCTACAACCACCGTTTATTCTCTTTTAAAAAAGAAAGGTAAAGTTAATGTGGTTGGATAAATCTGCAAATGAATTTTAGCGGTCAAATGTAAGCCGCTGTCCCATTTTAGATGTATCCAGCCTGTGATCTGAATAGGCTAAATGCCCGGAAACAAAAGTCTTTTCAACGGAAGATCTGAACGAATGTCCTTCAAAGGGAGACCATCCGCATTTTGCAAGAATATTATCCTTTTCAACTTTCCATGGCTTATCTAAATTTACTAACACCAAATCCGCAAAATAGCCCTCCCGGATAAAGCCCCTTCGTTCTATCTCAAAACAATCGGCCACTGCGTGACTCATCTTCTCCGCAATACGCTCAAGTGAAATCTTTCCCTGATGATGAAAATCCAGCATGGCATTCAATGTGTGTTGGATTAGAGGCCCTCCGGATGGAGTTTGGGTATAAAGGTTTTGTTTTTCTTCTAATGTATGCGGTGCATGATCAGTGGCAATCACGTCGATTCTGTCATCTAATAGTGCTTCCCAGATTTGGGTTCTGTCTTTTGCTGTTTTTATCGCAGGGTTCCATTTTATAAAAGCACCCTTCTCTTCATAGTCGTCATCGGAAAACCATAAATGGTGAATGCACGCTTCGGCAGTAATTCGCTTCTCCCGAAGGGGAATTTCATTTGTAAAAAGACGGGTCTCCCGACCTGTGGAAATATGCAGAATATGTAAACGTGTATTGCTCCTTTGAGCCAATTCAACCGCTTTAGAAGAAGATAAATAGCACGCCTCCCCGCTTCTTATGAGCGGATGAAGTTTAAATGGAATGTTATCTCCGTATTTTGCGATGTATTCTTCAGTATTTTTTTGAATCGTTCCCTCATCTTCACAATGCGTAGCGATTAACATAGGGGCATTTCTAAAGATATTTTCCAATATCCCCTGATCATCAACCAGCATATTTCCCGTGGAAGACCCCATGAAAATTTTAATGCCGCAAACATTTTTAGGATCCGTTCTCAACACCTCATCCGGATTATCATTGGTGCTGCCCATGTAGAAGGAGTAGTTAGCAAGTGCATTCTTTGCACCTGTCCTATACTTGGCTTCGAGCAATTCCTGCGTCACTGTTGGTGGGTTCACATTGGGCATCTCCATAAACGAAGTAACGCCGCCGGCAACTGCCGCTCCGGACTCTGAAAAAATAGTTCCTTTATGAGTAAGTCCGGGCTCTCTGAAGTGAACCTGATCATCAATGACTCCGGGAAACAAATACAAACCATTGCCATCAATTTCCTGATATTTTGAGGCGGATGAGATTCCCGAATCAATTCTTTCAATCAGATCATTTTTAATAAGAAGGTCCTTGACTTCAATTTCTCCTTCATTGACTATTTGAGCTTCTTTGATCAGAAACATTTGGCAAAATCTTTTTGAATAAGTCCGTAAAAAATCAGCAATACCCGTTTCCGGCCAAAAATAACAGGTTAAAAGTTCTTTTTAACCCTTCAGTTTTTCATTCTCCTTGTGACGGGTGGCATCCCGGGTATTCTTCTTCTCCAGATTCTTCTCCAGTGCTTTGGTAAGATTCACGCCGGTCTGATTGGCAAGGCACATCAGCACCCATAGAACATCAGCCATTTCATCTCCCAAATCCCGATTTTTGTCAGATGCTTTGAACGACTGCTCCCCATAAATCCTTGCCATCAGCCGCGCAAGTTCTCCTACCTCCTCCGTGAGTATAGCCATGTTGGTGAGTTCGCTGAAGTAACGAACACCTTTGGCAGTAATCCACTCATCCACTGTCTCCTGTGCTTCTTCTATGGTCATTGATTGCTACAATAAATCATAGTAAACAAAATAAAACCAAATTCGTTCAATCAACATAAATCAAATAAAGATAAAAATGAAATCAATAAAAACGTTAACCTTATTTTCACTGGCTGTTGCAACGGTATTGAGTGTGACCGCTCAGCAGGATAAAAGCCAGCGGCCCAGCCCTCCGGCACAGGTATCCGCCACTGTAAATGAAACAAAAATTACCATTGACTATAGCAGACCCTCGAAAAAAGGCCGGGTGATCTTTGGCGAGTTGGTGGAATATGGAAAAGTCTGGAGAACCGGAGCCAATGAGACAACATGGATGGAAGTCTCGAAAGATGTCACAATTGACGGCAAAACATTGAAAGCGGGAAAATACGGCCTTTTTACAATTCCAAACGAAGACGAGTGGACCATTATATTCAATAAGAAGTGGAACGGGTGGGGTGCATACGACTATAAAAAATCTGAAGATGTTTTGAGAATAAACGTTCCAACTGAAGAGACGGATGAAGTGGTGGAAGTATTTACAATTGATGTATCAGAAAGCGGAGAGGTAACATTGGCATGGGATCAAACTCAAGTGGCATTTTCGGTAGAGTAATATATTTCATGGAAACTCCTAATCTGTGGTACATGAGAAATGAATAAAAAAGAAAATCCGCAGCAGCAACTGCCTGCGGAACGGACAAAAACGATCCCGGATCGAATAAAAATGCCTGCTCAATGGAAAAAAATAATCCTGGAATGCTCTGCAAGAACCCTAGAACGCTTTATGTCCCATCCTAAAATAAGTTGACAGATTTTTACTTCATTCTGTTATGAATTTACAATAATACTACATAATCCCCATTGTACTTTACCCTGATTACCGTAATCCCGGGAGAAGTAGACAGGCTAGGGTTTAATCCTGCTTTGTGTTTTTATCTTTTAGTGTAATCCTTTCTTTCGGTGACAGCCCCCTCTGCTAGTCCTTCAAAGAGTTGTCATCGCTCATCTTCGTCCTGGTCTGCTTTTACAGGTGCTTTTTTAGTCCCGCCTGAGCTTGACACCGCCTGAGCTAAATCCTGTTTCCAATTGTTTGCCCCGTGCATTTGTTCAGGTGTATGACCTCCCAGCCTGTGGTGCGGACGCTTCCCATTGTAAGAAGCCATCGCCTGACCCACTAGCTGCCTGGCCCTATCTACATCTTCCATCACTTTCCCCAAGCCATACTTCTGCTTCAAAAGACTATTGACCCGTTCGGATAACGCATTTTCATGCGGGTTGCCTTTAGCAGTCATGCTGAGGGCTATGCCGTAAGTCTTGAGCATATTCACATAAGCATGGGAGCAGTACTGCACGCCCTGTTTACTGTGACAAATAGCTAATGCCCTGCGAAGACCGTTGATTACCAAGAGCCCTCATCAACGCCTTCACAGGCCCTTCCACTGACAGGCTCTCATGCAACCAGCCCATAATCCTGCGAGAATACGCATCGGTAATCAGGCTCAGATACATAAACTTGTCTTTCACCTTCACAGAGGTCATATCACTAACCCTAACCTGCTCTGATTCCTTTAATGCAACCTTGTTCTACCGCTGAAACCTATGAGCACTGTCAGTAGTCCGTGCCTTACCGCGCTTTCTTTGACGCACTTTCAAGCCCATAGCTATCCATGATATGGAAGAGGTGAGCACTCCCCACACGTAAGCCCTGTTTCTCCAACTGATCATTGAGTAAAGGCAACAGTTTACGCGTCCCTAACTTGGGATTGCGCACCCAGGTACGTAAATCCGTCACCAGCTCAGCTACTACACGAGCAAACCCTACCCGCTCCTTTTCAAGGGGCTGAGCCTGATAATACACCTGTCGGCTCTTTCTAAGCAGTTGACATAGGCATGCCAAGCCGCTGTCAGGATAAAGTACCCGCAGGATGGCGACGGCTTGGAACCAGCCTTTTTTCTAATATCAACATTGGGTTGATCCTCGGCTACATCTATGAGCGGCTCTAAAGTCGCCACTTTCAGCAGCACCAGTTCCAACGCTTCTTTGATCTGCTCAGCCTTCTCTTCCGAGCTAAGCGGGGTATCTCCCAACGTTTGTTCATCGAATCCAACATACGATAATAACCCAACTCATTCAAAACTTCTCTTTTTATGTGGTTTAAACTGCCCCTCGGAACGCCATGCTTGTACTCTGTAGATTACACGCTCTCCTGATTAGAAATGAACTCTTCAATCAAAGAAAACTTATACGCCAGATGGTAGTGCTGACTATTTTTGTTCTTCTTTCATTTTGACACTTTTTGGTGGCTACCTATTTCAGGACGGGACCCCCTTCAAAGTCCCGGCCGTAAAAAACAGTAAATTCTCCTCGCTTTAAGATGCGTTTCATTGATTCGGATACATGAAGTTTCTCCGGAGAAAATACAAATTGTGGATCCGGAATCCACCAGACAACCGGTTCTTCTGCATCTGATACAGGTGGAAATATCAGATCGTCAGTAAGATAGAAGACAGGCACTTTGGGAAACGAATATTTACTCCGTGAAATTATTAACTTAGTCAAAAAAATCCTCAGAATCCTGTCTAAAAGCACACATTAATGAATGACCAACTTCCTCATTCATATTCACAAAAGGAAGTAGAAAGGTGTTTGACTGAAAAGCCGGCAGCCACCGTAAACCAAATGTTGGTAAGTGACACCTCGCACCTGCTATCAATGAAATTGAAAAGCGAATGCTTTAATGGGGTGGAGAAATCACTGCCTTTGGACTTAATTCCGCAGGAGTTTTAGTAAGCGGTGGTTTGGCAGCAGCTCCGGTCGGGCTTGGAGCCGAAAGGATCACCCTCAAAAACACCGACTGTCTGCCTTTCTATATCGTTGGTAATGCCGGAACTGTGAATACGGAGGTAATCTTTGTATCCGATACTTGTTTGTGAATGACTCCGATGCCGTTAGGCAGTTTGATCAACTCTTATTCTCTCTCGCTCACGGGAGGGCAAAATTATTTAACCGAGAAGAAAACTACTGATTACTCTTTTTCGGGAACTTCTTCATTGCCTTGGCCACACCTTTCCAAATCTTGTCTTTTTCTACTTCTGCATTTACTTCCACATATTTTTTGGCATAAGACCTCCAAATCAATTCAGATGTTTTACGGTCAATGATATCAATGATTAAACTTCCACTCAGGTAGTGGTAATACTCCGGATAGAAACTTAAAACCCAGGATTGGTCAATCTTCTTAAAGTCGCCGCCAATGGGGAAATCTCTATCAAGTTGTACTGAATCTTCTTCCATAATTAAGGTGAAATTCACGAGCAAATCAGCAGTTTCATCCAATTGCTGATATCCCTTTTCGAACATGTTAAAAGCAATGGCATTGGAAAGCTCATTGATGACTTTTTTATTGTAATATTCAGAAGGGCCCTGATAAATCACCTCACATCCCTCAATCCAACACCAGGTTTGATAACTGTCAAAAGTGGTGTAAGGACGCTGGATGATTTTTACCTGCACGGAGCAAGAAAAACCTAATAAAGCCAATAGAAATAACTTGTGCATGCATGCAATTTAGAGGTATTGTCATTCAGACAAAAATGAGATTGTTCAATGTGCTTATTGAAAAAAATCAGTATGATCAGGATTTCAATGCGGCTGGTCTATCGTTCAGATTGAGACGTATGCTATATCATTTGTTGCATGCCATATTTTAAAATAAATACATGTCACTTGTGCTTTTAAGTTAATATAAGTTAATTCGTGGTAAAATTAAAGGTTGAATATGAGCCGGTCGGAATTTCTTACCGTTGAAGATGTCGCTCAAAATTTAAAGGTTACCCGGCAAACCGTGTCAAAATATATTAAAAACCGGGAATTGAATGCGGTCAAGATCAATAAGAGTTACAGAATTACAGTTAATGATTTTGAAAGTTTCTTAAATAATAACTCCACTGCTGAGGAACCGCAGGTTTCTTATCATAGAAAAACCAAAAATTGTTCATTACATTATTCGGATAAATGTGATGAATTGGAAGTTATCTACTCATACAAGCTTGGAGAAATTCGGGAGATAGATACTCCAAGTTCAACTTTGAACAAATTCATATTTGGAGACAATTATGCCGTTCTTAAAAAATTACAAGAGACGCATCAGGGTATTATTGATTTGGTCTATATAGACCCCCCTTTTGGGACAGGTCAGGATTTTAATTCAATTGAAGATCAAACCGCTTATTCGGATAAGCTGGTTGATAGTGAATTTCTCGAATTTTTAAGGAAAAGGCTATTTCTATTAAGAAATCTGATGTCAGACAAAGGAAGCATTTATCTGCACATTGATAAGAAAATCGGGCACTATGTGAAGATCATTATGGATGAGGTATTTGGTTATCAAAATTTTATAAATGATATAACGAGGATTAAATGTAATCCGAAAAATTTTTCAAGAAATGCGTATGGTAATTACTCAGATATGATTTTATACTATG
>JACONI010000051.1:10073-10172 GCA_014323825.1 Ekhidna sp. | reverse complement strand
GTACAGCAGAGAGGTGCTGGATGATTTGGATAGCAAAGGTTTAATTGAATGGTCAAAAAATGGAAATCCAAGAAAAAAAGTACTGGCCAAAGATCATAA
>JACONI010000051.1:0-9923 GCA_014323825.1 Ekhidna sp. | reverse complement strand
CTTAAAGTCTCGGATCAACTTGGCAGAAAATGGATTGGAATAGATAACTCCACCCATTCGCTTGAGGTAATCAGGCGCACGTTTAAGGAAGAAAATATTAGTTGTAATTTTTATGAATATGTTCCTTTTGATTAGGTAAATGAGTTTAAATAATCGTTCCTTAAAAATCCCTTTGAATATAGTTTCAAACCACACCTAGTGCGGGACTATTTTTATGAATGTGTTTTATGATGTACCATCCTTATGGGCTTAGCTCCACATTCTCAGCCTGCTTCCGTACCAGCTATAAAGCGCTCCGTCAACTAACCGGCACTCAATATGCGGCCATCGATCCATTACTGAGTTCAGATGCTTTTTCTTGAAGGGGTAGGGCTCGGAACTTAAAAAAATATAATCGGGATTTAAGTCCGTTACTTCTTCATTAGTGAGCACCGGATAACGATCCCCTTTTATCACATTTTCATACCCTAATTGAGTTAACAGATGATCTATGAACGTATGCTTGCCTGCTGCCATCCATGGATCTTGCCATATCAGGTAGATTACTGTTCCTCCCCCTGTATTTTTAATACGCTCAACCGCTCCCTTACAACCCAAAATGATCTGATGACTTCTACGTTCACGATTGCATAAACAACCCAAGGCACCCATCATTTCAAAGGCATCATCCAGCGTATAGATATCACTCATCCAGACCGGAAAGTCTTTTTCTAACGCTAAGATTCTATCTTTATAATTTTCTTCTTTATTCCCAATGATAAGATCCGGTTGAAGTGATTTAATCTTCTCAAATCGAAAGTTTTTAGTACCTCCGATGACCGGAATCTCCTGCACTTCAGGTTGAGGATGAATGCAGAACTTCGTTCTCCCAACAAGAGGAGCCCCGATATCGACAAGAAACTCAGTTTGAGAGGGGACAAGCGATACGATTCGCCCGGGAGGGTATGAAAAAGTAACCTTCCGTCCCATCTGATCAGTAGTGGTCAGGAGGCTGCTCATTGTCATTTAAAATAGGTAAAATCTTGACCGTCCTTGACCCGGATCACTGTTTCATAAATCAATCGGATGACATTTTCAACGTCGTCTTTATGCACCGTCTCTACGGTAGTGTGCATGTATTTTAACGGCAAAGAGATCAACGCCGACGCTGCTCCAATATCCGAGTATGCAAAAGCATCCGTGTCAGTACCGGTTGTTCGGGAGGCAGCCATTCGCTGGAAAGGGATTTCCTTCTCTTCTGCCACCTCAAGGATCATATCCCGAACATTATTTTGAACGGCAGGACCATAAGTAACAGCAGGTCCCTTACCGGCAGTCATATCTCCACTGGTAATCTTATCATACATGGGTGATTGTGTATCGTGTGTAACATCCGTAACAATCGCAACATCCGGCTTAATGCGCCTGGAGATCATCTCTGCTCCTCTCAAACCAATTTCCTCCTGAACCGAGTTTACAGCATACAGCCCGAATGGCAGCTTAATGCCTTTTTCGGAAATCCTGCGAACAACCTCAGCAATCATAAAGCCGCCAGCTCTGTTATCTAATGCCCTTCCGACGATGTATTTGTCATTTAATTCAAAAAGTTCATCTTGAAATGTCACGACGGTTCCGGGATGGATGCCCATCTTCTCTACTTCTTCTTTGGAGGCCGCTCCTACGTCAATGCAAATATTTTTTAGTGTCGGGTTATCCTCTTTGTCTTTCCGGACATGGATAGCAGGCCATCCGAAAATACCTTTCACTACTCCGGTCTTGGTATGAAGGTTCACTCGCATAGAAGGGGCAATCTGATGATCAGAACCTCCATTTCTGACCACGTAGATGTATCCCTTATCCGTGATGTAATTTACAAACCAGCTGATCTCATCGGCGTGTGCTTCAATCACTACTTTATATTCAGCTTCCGGATTAACCACTCCGTATACGCTGCCGTAAGTATCCACCACATGGTCATCAATATAGGGTTTGATGTAATCCAGCCAAATTTTTTGGCCCTCCGCCTCAAAGCCGGTTGGAGATGCATTATTCAGATATTTATAAAGAAAATTTCTACTCTTTTTGTCCATGTAGTTAGTTTATTGAATCGGGCGTTTAAAGGTTGTGACTAACCCCCGACTTATTGGATAACAAAGATATGATGTCTTTTTGAATGATTTTTAAATCATACTTTTTATAATAAAATCCAAAATTAAATATCAGTATAATGGATACGAGTAAATTAATGATTTATCAGAATAGAAGAGCCAACCCAACAGCAATTTGGTTATTGCATTTATTTTTGGATGGTCTTACGGCTCTTTAGGAAAAATTGGGCTATAGATTTTATTTTATATCACCGCAGGTGGTGTTGGTATATGGGCACTTATTAGACTTTTTACTTTAAGTGATGCAATAAGAAAGTATAATCATCAGATTGCAGCGAAAGTAAATCTAAGTGATAAAGAAAAGCTTGCGGCGGGAGGCTATTCTACATAAAAAATTAATTGAATTCATGTAATTTTGCTTATTGTTTATAGGCAGTTTTCTGAATATCCGGTTCACTAGAAAATTCCAATTAACGAGATTAGTTAGTGATACTGCCAAGTATCATTGTTTTTTTATAACCACAATAAAAACACCGTTTGAAAGTCCTGCCGAACTTTTAGGATGCCTGCTCCTCTCTCTGGTTATAGTTACAAAATCTAAGATTAAAGTGTAAATTTGAAATAAGATTGTAAATTAATAAAATGTAAACTGTTTCAGGATAACTCCACAAGCAGAAAAATTTAAGGATCATGAAACATTACTTTAAACTAAAGAAATATTAAAATGGCTAATTCCAAAACCATTGTATTCAGTTTTGACGGTACCGGTAACGAACCGAGTGATAGTAAGTCTTATATAGAGGATGAGAGTATAAGCAATATCCTGAAATTACATATTCTGCTCGGAGGAGGTATTTTAACCGACCGTACAAAAACAAAAACAGCGAAAGGTGATGATCAAATAACACATTACTACAACGGTATCGGTACCCGTGAATCAAATTTATCCTCTGTGCCATTATTGGGCACATTAATCACAAAGGTTCAGCAATATGTGAATCAGGGATTAGCCCCGTCTTGGGGAGATGCGCGTAGAATACTTACCGAAGCCATAGAAGATTTTGAAAAGAGTGGCTATGATAGTCGTAAAGACAAAATAGTAGTTTTCGGATTTAGCCGGGGAGCCGCACTAGCCCGGAAATTCGTTGCGACGCTAATACATAAAAATGTAGACTGCACAGTTGATTTTCTTGGTGTGTTTGATACTGTAGCTGCTATGGACGGCATTCATCGCAAAGGAGAAAAAATAAGCAGTGATGTTGTTTTTGAAAATGGAACTTTGCATGAGAATGTAAAAAATGCTGTTCACATTGTATCACTTGATGAAGACAGGGTATCTTTCACACCAACACTCATCAATCATGAGGGAACACCTAAAGAGCCTCGGAAAAGACGTATCCTTGAGGTATGGTTTCCCGGAGTGCATAGCGATATTGGTGGTGGATACTGGCATGACGGACTATCGGACGTGGCTTTATATTTTATGATCAATCAATGCAGAGAGAAATTAGGAACTTCTATTCATATTGCGGATGGAACTGACTCCTCAATAGTTGAGAAGTTGATTAAAGACCAGAAACTGGAAGATGAAGGAATTGTGGTTGATGATATTATTGTTAACAAGCAAACTGACGGTGAGCTACATGTTCATTCCGGTCTGTTGGCAAAATTAGATGATTCACAGCCTCGGTCAGTGCATGTGAACATAAACGACAGACCATCATCCATAAGACCTCTTATACATTATACTGTTAAAGACCGATTTAAAGAAGTAGCACAATATCGACCGCCTGCACTACGGAGTAAATATTTCGATTTGTTACTGAAAGATGGAAGCTGCCGGAAGATAAGAGGAATAGCCGGACTACGTCAAACCTAACGGAGTAAATATTTCGATTTGTTACTGAAAGATGGAAGCTGCCGGAAGATAAGAGGAATAGCCGGACTACGTCAAACCTAAATATTTGAGCATTGCTAAATGATATTCTCCCAAAAAGTGCATTTACAATACATTATCCTTTCTAAAAAAATAAAAACAGCCCGGACAGGAATGCCAGGGCTGTCTTTATTCTGCTTGCCGCATGCTGTAATAAACACCTATGTTACCTTTTTTTGCCATTCTAATCTTGCCCCAGGGGCACACACACTCAATCAAAAATCATTTCAACTCCATTAAAAATCCTTTAGACTCGTAAGGACAAGAAGAAATGAATATAATTACGTTTACAGTTGTTAGGTATCATTGGCAATACGAATTAATAACCGAACCGATTTCTTACCTGGCATCTTGAAAAGGGTTAATCTAACCAAATGAATCTGGGGCAAGTAAATATTTACAGAATCCTGCATATAGAGAATATTCCTCATATACTTGACAATGGAGTAACTCATAAAGATTCGAAAAATGCTAATCCTGATTTTATTGGAATTGGTGACATCGGCTTAATTAACACTCGGAGTTCAAAGCAGGTTACTGTTGACAATGGTGATAAGTCTAATACCATTGAGACCATAACCCTTGGACATTTTATTCCTTTTTATTTTGGTGTAAAAATGCCCATGCTCTATGTCATTCAGCAAGGGGGAAATTTTGTTCCAAAGCCCAATAAACCTGAGAATATAGTCTATTTGGTATGCTCTCTTCAATCTATTGCCAATTCGGATTTGAATTTTTATTTTTCGGATGGCCATGCTACTGACGGGTTCACTACATTTTACAACAGCGATAAAATTTCTGATTTACCCCAAATTATAGATTGGAAGGCGGTGAAAACACCTTATTGGGGAGGACAAGAAAACCTGAAGACTAAGCGTAAAAAACAAGCTGAGTTTTTGGTGGGTGGTGATATCTCTTCCCAATTTATAGTCGGATTCGGATGCTACAATGAAACTTCAAAACAAAAACTCATTAATTTTGGAATAGATAAAACGCCTATTAAAGTCATACCAAATGCATACTTTTAACCAATAATCATGATAAAGTTTAAGACGGGAAATATATTAGACAGTGATGCAGAGGCTTTAATCAATACGGTTAATACTGTGGGTGTTATGGGTAAAGGCATTGCACTTCAATTCAAGAGAGCCTACCCGAATAATTACAAAGCCTATCATCAAGCCTGCAAAGATAAAGAGGTGGAAATTGGAAAACTCTTTGTTACCAAGGATGAAAATGTCAGTTCGGGTGAGAAAATCATCATAAATTTCCCCACAAAAAAAGACTGGAGAAAACCGTCAGAATACCAATACATTGAAAAGGGTTTAGAAGACTTATTGAATGTTATTCACACCCACAACATCAAGAGCATTGCAATCCCGCCTTTAGGTGCTGGGAACGGTGGTTTAGAATGGGAAAAGGTTAAAAGAACGATCGCTCGTCACTTGGAAAATTTGGATATTGAAGTCATTGTTTACGAACCTACAACTCAAATCAAAGAAAAACTGAAGAAGGAGCGAGTAAAGATCACTGATGCCAGGGCTTTACTCTTATTTGTTCTGTATGACTTAGTTCGGAATGGTGAATATGCCTCCGAGTTCTCAAGTGAAAAAGTCACCTATTTTCTGCAAAGATTTGGCGCAAAAAAATATTTCAAATTAACATATCAACCCAATTTCTACGGACCCTACTCCGGCAAGGTTAGATTTTTACTAACTACTTTAAACGGCAGCTACATCATGGGCTACAGCGATATGAATAAAAAACCTTTTGACCCCTTAACACTTGTTGCAGATGGTTATGAAGATGTGATAAAATACGTAGAACAAAAACCTGAATTAGAAACCATAGCCAAAAAAACGATTGATTTCCTTAACGGGTTTTATTCGGATTTTGCTCTTGAGTTGCTTTCTTCAATTGACTTTATTTCTCAACAAAAAAAGACATTGAATCGTGAAATTGTTGTTAGCCAACTTAAAACATGGAGTGATCGAAAAATATCCATGTTTTCTAATCCTAAGTATCTGGACATTTCTTTGAAGCAACTTAGTAAGGCTCAATTCGCACAATAAAAAATGAATATATTCTCTCAACTAAGAGAGGGAAATAATCCATGATATAAATACAGCTATTCTTCCGAAACCTCCTTGATATAATTACTGATATTTTATTAGTTTGTAAAAGGAAGGGGTACCCGGCTACAGAAACATCAGACAAATCGGGAAGACCTCATAAAACAAAGGATCAAAAAGAGCAAAAGGGAATGTTTTGACTGATTTTTGGAAAGAACCGAATGTGCTTTGAAAATAAAGATGATTAAAATATTGGATGATAACATCTCTTCTTGTATTCACAGCTGCCGCTTCCTTACTATCCATGTCCTAAATTTTCGGGTAAATTGCACCACTTATGAAAGTAGCGGTCATTGATTTAGGAACGAACACATTCCATTTTATGGAGGCAGAAGTGTCCGCAGCAGCTTATTCCATTTTATATAAAGAAAGAGTTCCGGTAAAAATTGGGGAAAAGGGAATCAACAAAGATGAGATCACACCGGAAGCATGGGGTCGTGCTGTTGCAGTACTGAAAGAATTCAAAAAGAAAATAGATCAAAGCGCAATAAATCAGGTTTACGGGACGGCAACCAGTGCGATCAGAAATGCAAAAAATGGAAAAGCATTCGTTCGGGAGATCAAAAAAATTACCGGGATTGAAATAGAAATAATTTCAGGGAAAAGAGAAGCCCTGCTCATTCACTTAGGAGTAAGTAAGGCGATGGATTTGGGTGAAGAAAAATCACTCATCATGGATATAGGAGGAGGCAGTATTGAATTTATCATTGCTGACAAGCACCGGGCTTACTGGATGCACAGCTTTGAAATAGGCGGGCAACGATTGGTTGAGAAATTCCATGATTCAGACCCTATTACTGAAAATGAGATAAATAATCTTCATCATTTTTTTGATGAACAACTGGCATTGCTGTTTGAAGCATACCAAATACATCAACCTTCCACATTAATTGGCTGCTCCGGTACTTTTGATACATTAAATGATATTTATTGTGAAGCAAATAAAATTCCCGGAGATGCAAACCTTACGGAGTTGCCATTCAATATAGATGCTTTCAATGCTATCTTTCGGGAACTTATCACGAAGAGCAGACAACAGAGGCTTGAAATCCCGGGAATGGTCGAAATGCGTGTTGACATGATCGTTACAGCCTGCATCCTGATTAATTATCTCATTGAAAAGTTTTCTTTATCCTCTCTTCGTGTTTCAACTTATGCACTAAAGGAAGGGATTCTTTTCAATGCCCTTGCAGCGATTCAAAAAGGTAAATTTTTCAGTGTATGATTTTTTCAGTTGAAGAGCTCAAGAGATTCACAAAAGAAGTCTTCTTAAAGATTGGCTGTCCTGAAAGCGAAGCAATTCAGGCTACAGAAGTTTTAGTAAGTGCAGACCTTAGAGGAGTAGATTCTCACGGCGTGGCCAGGTTGTCCGGTTACATTCTGCTCAATGAAAAGAACCGTCTCAATTCGAAACCTAACATCAAAACCGTACATAAAACCCAATCAACAGCGGTAGTGGACGGTGATCTGGGACTAGGGCTTGTCGTAGGGCCTCATGCCATGAGGCTGGCCATTAAAAAAGCGAAAGAGGTCGGTTCGGGATGGGTGGCCGTAAAGAACTCCAACCATTACGGAATTGCCGGATACCACGCAATGATGGCACTTGAGGAAGACTGTATCGGAATCTCTTTAACCAACGCAAGTCCTCTTGTTTCCCCCACTTTCTCCAGAGAAAGATTACTGGGAACCAACCCAATATCCATAGCTATTCCCACCGGAAGTCAGCCTCCTTTTGTGCTTGACATGGCCACTACCACAGCCGCAAACGGAAAGTTGGAAGTGCTTCAACGAAAAGGACAGGATGCTCCTTACGGATGGCTTCAGGATAAAGAAGGAAATATTACCACAGATACCGGAGGATTAATGAACGGCGGAGCTATGCGGCCGCTTGGAGGGGATCGAGTGCATGGCTCACATAAAGGTTATGCCCTTGGGGCTGTTGTTGATATTCTGTCTGCAATACTCTCAGGAGCTAATTACGGGCCTTGGGTGCCTCCTTTTGTTGGATTTATTGATCCGGCACCCGACCCGGTAGGTGAGGGGCTTGGCCACTTCTTTGGGGCTATGCGAATTGATGCATTCAGAGATGGAGACGAATTCAAAAGCCATATGGACAATTGGATTGGTCGGTTCAGGCAATCCGAAATCGTTGAGGGTGCCGAGAAGGTGTTGATTCCGGGAGACCCGGAGCGGGAGATGACCGAAGAAAGGTTAAAAAATGGAATTGATCTATTAGACCCTGTAGTGGATGACTTAACGAAACTTGGCAGGAAATTAGGCGTACCTCTCCGGAGTATTCTTTAAACTTATAGGTGAAATGAAGGGAGCATCGCAATACTGATTTTAGTTTATAAAAAAAGTCCGGCAGTTCTTCCCCCCGATTTTTTAGATACCGGGTCGTGGTGCGGTTTCCAAATACTAGATGACGTTTACCTCTCTTTCCAGTTCTATTCCAAACTGCTGCTGAACGGATTTTTGAATTTGATTGGAGAGTTTGAAAATATCACGGCCTCTTGCATTGCCAAGATTAATAAGAACAAGTGCCTGCTTATCATGAACCCCAAATTCGCCTGCTTTATAGCCTTTCCACCCGGCTCGCTCTATTAACCATCCGGCCGGAATCTTAACACTGTCAGCATCAACGGGGTACGATTTAACATCCGGAAATTGTGCTTCCAAAGCCTCAAAATGTAGCTTTTCAATGACAGGATGTTTAAAGAAGCTCCCTGCATTTCCAATATCCACAGGGTCGGGCAGTTTCGAATGTCGAATATTAATAATCGCCTGACTTACATTTTTCAATGTAGGCGTTGATACTCCCATTTGAGTCAATGCCTCTTGAACCCCTTTGTAAGAAAGATTAAACTCAGGATTCTTTTTGAGGCGAAGGTTTACTTTAATGATGACAAATTGATCTTTCAACTCGCCTTTGAATACACTGTAACGATAATCAAACCTGCAATCCTCTTTATAAAAGGTAATGAGTTTCCCTGACTTAATTTCATAAGCCTCCAGGGAATGAAAGACCTCCCTGAGTTCAGTGCCGTAAGCACCGATGTTCTGCATGGGTGCCGCCCCTACAGTCCCGGGAATTAAGGATAAATTTTCAACCCCCCCAAAACCTCTTTCAACAGACCAAAGTACAAACTGATGCCAGTTTTCTCCTGCGCCAACGGAAACAAATACTTCAGCATCACTTTCTTTAAAAATGTGAATACCTTTTATTTCATTCTTCACAACGACCCCGGTAAATCCTCTGGTAAACAGAACGTTAGAACCGCCTCCTAAAATCATTTTACGCTGTGATCTAAAGCTGCCTGAACCGAAGATTTCGTCCAAATCATCGGTTGAGTCAACGATAGCTAAAAAACCCGCATTTTCGTCAATTCCGAAAGTATTGTAAGGTTTAAGGGAGACGTTCTGCTGAACTATCAAATCAGTTATTTTATTTTATATGTAAACTGCCAAAAAAACAGGACAGATTCAAACTGTAATAATTTTAACTTCAATATTGTCAAAAAAGTTAAGATCAGCCTTAATTACCCATACTTCCTGAAAATAAAATATTCAGCAGGCAATCCCGGCACGGAAAGACTCTCTTGTTAAAAAAATCAAAAAATGATACGATTTATACAACAAGTTAAAATGTTTGTATATCTTTGCATTTTTAAAACATAAATATATTGTATTATGAGCACGTTAAATAAAAAAAGACCAAAAGACATCATGAACACAGAGAACATGTCACACACGCTGCCGAAAGGGCTG
>JACONI010000050.1 GCA_014323825.1 Ekhidna sp. | reverse complement strand
ATTTTTCTGACTTGTGCAGCCCTTGCGCTTAACCCTGCTTGCCATGTGAAGGAGGTATATCCTTAATAACTTTTCCATTTTGAATTATGTTTTATTAGATTTAAAAAATCAAAGATAGTGCTATAAAAATCAAATATACAAAAAACATATTAATTTTTTTTGATTTTTTTTCCGATTCAGGAAATCGGTATTGTCTGTTGTCCTGTCTTCGTTGAGGTAAAAAGCGGTTTATTTTCGTTTAAAGTACGTTTTTCACCGGTCAGGTATGGGTAAATGTTTTCTGAGATATGAATAAATAATTTTTTACTATCGTTCCAAAAAATTGTTTTTCTCCACTTTCTATTGACAGGCTTTGGCTGGTCTCTGCTAACCGGCAGGTTCCAAACTTCCTGCCAACCTCATTGCTTTCATTTGATTTTTTTAAATTTTGGACAACAATATGAATGATTACGAATAATGAGATAACTTCGAAGTCATTTAAAATAGGTTTATTTTCGGAATTTTTATATTCGCCTGCCCGGAACTCATACACAACGGATGTTATCAAATAGTTTTTCTCGGTCACAAGTTTGGAGAGGGGTAGATTTAAAGTTTAATGGATAAATATTCAGATAATCATGTCTAAAAAAGTGTCCCTGGTCATCCCGGTTATGAATGAAGAGGATAACATCAAACCCCTGATACAAGCCGTTCAGGACGCAATGGAGGGCTGGAATTATGAGTTAGTTTTTGCCGATGACGGCTCTTCCGATAAGACGGTTGAGCATATCAAGAAATTTTCCGACACGCATACCAAGGCGGTTATTTTCAATAAAAATTACGGCCAGACAACTGCTATGGCCGGAGGCATAGCGGAGGCTGACGGAGACTATATTGTTACTTTAGATGGAGACTTACAAAATGATCCTTCTGACATCCCTGCAATGATTGCTAAGCTGGAGGCGGAGGATTTGGATGTTGTTGCAGGAATTAGAACGAAGCGTCAGGATGGAATGTTCCTGAGAAAGATTCCGAGTAAGATCGCTAATGCGATGATCAGAAAGCTGACAGGTGTTTACCTTCACGATTACGGTTGTACGCTAAAAGTTTTCAAAAAGGAGATTGCTAAAAACCTCGGGCTCTATGGAGAACTCCACCGATTTATTCCCGTGCTTGCACAGCTTCAGGGAGCAAAACTGGATGAAGTGCCTGTCAGGCACCATAACCGAATTCATGGGAAGTCCAAATATGGTCTGGGAAGAACTTTCAAAGTAATCAGTGATCTGATGCTGATGGTTTTCTTTCAGAAGTATCTTCAAAAACCCATGCATCTGTTTGGTGTAACAGGCATTGCGTTGTTTTTACTGGGAATGTTGATCAATGGCTATTTGCTGGTCTTGAAAATTACGGGAGAGGATATCTGGGGCAGGCCTTTACTCATCCTGGGAATAACGCTGCTGCTCGGAGGGATTCAACTGATTACCATCGGAATCGTTGCAGAGCTTGTGGTGAGAACCTATTTTGAAAGTCAAAACAAGGCTACATACCGCATTAAGGAGATTTTCGTTGGGGAGTAAACTTAAAAAATCCTACCGGACACTTCTTAAGTTTGCCTTATCGGGACTTGCTCTTTGGTTCGTCTTCAGTAAGGTAAATCTCGGAGAGGTAGCGGGGCTTGTCTTAGCTTCTAATCCGTTATTTCTCATCTCCGCAGCATTTTTCTTCATCGCAAGCAAGGTGATAAGTGCTTTCAGACTGAACCTGTTTTTTAGTGCTATTGGGTTGAACCTAAGTCAGCGATTTAATCTTAAACTTTACTGGATTGGAATGTTTTATAATCTCTTTCTTCCCGGCGGCATCGGAGGAGACGGATATAAAATATATCTGTTGAATAGGCAGTCGGGCCTCAAAGTAAAGCATCTGATCCAAGCCTGCCTGATTGATCGTATTTCGGGTTTAGTTTCCCTTCTTTTTCTGGCCGGCATCGGGTTTTTATTTTTAGGTCTCTCCTCTTTCTTAAGCTGGATCAGGATGCCGGCTATTATCTGTTTAATACTTGTTTTTCCGGTTTTATTCATTCTTACCCAATGCTTTTTCAGGCAATTTCTTCCGGCACTTGGAAAGTCCGTGATGCTATCGCTGGGTGTTCAATTGTTACAAATCATGAGTGCATTGCTCATCTTGTCTGCAATTGGTGTTGAAAAGAGCTTTGTTGCTTATTCCGTTCTTTTTCTAGCCTCTTCTTTTATTTCCATCTTGCCTTTTACAATAGGAGGGCTTGGTTCAAGGGAGTTTATCTTCCTTATGGGCTATCCATACTTTGGTATCAACGCTAACCTGAGCATCACACTGAGCCTTCTGTTTACTCTGATTACCGCCTTAGTAAGTTTCGGAGGAGTATTTATGAAAGTGGAAAAGGATCAGAAGAGTTGAGCTTCAAATAAGCGCAAATATCTTTCCCCTATCTCATCCCATGTGATTTGATCTGCTTTAAATTTTTTCTTTGCTTTGGAGATTTCATCCTTTTCAGACAGCTTGGCTATTTTATCAATCCAAACATCGGGCTTACCACTTTCGAGGAGAAAACCATTCACACCATCCTTTATTGCGGAAGGAATTCCATCAACATCAGCTGCAAGGCATACGGCCCCAGAGACACCGGCTTCCAGTGCTACCAACCCAAATCCTTCAAAGTCTCCTTTTACATGAAGGTTAGGCATTACAAACAGGTCGGTATGCAAATAGGTCTGAAGCAATTTTTCTTTAGATATCTTGCCCAGCAGAACTAACTGATTTCCCTTCTTGGCTATTTCTGTTAAGGCAATGGTATCCAAAGGAACGCCAAGCATCTTACAAAGCTTCTCAAAAATTGATCGTGGTAAGATTCTTCTTAATGTTAGCATTACGCCGCTGCTTTCCATTTCTGTTCCTGCAATTAAGTAGACCGAATGGGGAATGCTCGGGAGAACATTTTTAGCAAACCACCCGAATCCCTTTCTGGGAACAGGCCTCCCCACAGAGGATATGATAAGTTTATTTCCCAGTGAAACCTCATATTTCTCCTCAATCCAATTTCTAAATTCAGCATCCTTTTTGATCGTATCCGGCAGCTCCACCGCATTGGGAATGAAGTGTATTTTATGTCCCGGAATCCCAATCTTCACACATTCTTCGCATGTTGCTTCACTAACGGAAATAAGAAAAGAGAATTTTGAAAGGCACCTTCTGACCCACCACCGATAAGGAGAAAAATCGAAAACCACGTCCAGCCCGTGAACCGTTGCACAAAGTCTCACTCTTTTGATAAGTAGCAATGGAGTTAAGAAAAGCGCCATGAGGCCGTCATTTGCATGGACAAGCTTGATGCTTCTGTCAACCAGCACTTTAAAAAATGACCTGAAAGTAACAGATAATAAGAAAAAGATTTTTGGATAGTTGCTGCGGTAAATGATGGATGAAGTTTTAATGTTTTTCTTTGCATATTCAATGAGTTCAAAGCTTTGCTTTTGCATCCCGCCGGTTGATGGCGGGTATTTATGTGTTACAAACAGGAGCCGCTTGTCTAAAGAGGAGTTGGACACCACAAAGATTTAAAAACACAAAGTTGTTAATTTCTGTCATTTCACAGCTCTTTATTCAAAAAATACTAACCTTCGCCAGATTTTTAAAAAGACTTTGGTCTGCTTATGAAAAAAGTAAAAATTGCCTTTTTTATTGATATCCTAAAGGAAAATACAGACGGTGTAACTAATACAAGTTACCGTATAATTTCACGATTGGATGAGTTAGGAATTGAAGCCCTCTTTTTTACCTGTGTCCCCCCTTCCTCGCGCAATTTTAAATATAAAGTTGTCATCTGTCCCCATCTGAAGTTTCCTTATGCCAAAGATTACCCTTTTGCCATTCCGGGTAAGCGACAGAAGATCTTTAAAATCCTGGATGAGTTCAACCCTGATTTGCTTCATTGGAGTTCTCCCTCGCTGCTTGGAAAGTATGCGACAGAATACTCAATAAGAAACGGAGTACCCAATATTACGATTTATCACTCTCATTTCAGCAGCTACATTGATTATCTGAAATGGCTTCCGTTTCGGTCTGAGATACGAAACTTTTTGGATAAAAAACTGACTCGTCTGTATGAAAAAGCAAGTCTCATCTTAGCCCCCACCTTGTCAATGAAGGAGTTTTTAGTGGAGAGAGGAACTGATCCCGATAAAATAGGAATTTGGGGAAGAGGGGTGGACGGTAAAAAATTTAATCCACATCACAGGTCTGAAGCTTTAATTGACAGATGGGGAGGCCGGAAGAAGACGAAGATCCTATTTGTGAGCAGGCTGGTTCATTATAAAGAGACAGATATGCTTATCCGGCTCAGCCACATTCTTCGACCGAATACACTACTTCTAATCACAGGAGAAGGACCGGAGCGATCGAAAATGGAAAAGGAATCGGATCCGGAGAAAACTATTTTCACAGGGAAACTCATAGGTAAGCAACTCTCTGAAGTTTATGCGTCAGCCGATATGTTTGTCTTTCCTTCACTTACGGACACCTTCGGAAATGTAGTTTTGGAGGCCATGGCTTCCGGGCTTCCCGTATTAGCAGCAAATGAAGGAGGCCCGAAAAATATTGTTCAGGATGGTAAAACGGGATATTTACTTGAACCGAAAAATGAGAAAGCATTCAATGAAAAAATTGACCTTCTGATTGACAATAAATCCCATTACAGGGAAATGAGGGAAAACGCACTTAATTATGCTCAAAATGTGAGCTGGGATAATATCATAAAACAAATACACAGGTTTTATATTGATTTAATCGGGAAGTAGAGGTCAGTTGAAAACATTCTTTACAAATCTTATCTTACTAGCAAGTCTAATCGGATATTCTCAGGAACATGTTCATGATATTCGGTTCATTCTGGGAGAAAAATTGGATTACAAGATAAAATATGGGTGGTTCAAAATCGGGGAGGCTCGTATTTCTGTGGACAGTAAAATGCATCCAATTGATCAGGTAGCGCACTATCGTGTTTCATTCAATTTAAAAACCGTAGGGTGGTTGAAGATATTCGCCAATTTGGATTTAGACTTTGAGTCATTTATTAACTCACGGACGCTTCAGCCGCATCATGCAAAGAGAATTACTATTAGCAGTAAGAAATCGAATAGTCAGTTCGATGAGTTTGATTATGAGGCTGATTCAATAATGGTAAGGACGTACCACAAAGAAAAAGATGAGTACAAGCTTTCTTCTTTTTTAAGGAAAGGACCTCATTTCACAGATGCTTTGGGCACCTATTTTTACACCAGATCAACAAAACTTGCAATTAGAGAACAAACTCGTCTTTATATAGCAAATAGAATATATCATTTCAGAATGAATTTGGAAGATACGAACAGCAAGAAAAATAGCTCATATTACAAACTTATATTCCCTCCAATAAAGCAATTTCCACGTGAAAAGAAGAGTTATGCAATTCTTTCAAATAATTTGAATATTCCACTGGAAATAAAACTAGCCACCAACAATGGCAATTTCTTTTTTATTCTAGCTGACTAGTAGGTAAGGAAGGGGAAACTTAGGCTGCTTTTTTGAGCACCATGTCAATAGAGTCTTGCACGGTATTCATCTTACCGATGGCATCATCATCAATCATAATATCAAATTTATCTTCAATATCCAGCACAATATCAACGATGTGAGCAGAATTGATTTTCAAGTCATTGATCAAATGCTTATCCCCGCTTATTTCACTTGCCTCAATTTCTTCGGACAAATAAGACCTGATTATCTCTAAAAGGTCAGTTTTTACGTTTTCTTGCGTAATAGTCATGTTCATTTTACGTAATTTTTTTTAAAACGATCACACAATTTAGATCGCCAAACCCAAAATTTGCTTTAATTATTACATTAACTTCCCTTTCATGGCAATGTTGTGGAACACAACCCCCAAAAATTTTATCAGAAATTTTCGGATGGATTTCTTCCGTGTTTAAACTCGGATGAATGAAGTTATTTTTTATCTGAAGAGCACAAGCGACCAACTCAATGGCTCCTGCTCCTGCAATGCTGTGGCCAATCATTGATTTGGGGGCGTTGACCATCGGGAAGTCTTCTCCTTTTCTATTCAAGGCTTTTACCCAATTTTCAATTTCTATGGGGTCCCCCTTAGTAGAGGTAAGATGTCCACTTATAAGGTCTATTTCATCAGGTTGAATTTCTGCTGCTTCTATGGCTGATTTGATACATCTGACCACTGCCTCGGAGTTAGGAGCCGTCATTGTTCCTGTTCCTCTTTGCCCGCCGGAGTTAGTATGCCCTCCAAGGATTTCAGCATAAATTTTTGCTCCTCTATTTCGGGCACTTTCCAGTGTTTCTATCACGAGGGCTCCTGCCCCGCCCGAAGGGACAAATCCCGAGGATGTTGAACTCATTGGCCTTGAGCCAAAAGCGGGGTTATCATTTGAGTCGTTGCAGAGTACCCGCATTGCATCAAACCCTCCCCAGATGTATTTTCCATCGCCTTCGGTACTCCCGCAAAGCATTCTCTCAGCCCTCCCTGTTTGAAGGTATTCATACCCCATTGACACTGCTTCGGATCCGGTAATGCAGGCAGAAGAATTTGCCTGAACTCTGTTTCCCAGACCAAGGAGGCTATTTAAGTAAGCCGCTGCCCCACTGTTCATACTCTCTGAAATGGTCCTTGAACCCAGCTTTCTACTTTCTCCACGATCAATCAAGTAAGTAGGAAATTCTCTATTAATCCAACTGCTGCAAGTGAGGTCACCCGCACCCATAATGATTCCGGAGGAGTAATCAACTTCATCATCATTCGGTGCCAGTCCTGCATCTTTCCAGGCTTCTAAGCCTGATAAGCAAGCGTAAATGATGCCCCTGTTAGTCATCTTTTCCACAAACAACCTGGGAAGAAAGTCATTCAGATTGATGGATGCCAAATCAGGAACACCCCCAATTTGGCATTTGATATTCAGTTTTTCGAGTTCTTCCAACCTTTTGATTCCGGACTTCCCCTCCCTAAGTGCCTGCATAAAAGCATCTTTCCCTATTCCATTCGAAGCAACGACTCCAATCCCCGTTATAACAACTCTCTTATTTCTCAATTCAATTTATTTTGTTTGATAATAATACCTGACATACTTCCTTTAGCCACCTCGGTACCATCTTCTTTTTTACATGAAACTCTGCACTTTAGTTTCCCAAATCGAAAATAGATTTTTTCCGATTGAATCGTCAAAAGATCGCCGGGTTTTACAAAAGACAGGAAATCTGTCTCCATACTCGTGAAAGCCGGCATGACGTGGGGCCTTTCTTCCGGTTTGGATAAATAAATTCCTAAGCAAACCAGGCCTATCTGAGCCATGATCTCTCCAAGAATAGCACCGGGTACAATCGGGTCTCCCGGAAAGTGTCCTTCAAAATAGTATTCATTTTCCTTGATTCTGTATTTACCAATGGCTTGATTATCACTTAATTCAACCAGTTCATCTACAAAATGAAACGGCTTCTTATATGGTAAAAATGAAATTATATCAGAGTAATTACTCATATAAGTATAAGAGTATCCGATTTTGTGGTGGTTATATTATTTGTAAGGTGCAAAATTAGAATTTTCTTAGAAAAACACTTCGTTTGATTTTTGGTTCGAGGTTAAACTCTCTCCAGGAATTAAGAATAGCATGATTGTCATCTAATGCCGGACCATTGGATACACAATTCGCCCCCTTTTTGATGTATGTAGAACATAGATCGTCAATAATAAGGGCTATTGCCCCCATTTTCTGATATTCGGGAAGAATACCAATCAAGAATAAATCAATGTGTTTTCCCCAAAGAAAAGACCTTAATACATGAATGAATCCGAAAGGGAAAAGGCTGCCCTTTGCTTTTTGAAAAGCGGTTGAAAGGGATGGAAGGGAGATGCCAAAACCAATTACCTTATCGTCTTCATTTACCACAATACAGATATATTCTCTTCGAACAAAGCTAAAATATTGATCAATGTAATAGTCAATTTGCTTTGGTGTGAGTGCATGATAACCATATAGATTCGCATAAGAGGCATTTAATACTTCAAAAACACCATTTGCATATTTAAGCAGGTCTTTCGTTTTCTTAAATTTTTTGACTGAAAGTTTAAAACGGCCGGTTACAATAGATGCCGCTCGTTTCACTCTTCTGGGGACTTCTTTCGGTACCCCGCCCCTCATCTCGGTCCATGAGACAGAAGCTTCCATTCCCCATTCTTTGTAATGATCGATATAATATGGGTAGTTATATATGGTGGCCTGAGTAGCCAATTCATCAAACCCCTCGGTCAGCGCTCCCTCAAAATCCAAGTCCGTGAATCCCATTGGACCGTGAATTGCATTGGCTCCTCTATTTTCAATCCATTCTTTAGCCGTATCAAGAAGAAGCGACGAGACGTTATAATCATCTATAAAATCTATCCATCCAAACCTTGCCAGTTGTTTTTCTTTTAGCTCATGATCAAGGACAATAGCTGCTATCCTGCCAACAATTTTGCCATCTTTTATAACGACCCAATAACGAGCATCTGCGTTTTCAAAAGAAGGGTTCTTCTCCTTCAGAAGTGTGTTCATCTCAAATTCAATCAGGGGAGGAACGTATGCAGCACTCCCTTTGTACAATTGAAAAGGGAACTTTATGAATCTTTTTAAATCTTTTTTTGAACTAACTTCCTCAATTTGTAATGACATCAGATGAGTTTTTTTGCTTTGTAAAAATCGTATGCATCTTTGAATCCCTCTTCTAAGCTTACTTCGCATGGAACCTGAGAATAGACAACTTCATCATATTCATGTTGATTCCAATCCATGGAAATTTCGAGAAATTTTTCTTTGGTAATACTAGGCCTCTTGTTGATTAATTTATGCCAGACATCTGATAAGCTAAGAATCAACTTACTTAAAAAGGTAGGGATTGGAATTGTGTAAACTTTCTTATTGAGAATTTTGGATAGGGTAGAAGCGAATTCGCTATGCAAGTAAGTTTTACCGTCAGCAGCATGTAAAGTACCGGTAGATTTTGCTGACTCTACCAGAATCATGTTTGCAAGGTCCTTTCCATGAATCATACTCATTTTTTGTTCCGAATTTGTTAATGGATATACTTTGCGGTTTGCTCCTTTTATGAGTGGAAGAAAGGCATAATCTCCGGCACCGTAGATGGCAGTTGGACGTATAATTAAGTGCTCATACTTGCTCTCTTTAAAGAAGGTCTCTGCCTTCAACTTGCTCTCCCCGTATTTTGATACGGGCTTATTAACCCCGACCGGCCCCCGGGCTGTAAGCGAGGAGACATGTAAAATCTTTCCGGAATCTTTTATCCAATTACAAGCCTCAACCGATTTGACAATCTTTTCGCTTAAATCTGTGTTGATTTCAAAATATTCCACCGGATTTAAACTTACTGTTACGCCTGCATTGTGAATGAACAGATCCAGTTCACCATACTTTTCCTTAATTTCTAAAAACCGGTTGGTTAAGTTCCCTTTATAATCAATACTTTCAATGTAAAGTTTATCGTGTGCATCAAGCGTACCGGTATCTGCGGAGGGCCTTACCAGCGCAATGACCTCATGTCCTTCATCCACAAATTTTTTAACAATGTGTGCTCCTAAAAAGCCATTTGAACCGGTTAAAGCTACTTTCAAAATTAAGCAACTTTAATGTGCAACTCAAGTCCAATTTCCTGAGCAATTTTTGTGATTTTGTCTATCGCAAAATCGATCTGTTTAAACGAATGATCTGACATGAGTGAAAAACGAATAAGTGTACTTTCCGGTGCCACAGCCGGTGCCACCACAGGATTAACAAAAATCCCCTCTTCAAACAGCCGGACAGTCATTCGATAGGCTTTTTCATTGTCTCTGATATAGATCGGAATTACCGGAGTTTCAGAGTCTCCGGTATCAAATCCAAGGTCGTTTAGTTTGTCCAGTGCATATCGGGTATTATTCCAAAGCTTTTGCCTATGGCTGTCATCGCTCTCCATAATATCTAAAGCTGCAAGCGTTGCAGCGGTAGATGACGGAGTCATACTTGCACTGAATATCAAAGATCTGGCGTGATGCTTAATAAAAGTGATCGTCTCTTTATCGCCGGCAATATATCCTCCAAGAGAAGCGAAAGACTTACTAAATGTTCCGCCAATTAACTCAACTTCGTCCGTTAACCCAAAGTGATCCGGTGTACCTCTTCCGTGGTCTCCCAAGACTCCAACTGCATGTGCACAATCGCACATTACGGAAGCATCATATCTTTCAGCCAGTTCAATTATTTCCGGAAGTTTGGCAATGTCTCCTTCCATGCTGAAAATTCCGTCTACAACGATGAGCCGGTAATTGACATTTTTTAGCTGCATCAGCTTCCGCTCCAAAGAATTCATATCATTGTGACGAAATATCACGGTGGATGCATCACTCAGTTTGGCACCCTCATAGATTGAAGCATGATTTAATCTGTCAAGCAGGATTGCATCTCCTTTGTGTGCTACCGAAGGAATGGTACCGAGATTCACCTGAAAGCCTGTACTGAAAACGATAGCCCGGTCTTTATGCAGGAAGTTGGCTAATCTCTCCTCCAATTCTTCATGAAGATCAGTAGTGCCATTGAGGAACCGAGATCCGGAGCAACTTGTACCATATTTCTTCAACGCTTCTTCTGCTGCCTCAACTACCTTAGGATGAGTCGTTAGACTCAAGTAACTATTCGAACCAAACATCAAAACTTTGTGTCCTTTCACTTGCACTTCAGTTTCCTGTCTGGATTGAAAAGTTCTAAAAAATGAATAGTATCCGCCCTTAATTGCATCATCTGCAAGCGTGTAGGAGGAGAATCTGTTCTTTAGAAATCTTGACATGACACAAATTTAGTTGATAGTATTCAAACACTATATTTTAAAAAGTCAGTCATTTTTTATATCATTCGACCTAAATTCAGCATTATTTGAAAGCCAAGTTCATAAAACTGTACGAAGAGAATCCGGAACGGTCAAAAGTTGATCACATCGTTGATATACTGAGAAAAGGAGGATTGATGATTTATCCAACGGATACGGTATATGGACTTGGATGTGATATCTTCAATCACAGGGCGTTAGAAAGGTTGAGAATTTTTAAAGGTCTCAAAAGCAAACAACTTAACCTTTCATTTATATGCTATGACCTGAGCCATATTTCTGAATACACGAAACATTTAGATACTTCGATTTTCAAGTTAATGAAACGTACTCTCCCGGGACCTTATACTTTTATTTTAAAGTCATCTTCAAAAGTCCCTAAAATTTTAAATGCAAAAAAGAGAACTGTGGGAATCAGGATTCCTGACAATAATATTCCAAGAGATATCGTAAATATTCTAGGTAACCCAATTATTACTACATCAATTAGTGATTATTTAACTGATCCTGAAGTAATTTACGAAAAATTTAAGGTTAAAGTGGATGTGATAATTGATGGCGGCCCCGGTGGAATACATCCAAGTACTGTTGTTGATTGTACGAACGAAGTCCCGGAAGTTGTAAGAGAAGGTCTTGGGGATTCAAGTATTATTTAATGAAGAAGATAATACTTGAATCTCACTACTTAGCAAGTCTTGAGTATTATTCACTCATTTCTCAGGCAGAAGAGATTAAGATTCCGATGATTGATGTCTTTAAAAAGCAGACATATCGCAATCGTTGCTACATCTTATCTGCCAATGGAATATTATCCCTAATCATCCCTGTTAATTATTCCGTTGGGATGGGAATAGAAGATGTAACAATTGATCAAAATCAGCGGTGGAGGAAGGATCACTGGGGAGCCATCTATTCAACTTATGGCAAAGCTCCTTTCTTTGATTATTTCTCTGATGATTTTCATATTTCTTTGCACAAAGGACACAAATTCCTGATTGATTTGAATAGAGATTTACTTGATCTGACGTTAAAATTATTGCGGTTAGATATCAAAGTAATATATTCCAAAGAGCGTTTTCAAAACAGCAAAGAGAATTTTCTGGATATAATCTCACCTAAGGAATCGTTTGTTAATCGAAAAATCTATACTCCTGTAGCGTATTCACAGCTATTTGGAAGAGAATTTAGTCCTAATATGAGCATCATTGATTTATTGATGTGCGAAGGTCCGAACAGTCGGCAAATACTATCGGCATCTTTTTTGAACAATCAGAAATAATTATAAAGTATTTACTGATTAATTGAGCAAAATGAACAAATGTTTAAATGTTCATGTTTTTTTCATTTATAATGTTGAGATTTTTTTTATATCACATACTTTTACTTGCTTAGCAAAAAGATTTTAAATGTCAAAAGAGGCAAAATTTTCAAATCGAGTTAAAGAGGTTATCTCACTAAGCCGGGAAGAAGCATTGAGATTAGGTCACGACTATATAGGGACAGAACATCTCTTACTGGGGATGATCAGAGAGGGAGAAGGGGTTGCGGTGAGTGTTTTAAAGAAGCTTGGTCTTTCCATGAAAGAATTGAGAGCGGCAATTGAACAGTCAACAAAGGGAACAGCTACAAGCAATGTTAAGAATCTGGCAAATATCCCGTTGACAAGACAGTCAGAAAAAGTACTGAAAATAACATACTTAGAAGCCAAGATTTTCAAAAGTGCACTTATAGGTACGGAGCATTTACTACTTTCTATCTTGAGAGACGAAGATAACCTGGCGACTCAAATCCTGGAGAAGTTTGAAATTAATTATGATCTGGTAAAAGAGATGCTTGAATATCAGACTGAACATCCAATGGCTTCTGCTGATACGGATGACCCAAATGATGAAGGTGATGATTTATACTCCGGAGCTACAAGGGGATTGGGAAGAGCGGGAAGGGATCCAAAAGGGACAGAAAAATCAAGGACACCGGTGCTTGATAATTTTGGCAGAGATTTAACAAAGCTGGCCGAAGAAGATAAGTTAGACCCCATCATTGGCCGTGATAAAGAGATAGAGCGTGTTGCACAAATTCTAAGTAGAAGGAAAAAGAATAATCCAATTCTTATTGGTGAGCCGGGTGTTGGCAAAACAGCGATCGCCGAAGGATTAGCATTAAGAATTGTCCAGAAAAAAGTAGCCAGAATACTTTTTGGTAAGCGAGTAGTTACACTTGATTTGGCTTCCCTGGTCGCCGGAACAAAATACAGAGGACAGTTTGAGGAGCGGATGAAAGCGGTAATGAATGAAATTGAAAAATCTCCTGAAGTTATTCTTTTTATTGATGAGCTTCATACCATCGTCGGAGCGGGTGGTGCTTCAGGTTCTCTTGATGCTTCAAATATGTTTAAACCTGCTCTTGCCCGAGGTGAAATCCAATGCATTGGGGCAACGACACTTGACGAGTACAGGCAATACATAGAAAAAGATGGTGCACTGGCAAGAAGGTTCCAAATGGTGATGGTAGATGCTACTTCCCCCGACGAAACGCAGCAAATCCTTGAAAATATTAAGGATAAATATGAGAATCATCATCATGTAAATTATACCTCTGAAGCTGTAAAAGCATGTGTTAATTTATCAGACAGATATATCTCGGATCGCTTCTTACCCGATAAGGCTATTGATGTAATGGATGAGACAGGGGCAAGAGTTCATATCAACAACATTAATGTTCCTAAGATTATTACTGAACTCGAGAGACGGATTGAGGATGTCAAGAAAGAAAAGAACAGAGTAGTCAAAAGTCAGAATTATGAGGAGGCTGCTCAACTAAGAGATAAAGAGAAGAAACTGATTGCACGGCTAGATGAGGAAAAAGTCAGATGGGAGGAAGAAACCAAGACAAAGCGATACGAGGTAAATGAAGATAACGTAGCGGATGTTATCGCTATGATGACCGGCATTCCTGCCAAGCGAATTGCAGAGAACGAAAGTTCTAAACTCTTAACAATGAACACTGAACTTGAAGGTAAGGTGATCGGACAGGAAGAAGCAATCAAAAAACTCTCTAAAGCAATCCAGAGAACCCGCGTGGGGTTGAAAGACCCTTATAAGCCGATTGGATCGTTTGTTTTCTTAGGCCCTACCGGAGTTGGTAAGACAGAGATGGCTAAAGTACTTTCTACATTTTTATTTGATAAAAGTGATTCTTTGATCAGAATCGATATGAGTGAATACATGGAGAAATTCTCCGTATCCAGACTGGTCGGAGCACCTCCGGGATATGTCGGATACGAAGAGGGCGGTCAGCTTACCGAGAAGGTGAGAAGAAAGCCTTACAGTGTGGTGTTGCTGGATGAAATTGAAAAAGCCCACCCGGATGTATTTAACATTTTACTTCAGGTTTTGGATGATGGCGTTCTGACTGACGGGCTGGGTAGAAAAGTAGACTTCAGAAACACCCTGATTATTATGACTTCTAACATCGGAGTGCGTGACCTGAAGGATTTCGGAGCAGGTATTGGTTTTGCTACACAAAGCAGGAGTGATAGCATGGATGAGATCATGAAGTCCACCATTCAAAACGCTCTGAAGAAAACCTTCAGTCCTGAGTTTTTAAACAGGTTGGATGATGTGATCATTTTCAACGCTCTTGAAAAAGAAGATATCTTCAAGATCATTGATATCACATTAGATAAGTTGTTTAACAGAATCGCTAACTTGGGCTATTCAGTTGAGTTGACAACCAGCGCAAAAGATTTCTTAGCGGAGAAAGGATACGATCCTCAGTATGGTGCAAGACCTCTTGCAAGAGCTATACAGAAGCACCTGGAAGACCCAATTGCGGAGGAAATATTGAAAAATGAAATTTCAGAAGGAGATACACTTGTAGCGGACTGGAACGGAAAGAAAGAAGAACTTACCATTAAGCTAAAGAAGAAAAGGTCTGCCAGTTCCAAGGCGGATAAAAAAGATTAAAAACAATTAAGGAAGCGATTTAAGGATGCTAAAAATAGCTAATGGGAATTCCCACCGGCTATTGACCTAATCTTAATGATAGGTTAGACGAGTGTCATAACTGAATAAGGTAATACCAAAATGCGATGAACTTCTCGCCCGTCCTTAACATGCCATCCCCAGAACCATCCGGCTTCTTGGACGCTGTCATAGGTTAAATTTTAAGTAACTAAAGAGACGGAATGAGAGGGCTGGTTTTACAAAAAGTTCTTTACATTTGTGTCTGTATTACAAAAATAGTGGAAGACGGCTTCAATTGAGTCCGTTCTTTTTTGTTTAAAGGGGGTAAGAGATATGGCAGTTAATTATTACACAAAAGAGGGTCTTCAAAAATTGAAAGACGAATTAAGTGAACTGAAAACTAAAGGAAGAGCAGATATGGCAAAGCAAATTGCCGAAGCCCGAGATAAAGGTGATCTGAGTGAGAATGCTGAATATGATGCTGCTAAGGAAGCGCAGGGACTTCTGGAATTGAAAATTTCTAAGCTGGAGACAGTGGTTGGAAACGCCCGAATTATTGATGAGTCCTCTGTAGATACATCCAAGGTTTCTATTCTTTCCACAGTAAAGATCAAGAATAAGAAAAATAATACGAAGGTTAAATACCAACTGGTCGCTGAAGAGGAGGCTGACCTGAAAAGTGGTAAGATCTCCATACAATCTCCCATTGGAAAAGGGCTCCTGGGGAAGAAGAAGGGGGAATCGGCTGTTATCAGGGTTCCTGCCGGAGATATGGAATTTGAAATTGTGGATATAACTATTTAATGGCTACCATTTTTTCTAAAATCATTGATCGTGAAATTCCTGCATACATTGTTGCAGAAGATGATCAATACATCGCATTTTTAGATATTAATCCACTTAAGCAGGGACACTCACTGGTAGTGCCGAAAAAAGAAGTAGACTATGTTTTTGATTTGGATCATCAATCATTGGCCGGCTTGTTTTCGTTCTCCAAAAGGGTAGCAAAAGCGATTGAATCTGTAATTGATTGCAATAGAATTGGAGTTGCAGTAATGGGCTTGGAAGTACCACATGCACACGTTCACCTGATTCCCATCAACAACATGGATGATATGAATTTTGCCAACATGAAGCTTTCATTTGGGAAAGAGGAGATGGAAGCAGTAGCAAGTAAAATAAGACAGACTTTCAGATAGCCTACTTCACCCTCTTGGGGTTTTCCGAGATAAAAGTTTTCCAATTATTTCCACCCTTTGAGGAATTCACGTTAGTTCCTGTGGAGAAATGGTTACAAATTGCAACGGCTAACGCATCGGTTGCATCTAATAATTTCGGAGCATCATCAAACTTTAAAAGCATTTGGATCATTGAGGCTACCTGTTCTTTAGAAGCATTTCCATTTCCTGTCACTGATTGTTTTATCTTCCTGGGCGCATATTCATTGATGGGAATTTCCTTATTTAGAGCGGCAGCCATAGCGACACCTTGCACACGACCGAGCTTTAACATTGATTGAACATTTTCTCCATAAAAAGGAGCTTCCAATGCAACCTCGTCGGGCAAATACTCCGAGATAAGTTCGGAAATTCTATCGTAGATTCTTTTGAGTTTAATCTCATGATTGGGATATTTGCTAAGGTGAATTACCCCAAATTGAATAAGATTAATTTTTTGCCCCTGACAGTTTATCAAACCATAACCCATTACGTTCGTACCCGGGTCTATTCCTAATATCACCTTTTCTTTTATCGCCACAGATGCAAATTAAAAACATAGAGCTGAACAAAAAGTCAATCGCTTTTAACGTGATTTTATCAGGTACTTCTTGTATTTTGGGCTTAAGTTTTTGACTGAGGGATATTGATTTTCCAAATGGCTTTATTGGAGTGTGGCTTTAATTTGTTTTTTATAGATTCGCTAAATTGAGTTTTAGAGAAAGCTGAAAATGGAAATGGGTAAAAGAATATTAGTCCTTCAATGATTGGTTTGAGTCATTTAGTGATTTTTAATGTCCACGCATGTTCACTAGGCGGATTTTTCTGAAGTGATTCAGGAATATCAACGACAAATCCTTGTTCTTCTTTTCGCCACTTCAACTTTTTGTATGTTCCGAGCATAGTAATTTCTGTAGCATCTTCCGGTTGAAAACTTGTGACAGAAATGCTTGCCGGGGGAGTTGTTTCCTCATCACCCGCAAGATAAATCGCATAAATTGCATTTTCTTTTTGTGTGAAATATACTTGCTTTTCCCGGAAAGGCTTCATAATACGGGTTTCATAAATGGCTTCTCCGTTTACTGTCAGCCATTTTCCCATGGCAGTAAGGCGATCAAGATCAATTTCAGAAAAAGTTCCGTCGGACTTTGGCCCTACATTAAACTCCATGTTTCCATTATGACTTACACAATCCACTATGGTATGAACAACCTCTTTTGGCGATAAGATATTATCAGGATGTTCATTTCTGTTATAACCGTAACTATTTCCGAAGCCACGCCACATAGCCCATGCTTTGGTACTGTCAATATCTGCGTAATATTCTACATGACTAAAATCGCCATATACTCCTCTAGTGTCTGAGAACCCATCCTTTTTTTGACCAAAACGATCATTGATCACAACTTCCTGACCGCGAACCGCCGCCTGATTATAATAGTAAGCAGCAATCTGACGGGCTCTCCAGTAAGGATAAGGATGCTCCCACTCACCGTCAAAACAGATGTAGTCAGGCTGATACTTGTCAATTAATTCTTTGATCTGCGGGATCATAAAATCATCCGCATATTCATTGAGTATGCCGTCCTTATCTTCGTCTTTAAGTGTTTTTATACCTTTATAGCCGCTTAAATCATCCTTTTCCTTATAAATGGGGTTATTCCATTCGTAAAATGAATAATAAAATCCGATTTTAATATCATGCTCTCTTGCAGCATTCACCAAAGCATCATACAGATCACGCTTTGGACCCATCTGCTTCGAGTTTCGGTCAGTGTATTTACTTTCAAAAATGCAAAACCCGTCATGATGCTTGGAAGTAATAAAAAAATATCTGACTCCAGCCTTTTTCATGATCTTCATCCACTCGTCTGCGTCAAAGTTTTCCGCATAAAAACCTTCTGTCTCTCCTGTTTTTAGATTTTTAGTCCCATCAATGAAATCATCATAACGAGCTTTGCCGTAAGTCTCCTCATGATACTTTTTAACTGCCTCGTTTTGCTTCATCCACTCCCAGTACCATTCCGCATACGCAACCCCATAAGGGGTATCTTTTCGCGGAGTCCAGCCCGGTACAGCATAAGGCCCCCAATGTGCACTAAGCCCGACTTTCCTGTTTGCAAACCAATCAGGCAGCGGGTGTTTCATAAGAGATTCCCATTGTGGTTTATAGGGACCGGCTTCAATTACTCCGGCCAACATTGGGTGAAGTTCACCGTATGGCGGATCTTCCGTTGGAACTTGCGCATAAACTGACATAGTGTATGTCACAATGGCAAGCAATACCAAAACTTTTTGTTTAATCATCATATTTATGTCCTCCGATAATTTTAGTGATTTCAAAAAAGCATTCGTTCTTTCATCATTATTCACCTCCAACTTTTTTATTCTTTATACTTATTGCAGTTACTAATACCAACGCTTCTGTTCTTCTGTCTGCATATATTTCGGTTTAAAGATACAGCAGCACAAATAAAAGCCGGAAGCCGGTCTCTCAGGTTCTGATCTTCTCCGGATGTTACATTTACTAATTTGAGCGTTTTCCGAGATTTAGTCCTTGCTTCGTCTCCGGCAAAGTGAAAACATGCTTAGGAAGTTTCAAACTTCCCAAAAGTCAATGATTCGCCAAAGCGGAGAGGGCTTCTACGCTTTGCTATCGTGGTCATTTAAACCTCCAAGGTTTTGAAAACCTTGGAGGTTTTTGTGGTGCTGTCGTTTCGTTGGTTAAACCTTCAAGGTTTCTCTTCTACTTCTCTGCGCGCCTTTTTATCCCTAGCTTGGCGGCGGCAGAATTATGACTAAATTTACCTTCTGTGCGGGGTCCGTAATGCTTGTAAGAGTAATTATGGCGTACTCAGTATTTCCGGCACTTGGCGGGGTAAGAAAGAATGTCAAAATACCCGAGCTTACATCTGTAACGGGAGTAGACAAGCGAATACGGTTTGGCGGACTTACCGAAACACTATAGTTATGGTTCGTACCATTAACAGAAAAGAAGAATATGTTTATATTCTGTTCACTCTGACTAAATCCTCTAATATAGAATTCTATTCCCCTGACATCGTTGCTACCTAGGGTATTATTTAGACCAGCCTTAGAGTCCAAAAATGATGCCGTATTTTTTGTTTGAGTGACGGTAAGCACTAAATCACTGCCGCCCGTGCCTGAAAGAGTAAGCATAATGTCACGAGAAGTACCGGTTTCTGTTGCAGGATATTCCCCCACAACCACTACAAAGTGCGAATCGCTCATTTTTTGGATTTGCGAAGCAGGAATAACATCATTATCAGACGAAGTAATCGTCCAATTCATAAGTGTCGTTTCCACATCTACTGTATACACATTTGCAAGGCCGTCAATATTTATCATAGTATTCGTGCTGCTGACCGTAAAATCTGCCGCCGGCGGTTCCACATTGATAGTTATGTTAGCCGTGCCTGACAGTTTCCCGTCAGATACTTTTACCGCAAGGGTATACGGATTATTCTCAAAGTCCAGCGCCCCTGCTGTTGTAATGGCTCCGGTAGTTCGATTTATATCGAACACATCGCCGGTATTTCCCGCAGTGATGGAAAACATGAGGTTGTCCTCCTCCGGGTCTGTGGCCAGCACCGTCCCTATTGCGGTTCCGTTTGTAACATTTTCCGCTACGGAAAAGGTCTGA
>JACONI010000049.1 GCA_014323825.1 Ekhidna sp. | reverse complement strand
CCCGCAGACAACTGTGGAGGAACGGTCTCCGTAGCGATCAAAGACAATACCTCCTTCCCCATTCAGGCCGGCACCACCACCCTCACGTGGGTATATACCGACGAGTCCGGCAATACGTCCGAGCAAACACAGGACGTGACCATAGAAGATACCATGAAGCCGGCAGTTACAGCCCTGGATGCCATTAACGCAGCATGTTCACTTGAGCAAAATGACCTGACCATCCCCAAAGCCAATGACAATTGCGACGGGGAGATCATGGGCACACACAATGTCACCACTTTCCCCATTACATCCAACACCTCCGTCACGTGGACGTACACCGATAAAGCGGGAAACACCGTCACGCAAATGCAAGAGGTAGTCGTGAGTGCTGATGTACTGGTACCCGTTGTAAATCCATTGCCTCCAATTAACGAACAGTGTGAGGTCGCTGCCCTCACTGCACCCACCGCTAGGAATTGCTCGTCGGGGAATACCCTCACGGCTGCGCCTGATGTTACCCCGCCGATCACAACGAACACCACCATCACGTGGACCTATACCGAGGGCAGCAACACCGCTACGCAGACGCAGGAAGTGAACATCGCCGACACCGAGGCTCCGACAGTTACAGGCACCTTGGATGCCATTACCGCACGGTGTTCGCTTGCGGAAGCGGACGTGACCGCTCCCAAAGCCAATGACGTTTGCGACGGGCAGATTACTGCTACTACAAATGCCACGTTCCCCATTACGTCCAAAACCACCATCACGTGGACTTATAGAGATAAATCGGGCAATGAAGCCACGCAAACGCAGGCAGTGGCGATTACCGCATGCGTGCTAAGTGCAGCGGGCGATGTATCGGAAGCAGTGGTCTTCCCCAATCCTTCGGGGCGTTACGTGGAAGTGCGGTCTCCCGTGGAAAGCCCGATCCGCATCCTGAGCGTAGGCGGGGAATTAGTGCTGGAAAGCACCACAAACGTAAAGGTAGATGCAGTCTCTCTGCACAGCGGCCTGTACCTTGTACAACTGCCGGACGGGCGTTTGCTGAAGTTTGTGAAGAGGTAAAAAGTCAGTACAGGATTAAAGGATGGATAGGATGATAGCATCTTCCCAACCGGGTGTAGTTTGCAAATTCACCTAGCAGCGGCAAAGTTAAAAAGATACTTTGGCAGTGGAACTTTTGGAAAGTTTCAAACTTTCCAAAAGTTAATTTACCTGGTACGTTATTTAAACCTTGAAGGGTTAAGCAACAATAACCCCGGAACGTTCTGCAAAAGCCGCTGACCGAAGGTCGGGCAGGTACATATTTTGATGCTCCGGGTGCTTAGGCTCATTTTCCCAAAAAATCGGATCGGTATCTGTTATTTTGCGCTTGCTTATTATATATCTTCCTTCATTTTTCAGTCTGTTCCTATTCTTCCAATTAAGTAGTAGCACCTCCACAGCTTGACCCGGCACCCGCAGCACACCCAAAACAGTGCTGATTTACAATAATTTCTCTTGACGCTAAGGTTTCTAAATTAAAGTCTTTGATGTGCTTAGAAGCATCATTCAGCTTTAATTCAAGCATTTGATTAAAGTCACAGTCGTACATGTAGCCATCCCATCCAATGCTTACGGTATTTCTACACATTGCATTGGCAGCGGCTGTCGGATTGAAGGCATTTACCATCTCCGTCATATAATCCTCATACTTTTCAGTCTTTACCAGATACTCCAAAAACCGGCTTATTGGCAGGTTGGTAATGCTGAAAAGGTCATCAAATACAATGTCGTATTCGGCAAGTTTTCTTTTGAACTGGTTTTCCAAAGACGTTTGATCTCCCGGAAGAAATGCGCCCGCAGGGTTATAGACCAGATCAAGTTTCCATGCAGGGTTTCCTTTTCCATAACCTGCTGCATTCAACATCCGAAGGGCTTTGACAGACTTATCAAACACACCCTCCCCTCTTTGTGCGTCCGTTCGTCTCGCATTGAAGTAGGGCAAACTTGAGACCACATTTATCTTATGTTTTTTAAAGAACCCGGGTAAATCATTGTACCTCGGATGCGCAAGAATAATCGTGAGGTTACAACGCACAATAATCTGCTTCTCAAGTTGACTTAGTTTCTCCACAAACCATCTGAAGTGGGGATTCATTTCAGGTGCACCACCCGTCAGATCAATGGTTGAGATATTTGTTCCTGCCAAAGCCTCCAGACACTGCTGCATGGTTTCCCTGGTCATGATCTCCTTCCTGTCCGGCCCGGCATCTACGTGACAATGTGCACAAACCTGATTACACATTTTACCAACGTTGATCTGGAGAATATCAATGCCGGTCGGCTTCAACGGATCAAGTCCAAACTCATTGAGTTTGTGCTCAAACAAAGGAATGCCGATGCTGTCATTATCGTTCAATAACTCAATTTGACCTTTTGCCGAGGCCAATGGATGGTTTTGTTTTTGAAGAGATCCGGGCACGTCACATTAGTTTTTCCTTCACCTGATTCATCATCTGAACGCCATGAGCCAGAGAAGCACCGCCTCGTATGGCTCCTGCTACATGAACCGCTTCCATCATTTGCTCTTCATCTACTCCTTGGTTGAGTAAATCACCGGTGTACGCATCAATGCAATACGGACACTGGACAGTATGTGCCACCGCTAATGCTATCAAGGACTTTTCCCGTTTAGTCAGTGCGCCCTCTTCAAAGACGGCTCCATAGTATTCAAAAAATTTATCTCCCAGTTTCTTTTGCCATTCCGTGATCCCGCTGAACTTCTTTAAGTCTTCGGGCTTATAATATGTTTCCATTTGATTGATTTTAAATATGAATAATTACCTGAACAACAGATTGTTATTCAAACTAAAAAAATGTTTAATAAATGCTTAAAATTAAATAAATCCGGGGTTCGGAATTGGATAGCTTGTAACATTCATTGAGTAGGTGTGAAAAATTATCATTGAAAATTTCGAATATAGTGAACTTCCCTGACAAGCTAAGGTCTAAGAAAGTGTCAAAATGAAAAAAGTGTTGCTCTGATCGGACTAAAATCAGAAGGCTTTGAAAGGTACTAGCGGCCAGACTTTCATTGATGAAGTAATTCTTAAGTTTCATACTTTAGCAGAGTGACTCCACGATTATACTTTGACACATCAGTATTTGGAGGTGTTTTTGATGCAGAATTTCAATTCGAAACCCGAAGATTATTCAATATGGTTATTAATGGACGGATCAAGTGTGTCTACTCTGATTTGACTCTTAGTGAATTGGAAAATGCTCCTGAAACGGTAAAAATTTTTTTCAGAAACCTCCCGACAGTTAAGTTAGAAAAGGTTGAAATCACTGAAGCAGGAAAATTATTAGCTCAAAAATATATTAGTGAAAAAGTGATAGGAAGTACGGGCTTTGATGATTGCCTTCACATTGCCACGGCAACCTTGAATAAGGTTGATTACCTGATAAGTTGGAACTTCAGGCATATTGTAAACGTATTCAGAATACGAGGGTACAATTCTATCAACATAAGAGAAGGGCATTCTCAACTAGATATTCGATCACCGAAAGAGATAATTGATTATGAAAACAACAATTAAAGAAAAATCCTTTGATACAGTTAGTTTCTTTCGAAAAGAAAAAGAAAGAATCGCCAGAGAAACGCAAAAAATGAACTTTGCCGAACTCCGAAAATATTTAGCGAAAAGGAGCGAGTGGCTAAAAGAGAAATAAAAATATGTATATTTGGATGTTACAAGGTAGTATACATACTTTCAGATGTTGCATTTTAAACTGATTTAATTTAAAAAAAAAATTTATGAAATCAAAAGGAACACCCTATCTTTTATATTTTGTTAGCATTTTTGGGTGGTTAGGATTCCATCATTTTTATTTAGGGAAAATAGACAAAGGAATTATTTGGATATTAACCGGTGGAGTCTTTGAAATTGGATCACTGATTGATTTATTCACTCTTGGTGGTGTAGTTGAAAGTTATAGAACTTAAAACGATACGAGCTATATCAATGGCTAATGCTGTATCAAATCAAAAATGAGAAGTATCTATTAACTATTGATTTTAGTATTCTTGTTTTTTCTTGTGGGAAAGTTTCAAACCAAATAACTTCTTTTCAAAGTGAAAAGCTGAGAGGAGAATATAGAGTTGATTTAATACTTAATAATAACTGAATCTGTTAAATCCGAAGAAGGGGATGAATAGATGAGATAGGAAAAGGGATAATGAATTTTGCTAAGCTTTTACAAGACATTCCTTTAAGAACTAAATTGACTTAACACTACTATTCTCGAACAAAGGTAAAAACTACGCTTGATATAAGTTCGAAGGTAATTTTTTGTTATTTTTACCCTCGTTATCGGATTGAGTGTAAAAGTTACCTTCGTTTATATGAAAGATTTTGATAGAAATAAACCATATAATAGTCTGCCTGATCTTCCTCCAAACATCAATTTGGAAAGTACAAAAGTATTACGCAAAACGATTAGTGCCAGTAGAGCATTAGCTCAGTTAAACGGAGCCATTACAAACCTGCCAAATCCAAGATTATTTTTAGACACCATTCATTTACAAGAAGCTAAAGCCAGTTCCGAAATAGAAAATATCATTACCACCAATGATGAGCTGTATCAATCTGTAATTGCAGATAAAAAATTTGATGATCCCGCTTCAAAAGAAGTCATAAGTTACAAAAATGCGCTTGGGTACGGACTTGAGCAACTGGAAAAAAAGCCTTTTATAACCACTAATCTATGCATTGAAATAATGCAGCGGATAAAACAAAACACGTCCGGAATTAGAGCAACTCCGGGAACAACACTCGCTAACGTGAAAGGAGAAGTAATATATACTCCCCCTGTAGGAGAAGAAGTTATCAGAGAAAAATTAAGCAATTTAGCAGCGTTTATAAACGAAGAGGCCTCTCTTGACCCTTTGATAAAATTAGCTTTGCTGCATTATCAATTTGAGGCAATACATCCTTTTGCTGACGGAAATGGCAGAACAGGTAGAATACTGCTTTTGTTGTATCTGAAAATGGAAAATCTTCTTGATATTCCTGCTATTTACTTGAGTGAATACATCATTAAAAACAAATCCGAATATTATAATCGGTTAAGACAGGTGACTGAAAGTGAAGATTGGGAAAGTTGGATAATGTATATCCTGGATATGGTTGAAGGGACTTCTAAAAAAGGGATCATAAGATTGGAAGCTATTCTAAATGCAATGAAAACAACAGCCGAAGAGATTAAAAAACAGCTGCCCAAAGCGTATTCTAAAAACCTAATAGAAACATTATATAAACTGCCATATACAAAAAGACAGCACCTCATTGATGCCGGATTAGGAACCGCTAAAACTGTGGGTAATTATTTGATGGAATTAGAAGAAAAGGGATTTTTAAAATCCGTAAGGCTAGGAAAAGAGAAATTGTACCTTAATCACAAATTAATGTCAATACTCGAAAAATAATGATTTATACACTTATTTTATATTTGGATAAACTGCTATAATAAAAATAACTGATTAATAATAAGTCTAACAGACACTATCATCTATAGGCTAACTAAGCGTCCACTGGAACAGTTTCCGCCTGATTGAATTTTGACGGAAGTGTGATCGAAATAATAAGTCAAAATGGAGTTTGATTCTGTATATCAAGTAAAACAAATTAGAAATATTTTGACAAAATATAAACTAAAATAATAACGATGGAACATAAATATGAAATTATTATCTATTGGAGCCAAGAGGATGAGGCTTTTATCGCCGAAGTTCCCGAATTAGCCGGATGTATGGCAGACGGAGACACGCACAAAGAGGCTTTGGAAAATGTACAGGTGATCATTGATGAGTGGTTAGAAACTGCAAAACTGAAAAACCGACCCATCCCAAAATCAAAGGGGAAGTTGATGTATGCTTGAGACACAATACTACTAGGCAGCAAAAAATATACGTAATAGGCTTGTTCCTCGCCCGCTGCTTATAGCCGATACCGTCATAAAACCAACGCTGAAAGAAAAAATAACTTTCAAAAAATCGTTATTTCTAGCTGAAGTTATATATAACTACCTTTCTTTAGATTCGCAGTGATTTTCAATGCGTATGGCATGGCATTAAAGACATTCGTTAAAATCAGCAACATCAGCAGCCTTAGTGACGCAAGGTACTGTGCAGGTATGATGGTTGATTTGCTGGGATTCAATATTGATCCGAGTTCGGAAAATAAGGTAACATCAACCGATTACCGGGAGATCACAGAATGGGTTTCGGGGGTTTCTTTCGTCGGAGAATTTGAAAACGCCGATAAAAACAATATCACCCGGGCATTAGGTGAATATGCCATTGACTATATACAGATCGCTGACTTATCTGCTGTTGAGAACATAAACCTCTTGGGTAAACCGCTTATTTTCCAACTGTCAATTGAGACGAAAGAGGATCTGGATAAGTTAAAGTCTGAACTTTCCTACCTTGACGGGTGGGTAAGGATCGTAGTGATTAGATCATCCAATCCGGCCTTGTTTGAGGCAATTGATTCTCAAATAGGTTGTTACAACAATGCGAATCTCAGATTATTGAAAGGCTTTGGAGTGACAGAGAATGATGATTTGGCCAAGTTTCCAGGATTAGAAATGGAGGCGACAGAAGAAGAAAAACCCGGATTTAAAGACTATGGAGATATAATGGACGTATTAGAATCTATTGAAAAAACCTGATTGTATAGGATTTAAGCCAATTACAAGAGATGAAGAAGTTCTTAATCCGGAAACTTATAGAGCACAAAGTGAATTAATATCATGGATAAGCCTGCTCATTATTATAATTCATCTAGCTCAGCAACAACAAAAGTACTGCCCGTAACAACTATGGTATCTTCGGGTAGTGCCTTCTCTCTGGCCGATTTCAAAGCATCATTGACATTTTTATAGCTCCCCCCCCGTATTCCTTGTTCAAGAGCAATTTTGCTCAACTCTTTTACTTCCAGCGATCTTGGTACGGATGATTCAGTCCAATAATACGTTGAATTTTTTGGAAAAAGCTCAATAATTGGCTTGAGGTCTTTGTCTTTTACTGTGCCGAAGACCAGATGGAGACTTCCTTTTTCCATCCCGGATATAACAGATTCGAATAGCGCACTCAGCCCCGGTTCGTTGTGAGCAATATCTGCTATCGTAAAAGGCTTCTTTGAAAGTAACTGATATCTTCCTTTTAATCCCGTCAATTTCTCCGATTCGAGATAACCTTTACTTGAGTGTATATCTTCAATTTTCCATCCTAACTCTTTGAGAATCTTTACAAACGCAAAGACGGAATCACTATTTTTTGTTTTATGACAGGGGAAATGTGGAGGGAAAGTTCTCCGACCAAAATCATGGTCAAAAATCAATCTTGATCCCATGGCTTTTGCCTTATCTGCAAAAATCGGAAAAGTTTCTTCATTATACTCTCCGACAACCACCGGAACTCCTCTTTTTATGATACCGGATTTTTCAATAGCAATCTTTTCCAGCGTATCTCCGAGCATATCCGTATGATCGAAACCAATATTTGTGATTAGACAAGCTTCAGGTGTAATGACGTTAGTGCTGTCCAGCCTCCCTCCCAGTCCGGTTTCAATAACTGCAATGTCTACCTTTTGCCGAGCAAAATATTCAAATGCCATCGCCACCGTGATCTCAAAGAAAGAGGGTTCGATTTCCTCTACCGAATCCTCCATTTTCGATACAAAATCAACAACGAAAGATTCACTCACCTCCTGCCCGTCTATTTTAATTCTTTCAGTAAAACTTTTCAAATGAGGAGAAGTATAAAGACCGGTTCGATAGCCGGCTAACTGTAAAATAGCGGCAATTGCATGTGCACATGTTCCTTTACCATTTGTCCCGGCTATATGTACGCTTTTGAACTTTTCATGAGGATTGTCCAGCTTTTCCAGTAGAGCATACGTATTCTTCAAATCCTTTTTATAAGCAGATTTTCCATCGCGCTGATACATTGGCAGCCTGGAAAACAAACAGTTTACCGTCTCTTGGTAATTCATCAGGACTTAATAATGAAGGTTATATCAAACGCAATTAGTACTACATATAAGAGTCAATATTTAAGAACCCAAATATCTTCCCCATACGTTCCTTTATAATCATTAATTGCCCCTAAGGCCTGAGATAATGATCCGTAACCCTGAATCGCAACCCTATGAGTAACGGCATTGCCAAATGGCGGAATGATTGTAAGACGCTTCCCTGAATTAGCTAAATCCCGGGAATGATCCATCGCTAAATCTCTATCCAGAAAACTCGCTACGATAATATAAAATTTTCCGGTCTTTCCTCTCAGTGAAGTTACCTTTCCTGTATTAGCCGCTGACACATTGTTAGTTACGGTAGTGCGAGGCTTTTTGCTTTGAGTATCTTCTTTTTTCTGAGTCTCAAAGTCCTCTTTCAACTGCTCAATAGGCTTTTCTTCTTCCTCTGTGGTTGTAGGTTGTGCCTTAACGTCCGGAGTTACAGGCTGTGTATTTTCAACAACTTTCGGTTTTTCTCCTTCTCCTGAAAAGCTCGGAGAAAGAAAATAAAATAACGTTCCCAAGCCCAGCAATATCACAAGTCCGACAATAACAATTTTAGCAAATTTTCCTTTTGATCCACTCTCTTCTTCATCTGCCAAAATGAGTTCACCATACTCCTCATCTGTTGCAAATGAATCATCTGAAGAAAATGAATCATTTATACCATTATCTCCGAAATCATTACCGGAATCCATTAATTCATCTTCAAGTTCTTTGAACTCATCATCCGGTGTATCACTATTGAAGACAGAATCATCAAAATCCTCATCTTCAATCTCAAAATCACTTTCTCCGCTATCAAAAGATCCTTCCTCAAAAGGCTCCTCAAAACCGGAAGAGTCTATCTCTGACTCCTGACCGACTTCTTCATCTGTTTGTGATATTGTCTCCTGATTATCATCAAAAGAGGAGTCCGTGATATCAAAATCATCTTCGATATCAGTGCTAACTTCCTCATCATCAAACGATTCGTCGAATGACATGTCATCATCCGGGTCATCATCATCTAATGCTTCATAATCTAATGAGGGTAACCCGAAATCTTCGTTATCTCCGAAAAAATCGTCTTCTTCCCTTTCTTTTTCCCGATCGTTTTTAGCCATAGTTCATTTTTTGACCGAACCAAGATATAAATAATTTAATTACTAAGAAATATTAGTTTTAAAAACTGACACTAAGTTCTTATTTCTAAAGAATATTATATAGCGTAATAATACACATTTCAGATAGTGTTTATATTCATGGCTGCTCATATTAATGATCTGCAATCATAGAATATATATCTAAAAAGAGGTATTTAAGGTCCTATTTCCCGTTTAGTTAAGTGAATTAAAATTTACAATTCTGAAATCCATGCCCGATACCATCAAACTGTTCATTTTTGTGATAAAAATCACCTGAACAGCATTTTATTTCCAAGCTATAATGTACTTTAAAGATAATTCTTAATAAAATTTTAATGTGCCAATTTGATTATCAAAACAATCTCTTTTAGCAAGCCTATGTTGAACAAGTTCCAAAGTTTACTCTTTATTTAAAAAAATCAAATTAATATTATACAAAGTAAATAACAGATCAATTAATTTTTTTATTGCAAAGTTTTTATTTTTTTTATTACCAATCGAGTTCCTCATAAATCAAGCCTGTCAAAATATTTTCAGAATAATACCATATACAAGAAAAAAGTAAAGTATTTTTATTTACAACTCGCTACTCAGTTTTCCGTCATTACTGCGGAAAAGGTCGTATATGGCTTTTTTGTTTTTCTTGAGGAGCAGTGCCACGGGTGTTGCAATAAGGATGTACAATACCTAAGGCCGTATTGTCTTTTTACCAGTATTATAAGGTGGGTCAATGTATATCACACCAACTTTTTTCTATGTGTGAAATTGAGTGTGTATTCTGCATTGGAGGCACAGATTGTGACCTCCAATCTTTGAGTTCTTCTTTTGTAAGTTGAAACATAAAATCATCAGGGAAACGCTTCATATTTCTCCTTACAGCTTGTTTTAGGACTTTGGTTTCTACACCGTATAGTTCAGCTAAGCCTCTATCAAGAATTACTTTGTTCCCTCACAATACTATTATTTTAGATTTAATGATTTGTAATTCCATTCAATTGTTTAATTCGATTAATCGGTGTTGTTACAAAAAGTATGATTTTTAACTTATTAAAAAAGAACAAGTTAGCGTAAAGTTATGTGAAAATTCATAGGTCGGTTAAGCCATAGGATAAGGCGATCTTTTAGGCGGACGTGTTGTTTTTCAAAAAAGATGGAAAATCATATCAAAGCTTTTGAATTAGCCTTTTATTACATCAATTATAGGCATATTTATTTAGGTTTTCATATTTTGTGCTGCACTTCTCTTTACATTAAGTAAAACAAAAGGATAAATTAAAATTGTATTAATTCATCAATTTATAAACAAGTTCAGTAAGCACTGATCCCTCTTCTTGGGCAGCGTACCCAATACCTTTTGACTGAAGGTCTGCCTCATGTAAGTGTTTGATGTTTTGCATCACTTTATGAGTCGGATAATTTCCGGATGCCATCAAATACTCTTTGACAAAAAACGGATTTACTCCAATTAAACCGGCAATATTTCGAGCAGATTTATCTGCCGACTGATGAATCATCAATAATTTAGTGAAATACGAAAAGAGATTGTAAATGATCAATACCATTGGGTTGTTTCCGGGGGTTGATGCAAAATAGTTAGCTATTTTAAATGCTTTTGTCTTGTTGATCGTACTTAGTGCCTTTTGCAATTCAAATATGTTATAATCTTTGCTTATTCCAACATACTTTTGCACCATTTTACTTGTGATTTGCTCTCCTTCCTCTACATTCAAAATAAGCTTTTCAATCTCGTTCGAAAGTCGCTGCAAGTTATTCCCAATATTTTCCGAGAGCATCATTACCGCCTGTTCTTCCATTTGCACCGTATTAGCCCGACAATAAGAACGTATCCAGTCAGCGATCTTATCATCATATATTTTCCTGGCATTTAGGAATACGGCATGTTTTTCAAAGGCTTTTCCAAGCTTTGTCCGTTTGTCTAATGACTTATATTTATATCCAAAAACCAGAATAGTACTTGGCTGTGGATTTGTAAGATAATTTAAAACCAATGTCTGTTTATCTTCTTTATTCCATTCTTCTATTTCCTGAGCTTCTTTTACTATTACGACCTGACGCTCACCTGTCATCGGATACCTCCTGGCCATTCCAAGAATCTCTGTCAGCGTGGTATCCTTTCCATAAAGAACTAACTGATTAAAACTTTTTTGGCTTTCTTCAATCGCATTTTGGGCAATCTCTTTGATGATCGAATCTATGAAATAAGTTTCTTCACCCTGAAGAAAATAGATGGGTGAAAAAGACTTTGTCTTAATGCTCTTTAATATTTCGTAATAGTCTTGCATTGTTACCTCAAAGAAAACCAAATTATATCCTTATTCTTTGTAAAATGAAAGTAACTGAGTAGATCAATTTAAAAAGCTGCCGGAAGTAATTCCCTTTTTTTGGATAAACTCTTCACTTTTTAATGAACACATAATCATGAGAAATAATTAGTATGTTATTTATTAGTTTTGTTATTTTTACTTACTACTTTTGTTATTATATGTTAGAGTCGATTTTATCAGCAAATATTAATAGAAGCATTCTGTCGAAAACAAAGTTTTCAAAATGAAAGAAACTCAAAAAATGCGTAAGTATCATTCTCTCTCTATAAGGAATCAGGTACTAGGATGAGTAAACAGATGTAGAAATTGGTGAGTGCTGACGGGAATAGTTCCCAAACCTCATTATGAGGTGAACATTTAAAATTTATATTTATGTTTTATTTAAAATCAAAAAGTAAGTGTAAAAATGTAATTACATCATTAATGATGACATTACTGGTAGTTGGAGGTATTCTGTTGGAGAACAGTATGTCTCGAAAAGAGCAATTGGAAGATTGTTCATGTGTAGCCGTGGCTTCAACCCAAATTAGGCAGCAGGAAGCTGGCATGTTTGGTTGGGGAAAGTGTAAAAATGGAGTACAGAAGAAGAAGTTTATGTTTATAACGGTTGACAGGAGAGGTTGCTGTTCTACATATAGTCAGTGACATCAGCAGAGTTAAGGCAATTCCTTGAGGGAGTTGCCTTAATTTGATTGATCTACCAAAATTGAGAATAAGTGAAATCGCAGAAAAGTTAAAAAACAAGTATTATCAAGATTGATAAAAAAATTTTATCCTCTTCGCAAACGATATTGGAGTAAGTATTTCTGGTTCATTAGATAGTAACGTTAATTCTGCCCTCGGGAACGCCAACAGTTTATTTCGTGATGGAAATGAACCAAATAAATTCGGACAGATCTTATTAGGATAAAGCTTCAGCCATACCTCCCAAGCCTCAACCCATAGTATTTAAGCAACCAACTAATTCAGAATGAATTACTAAATAAAGTGAAAAAATCATTTAAAATCATACTCATTCTGCTATTTCCCAATTTTTTGATGGCGCAGTTTGTCATTGAGGGATATGTAATCAACAGGGATACAACTCCAATTCCTTTTACATCAGTTTATAATGAAGCAAGTAAAAACATATCTTATGCAAATATAAATGGCTATTTTAAGTTAGAGTTAGATGCATTGCCAATTACACTCACGTTTAGCAGCATTGGATACCATACGAAAGAAATCTTAATATCGGAGTCAGGACTCATAACAGTTGTATTGGAAGAAAGGATACTTGAGCTTAATGAGGTTATTGTACAAAGTAGAAAATTAGAACACAAATATATTGGCAGTCCCAAAAAGAGAAGAGGTGTGACATCTCTACATGTGTATGATCCGTTTGATCAATGGGGGATTATTGTAATAAATAAGAATAATGAATTATATAATAATCCCAAATTATTATCTTTCTCAATCAAAATTGGTTCCTGGTCCTTTATTAGTAAAATAGATGGGGTAAAACCGAATGGAGAAAAACAACTGAGGTTAAGAATATATAGCCTCAATGCAAATCATCTGGTTGGGGAGGATATTCTTCATGAAAATATCTATTTAAGTCCTTCAGATAAGGGGTGGTACAAAGTAGATATCGAAAATATTGCTATAAATATTCCCAAACGCGGGTTCGTTTTGGCTGTAGAGTGGATAGAGAACAATCCTACATACACCTATCAGGTTAAACATAAATTTGGAAAGCAGACAACAGAAACACAATATGGACTATCAATTCATGCACATAGAATGTCTTCGCGTGAACTAGAGTTTTACACATCAGTTAAGTTAATAAACATGTTCAATAATGAATGGGAAAAAGATCAGGTATTCCCGAATTATATTCCCTGTTTTCAGTTAGAATACATTGAACCGAATTGACAATACTCACCAACAGATGATATTTGATACTTCCTATTTTGATAAGAAAATTGAAAAACAAATAAATGAGGCTGTAGGAAAAAGTTTCTCATTCAAAGAAAGATGCAGATTAAAAGGCATTGGCTCTAAAAGACTTACGATTACGAACATCTCAGAAGAATACAGGAAATATCTCAATGCAGAACACTACCAATCAAAAGCAAATATTGAACTGAGACCCAAAGGAATAATCGTTCATTTTAGACATAAACTCCAGGCTTACTGTTGGATTATGCCTTTTTCAGACTTAGAAATAAAAAATGAAAAGAAACTTAGTTTAGCATCAAACGGAAAGTTCATTGATTTTATTGAGCAGCTTGAAGAGAGTTTCTTAGAAAAGATCAATAGTACAAAAGCAGCTTCTTAAAACAAGGAGACCTGCATCACTCCTTCTTTTTTTACTTTATAAAATTCTTTATGCACGTCAAATACAGCATCCCCGTCCGGTTCTAAATGATAATAGCTTCCATCCTCTTTCATTTCATAAGCATTCACATTATCCTTTAAGTTAAAAGACAAAATATTTATGGCCTGCTGTTTTAAAAGCGGATCCTTAATGATAAACAAAGACTCCAGCCTTCTGTCAAAAGAACGCACCATCATATCTGCACTTCCGCAGTAAACCTTGGAATCATCATCATTGTGAAAATAGAAAATCCTGGAATGCTCCAGGTACTCCCCCACAATTGATCTCACAACAACATTTTCACTCAATCCCCTGCGACCGGGTCTCAGGCAGCAAATGCCGCGAACGATCAATTTAATCGGAACGCCGGCTTTAGATGCTTCATACATTGCTAAAATGATGTCTTTATCCTGAAGTGAATTTAACTTGATAACGACTCCACTTGACTTACCGGCTGTAGCATTGCTTCTTTCTTTATCAATTAAATCAATCAGTCTCTTACGCATAAAAGTCGGAGCGGTAATTAGATTATCATACTCTTCCGGCATGGAGTGTCCGGTAATTACATTAAAGAATTCCTGCACATCGTTAGCATAAGACTCGTCCGAGGTGAGCAGACCAATATCCGTGTAAAGCCTGGAGGTAGCTTCATTATAGTTTCCGCTGCCCATGTGTACGAACCTTGTCACCTTATTCTTTTCCTTCCTTACGATTAGAAGGAGCTTCGTATGTGTTTTAAGAGAACCAACACCGTATGTCACAAAGCATCCTGCTTTCTGAAGGAGCTTAGCCTGACGCATATTGTTCTCTTCATCAAATCGTGCTTTTACTTCAAACAAAACAGAAACGTGCTTTCCATTTTCGGCCGCCTGGAGCAGTGCGTCCACCACTCTTGAGTTCTTGGCAAGTCGATAAATCGTCAGTTTAATAGACAAAACATTTGCATCCTCCGCAGCATGTTCAAGCAGGTCCAGCAAGGGCTCAATAGTATTATAAGGATGATGAAGTAGAATATCCTGATTCTTCAACAATTTGAACATATCCTGATATTCCACACCAGCCATGCTGATAGGCGGAACCGGTTTATGCTTTGCAGGCTTGAAGATATCAAACGACTCGTGATTCACTATTTGCCAAAGACAGGTAAAGTCAATAAGCAATCCCTTCGGAATAATTTTTACATTTTCATCTCCAATTTCATACCGGTTTTTCAGTTGTTTGATGAGCCAGGAATCAGCATTATCAGCCACTTCCATTCTTACCACACGACCTGTCTTCCGGGTCTTGAGTTTTTTCTTCATCTCTTCCAGGAAATTGGACTCTATGTCCTCTGACTCTTCCAGTGTAAAATCACCATTCCTTGTGACTCTAAATAGGGAACTTGACAGAATGTTGACATTTCGAAAAATATGATCCAAATGACGTTCAACAATGCTTTCAATCGGAACAAAAATCAGCCTATCTTTCTCCTTCATTTCATAGAATCTTGGCAGGTTTTGAGGAAGCTGAATGAATGACATCTTTTTCTTCTCTTTGGGCTTATTTCCTTTTGTGACAACACCAAAAACCAAGATGTTATTCATCAGGATTGGGAACGAATGATAAGAATCAAAAACCATGGGAGTAAGCATGGGGAAGATGGTTTTCTTAAAGTATTTATTTGCCGACTCCTTTTGCTTTTCAGCTAAATCAACATAATCCCGGATCTCAAAATCATAGGACTGGAAGTTTTTTTTTAATTCAAGAAACAGCTCGTTTTGCTGCTTTCCAAAGTCTTTAAGCCCTTTAAGCAGTTCGTTCTTAAAAGGAATTACTTGAAGCCCTGAATAATCAACTCTATCATTTCCATAATCAATGTAGTTATACAAACTACCTACTCTGATCATAAAAAACTCGTCAGCATTAGAAGAGGTGATGGCCAGAAACCTGAGTTTTTCAAATAGGTTCCGATTTTCTTTTTTTGCCTGATCAAGTACTCTGTGATTAAACTGAAGCCAGCTTAGATCACGACTGATTAAGTCACTCTTACTGATGAGTTCCTGAGTTGATGGCTGCATCAAATTAGATGATGTTCATTTCAGAAAGAATATCATTTGTTTTGCGCACTGCGGCGGCACTTTCTTCCAGTTTAGCCTTTTCAGCAGCATCTAATTCAATCTCAACAATCTCTTCGATTCCATTGGCACCGATGATGGCGGGAACTCCAATCGAAAGATCATTTAATCCATACGCTCCCTCTAGCAGACACGAACAGGGAAACATTTTTTTAGTATCGCAGGCGATAGCATGAACCATCGCAGAAACAGCAGCACCGGGTGCATACCATGCAGAAGTCCCTAAAAGCCTGGTTAATGTTGCTCCTCCAACTTTTGTTGCTTCAAGTACATTATTCAGTTTGTCATCATCCAAAAACCTGGAAACAGGGACGCTGTTTCTTGTTGCCAGCCGGATAAGTGGAATCATACCGGTATCACTATGACCGCCGATTACCATACCATCAACATCTGAAGCAGGACATCCTAAAGCCTCTGATAATCTGTACTTAAACCTTGCAGAATCAAGTGCTCCACCCATGCCAATAATGCTATTTTTGGGTAAGCCCAGTACTTTATGAGCCAGATAAGTCATGGTATCCATAGGATTGGATACGACAATGATGATCAAATCCGGTGAATGTTTAATAAGGTTTTCAGCTACTGATTTCACAATTCCGGCGTTCGTTGAGATTAATTCTTCTCTGGTCATCCCCGGCTTACGAGGAATACCTGAAGTAATTACCGCTACTTTGCTTCCGGCAGTTTTGGTGTAATCACCGGTAGTGCCGATAATCTTAGAGTCGAAACCATTCAATGAAGCGGTCTGCATTAAATCCATTGCCTTTCCTTCAGCAAAGCCTTCTTTTATGTCGATTAATACTATTTCGGAAGCAAAATCTTTAATGGCGATGTATTCTGCACAACTGGCACCTACGGCACCTGCACCAACTACGGTTACTTTCATAATATTAGATTTTTGGGTTTAAAAAATTCAAGTCTCACCTTAGCAAGAGAATGCAAAAATAAATACTGAGTGCCAGACTGCCTTCAATTAGATGATACTTCTTTATGAATGGGAATTTAGTTGCTGTCTGAGAGGTTCATTTTCAGTCCAATGGCTTAATATAAGATTCAATTTACTGAATGAGCATTATATCACCTTTGCAGTATAAAAGTCAGAACTAAAAATTAATGCGATATGAAACTATTATTGGATGTCAAAGACGAAAAAGTCACTTTTGTTTTGGAAGTACTTGAAAATTTCAAATTTGTTAAAGCAAAAAAACTAAACACATCTAAGGAAGATGAGGTTTTAGAAGGCATTAAGGGGGCAGTAGAGGGAATGAAATTGATAAAAGCAGGAAAATTAAAATCCCGTCCCGTTAAAAGAACTAATCAATGAGCTATAAAATTGAAAATGCTAAGTTTAATCTGACTTTATCCGGTGCGAATAAGATAACCGGTGCTTTGGGAAGGACTAAACTAAATTTTGATTTGCAGCCGAAAGAGTAACAAAAACAGTTCGAGAAAGTAGCTCCCCTTTAATGCCCTTGGGACTAGAGCAGCATAAAAATACAGTCTTGATGAAAAATAACATGTTACCAGTAAAAGCAATACGGAGAAGAAATGTAGGCATTTTGCTTCTTGAAGAATTTAATTGTAGCAATGATTTTTGCAAGTGGTTTGTTAAAAAATCAAAATCAATTAAGATAAAAAACAAACAAAAAAAGACTCCTTTCGCTTCATCAACTAAAGCTTAAATCATGCAAAAATTATCACTACATTTATCTGCCCAAAGCATAAAGCATTTTACCGTGGGAAATCAATGCTGAAGTAAATGTCGGGTACGACTTGTATGGAATATTAAATTCTTCTGCGGTTTCCCTGACGATCTTAGCTATTTTTCGATAATGCACATGACAAACATTAGGAAACAAATGGTGCTCAATCTGGTAATTAAGTCCTCCCACATACCATGAAAGAACCTTATTTTTCTGAGCAAAATTACAGGTAGTTTTTAGCTGATGCACCGCCCAATTTTCCTCTATCGTATCGGATTCCTGTGAATCTTCAAAGGCATTCTCTTCCATAACATGAGCAGGCTGAAAAATAATCCCTAGAGTAAATCCGGCCACATAATGCATTAAAACGAATCCCAAAACGATGTGATACCAGGGAAGCGAAGTAAACAATAATGGCAATGCCAATATATACGAATAGTAGAGAATTTTTGTCAAAATTAACCAAATCCAGGCTCTTGTCACGCTCTTGGTCTGCTTCTTGAGCCAGCCCTCTTTCGTATAATCTATAAATTGAGTGATATCTTTCACGATGATCCAACTCATCGTCATCAGACCATAAAGAAACCAAGCATATATATACTGCCATTTGTGGTATTTTTTGACATCAGAATATGGATTAAACCTCAATATTCCTCCTTTTGGAGAAATATCTTCATCCATCCCGGCAACGTTCGTATAGGTATGATGCTTTACATTATGCTGAATCTTCCAGTTGGTAGCATTGCCCCCAAGCAAATTTAGAGAATACCCAATCAGCGTATTAATCCACTTTTTTCGAGAGTAAGCACCATGATTTGCATCATGCATCACGGAGAGACCAATGCCTGCTTTTCCAAGTCCCATCAGAAAGGCCATCAAGTAGAAAAGCCAGACCGACTGCACGATACCGAACAAGAACATGAAATAAGGACAGAGATAGAGTACAAACATGAAGATGGTTTTAATGACCATCTCAAGGTTAGCATACCTTCCTGCTTTATTATTCTTTAAATATTCATTAACCCTGCTGTTCAAGGTCTTATTAAATTCTTCATGAAGATCATTTTTAAACCTTAAAATTTTCTTATTCACTACTAGTGCTGACATAACTTTTTTTATTACCCAAAACTAACAAGAAACCAACGGCATTGGTTTAAATTTTTGAATAATATCTTAAATGATTGACCCAGCCGGCTTTTAAAGTCACTAACCCACTTTCCGACCACGACGATTTGCTCTTCATCAGAGTGATTAACAATCAACGTTAATCCAATTTTCTCGAAAGCTATCATATCCCGATGAAATTCACATTGACAATGAATTTTTCCCGATATTCTACAAAAATCAGCATGATCCGGAAGAGCCCCTATCCTATCCAATAAATAATTAACAAGAAGTCTTTTACATTTCCGAGGGAAGCATCTCTATTTTCATCATTAAAAACAATTTTACTCATAACTCTATTATTATCTGAGTGGTCTCCTCTAGTTCAAATTGGCAATCTTCAAAACGAGGCGGGCCAAACCGGCCTTTCGCATTGTTTGAGAAGGCATAAGGTTCGGTAGGTACTCCTATGAAATTGGTATCAAGTTCTCCGTTATTATTTTCATCGTGAAATATGGAGACAGCATAATCACCGCTTTTCATACTATCAACAACAAATGTCATAGTGTTATGGACTATCTCAACGTTACCGAAAGTAAAAGCATCTTTCACTTTCAGGAACTTCTCCCGATGATCATAAACCGCATATTTCAAACTTCCCTTAACTTCTTTTATGTTTTCAACCTTAACCACAAGCCGGCAGATATCTTGTGAAAATCCATTCAGGTTTAATAAGATAAAAGGTAAGAATATAGTGATTGACTTCATATTTAGCTATCCGGTTTATATCAAATTAGAGCAAATCTCCGTTTAATTAATAAAATTAAGAGTAAATTAACAATCAAAATGTTAGATATAAGTCATAAACTGTAGATAACCCCATTGATAAAAGGAGTTGTCTCTTTATATAAACGCAAAGATTTATTATACCTTGTAAGTATGTATCGGGCATTCAACAATAACATTATCATCAAAAAATATGGAAGCAGTATTAGAAAAAACATTTTTACAGGGCGGTGAATTCCTGATAAAAGAAAGTAGTGCCCGGGAGGTATTTATCCCGGAAGAATTTACAGAAGAGCAAAAAATGATGGCAGCAGCCACTCAAGACTTTATTGACATGGAAATTATTCCCAATGCTGATCGCATAGAGGCAATGGAAGAAGGTGTGATGAGTGGAATGATGAACAAGGCTGGCGAATTAGGGCTGTTGGGAGTCAATGTGCCTAAAGAATATGGAGGATTAGGTATGAGTTTTAATACCGGTATGTTGATCGCTGATATTATGGCATCGGCAGGTTCTTTCTCAACGGCATTCGGAGCACATACAGGAATTGGTACTTTACCCATTCTCTATTACGGTACCGAAAAGCAAAAGCAAAAGTACCTGCCTAAGCTTGCTACCGGAGAATGGAAAGCCTGTTACTGTCTTACAGAGCCTGATGCCGGTTCTGATGCTAATTCAGGAAAAACAAAAGCAACGCTTTCCGATGACGGTAAACACTATATAATCAACGGTCAAAAAATGTGGATTTCGAACGCAGGTTTTGCTGACTTGCTGATTGTATTCGCAAAAATTGATGATGACAAAAAACTTTCGGCGTTCATTGCGGAGAGAACCCGGGACGGGATCACAATGAACGACGAGGAGAAAAAGCTGGGGATCAAAGGATCTTCTACCCGTCAGGTATTCTTTAACGACCTGAAAGTACCTGTTGAAAACTTACTTTCCGAAAGAGAGAATGGATTCAAAATAGCTGTAAACGTCCTGAATGCCGGAAGGATCAAATTAGGAGCCGGATGTATCAATGGCTGCAAAGACGTAGCTTCAAAATGTACTGCTTATGCCAATGACAGAAAACAGTTTGGTGCCCCTATCTCAAGCTTCGGAGCCATCAAACAAAAACTGGCTAATATGGCGGCCAAAACTTATGCTTTGGAATCTGCATCTTACAGAGCCGGACAAAATATTGAAGACCTGATTGCAAAGCTGGAAGAAGAGGGATTGGATGAGAGCAAAGCAAAATTGAAAGGAGTAGAACAATACGCAATTGAATGTGCAATCATTAAAGTACACGGATCAGAAGTGCTTGATTACTGTGTAGACCAGGGTGTCCAGGTGTATGGAGGCATGGGCTTTTCAGAAGAGGCACCAATGGCACGTGCATACAGAGATGCCAGAATTACCAGAATTTATGAAGGTACTAATGAAATCAACAGAATGTTGATGATAGGCATGATGATGAAGAAAGCGATGAAGGGAGAACTTGAGCTTCTTGAACCGGCAATGGCAGTTGGAAAAGAGTTAACGAGTGTTCCGTCATTTGACTTGCCTGACCTGACGACTCCGTTAGCAAAAGAAAAGGAAGTCATCAAAAATATTAAGAAAGCAGTCCTGATGGCAGCCGGTAAAGCTACGGAGAAATTCGGACCTAAACTAGAACATGAGCAGGAAGTGCTTATGAACCTTGCGGATATGTTGATCGAAGTTTATGTTGCCGAGTCCACTGTATTAAGAACAGAAAAATTAATGGATATATATGTTGAAGCAGAAGCTAAGCTTTACATTGATATGGCCAGATTGTACCTGTACGAAGCGGTCACTAAAATAAAAAATGCAGGAGATGAAGCGGTTGCTTGCTTTGCTGAAGGAGATGAATTAAGGATTATGCTGATGGGTATGAAGCGATTTACCAAAATGGATCTTTTTAATACAAAAGAGCTAAGACACGCAATTGCAGATGTAATGATTCAAAAAAATAAGTTTCCTTACTCCTTATATAATTAGTCCTACCTTAAAAAGTCATTTTGAAGTTATTTTTGTTAAAGAGCTTATTTTGCAATAAAAGCAATCTTTCGCTGATAGACCGAGACTGTTGCATAACGAGACATTTCAATAGCGTTTTCTGCCGTAATTTAAGCCAGCATCTGTATTCAACTTCCTTCAGGTATCTTTATGATTTTCTATCCTCCTATTTTTATTCTGTCTGCTTTTTATTGGGTTTTGGACCTACTTGTCTCTTGTCTACCGCTGCTTCATCCGTTGTAGTGCCCATAACTCTGGTAATCGTCTGATATTACAGGCAATGCCCTTCGATCACATGCTGGCTGTGGGTTCTGGCCAAGCCCTGGTACCTAGCTAGGCTATTCTAGCTCTCAGCCATTTAACCCAAAATCGTCACCAGAAATTAATATTTCTCCGTAAACTCTTGAAGAATGGAGAAATAAGCTAGATTCTGTCGGGAAGAAAACTTACAGTTCGGATGAAAGACCCATCCTTTGAATATTCTAATAAAAAAGTAACACTGTATGGCGGGATGGATGCTTCTGCCAGGTACTTTCTGGATCGTGCAGGCTTCTGTCCTGCTGCCGCCAGAGCTACCTGAGCCCGGGAGGTGATCGGGCTACGGCCCCCCTGCATGTCATGTTGAAACATCCATCGCATGTTCGTCACGCTACTGAAACCCTGAAGAAACATGTTCCCCATATCCGTAACTCCCGAAAGGTTAGGGACGGTGCCGGCTGTAGCAGTAATGGCAAGGTTGTGCACCTCTCAAAAGCTCCCAGCATGGAAGCCCACCGCTGATTTTCCCACTGCTCAATGGTGCGTATCTGCTTTCGTTCCTAGGAAGCACTGCCTGATGTATGCTTCTTAAAGTAGATTTCTGCATTATTGAATATTGTTAGTAACTCATAAATGAATAAATCGTGTTATTGGAAAAGACACTTCCTCTTCTTAAAACCGTGTCATTGAAATGTGCATGATTTGGACTGTCAGGAAAAAATTGTGTTTCCAAACATACCCCCATCCGATTCGTTAATCCCGCTTCTTCAAGATAATCGGCAGTGTATAGCTGCAAACCCGGAAATGAAGTAGTTATTTCCATTGCCCTGCCGGAGGGCTCATGCCTTAAAATGGCACTTTGTTTCAAATCATAGCAGATATCAAATAAATCATTGCCGATGAGCTTTCCTTTTGAAAAGTCATATACGGAACCTTCCACCGGAATGAGACTCCCATCAGGAATTAAATCGTGAGAAACGGATAAAATTTTTGAAGCTGCAATCTTAAGCCAGTGATCATCAATCGTAGATTGAAAATCTCCGGAGAGATTGAAATAGCTGTGATTGGTGGGATTAAAAATAGTATCTTCATCAGTGGTAGCTGAATAAGAAATCTCCAGAGAATTATATGATACGATGTATTCAACATTTACCTTGATAGTGCCCGGATATCCCTCTTCTCCATTAAAGCTGGTATGTGAAAGTTTTATGATAACCCTTTTATCCAGTTCATCGAATCCTTGAAATGTCCAAATCTGTTTATCAAAACCATTGTATCCTCCGTGCAGATGATGTTGGCCATGATTGCAAGATAACTGGTAATTTTTCCCATTTAAGTTAATAATTCCTTTCTTGATCCTATTTGCATATCTTCCAATGATACACCCTACGTAGGCTTTATCCTGAAAATAGTAGCTTAATGAATCATAGTTAAGAACAATGTTTTTTCTATTTCCCTCCCTGTCAGGAACCTCTAACGATCTGATTATACCCCCCAGGTTCATGATCTCGATTGATATCCCATTCTCAAATTCTACCCTAAGGATTTTCACATCTCCACAGGTCTTGTCAGGCCAAATTTCAATGATTGAATATCTTTCTCTTCTGATGCTCTTCAGCATAATCAACTTATTTTCTCTCAGAATAATGGACATCAGGTAATTCAAGGAATTTTTGAGCTACTTGTTCTGCGGTGATATCCCGTTGAGGATCAGCAAACAACTCATACCCTACCATGAATTTTTTCACCGAAGCAGATCGAAGAAGCGGGGGATAAAAACTCATATGCCAGTGCCATTCAGGATGACTTTTTCCATCAGTAGGCGCTTGGTGAACTCCGCAAGAGTAAGGAAATGAGGTTTCAAATAAATTATCATACTTTACAGTAAGCCATTTTAATGCTTCAGCAAATGATTTTTCCTGCTGTTCATTGAGAATCAAAAGGTTAGAAGCAGCCTCTTTTGGAATAATCATGGCCTCGTATGGCCAAATGGCCCAAAAAGGAATAAGAACGACCATATATTCATTTTCATATAGCACACGATCCCCAATATTGAGCTCCTGTTCAATGTATGCTGATAACATGGTTTTACCCTTCTCATTAAAATACTTGTTCTGTTGATGGGTTTTCTTAGCTGCTTCAACAGGAATTGATTCCTGAGCCCATATTTGACCGTGAGGGTGAGGGTTTGAACAGCCCATGACTTCACCCTTGTTTTCAAATATCTGGACGTGATTAATGAAAGATTTAGAGCCTAACTCCCAAAACGCTCTTTTCCATAATTGAATAACAGAAGTGATTTCATCAATTGATAGCTCTGGCAGTGTAAGGTCATGACGAGGTGAAAAGCAAATGACCTTACAAATTCCTTTCTCAGATTTTGCTTTTAATAATCCATCATTAATAGAAAATTCCTCAATTTCTTCCTGAATGGAAGAAAAGTCATTTTGAAACGAAAAAGTAGTCGTGTAATGAGCGTTAACCATTCCTCCAGCCCGGGTATTTCCAGGGCATAAATAACACTCTTCATCATACACCGGCCTTCTCACGTCATTGATGTTCTCTTTTTGACCATGCCATGGTCTTTTCATTCGATGAGGAGAAACAAGCACCCACTCGTCAATAAGTGGGTTATATCTTCTATGAGAATATTTGTTTAATGAATTCATCCTACCAGAAGAGTATGTAAAGCACAACAATGAACAGACTAATCATAAAAGCCAATATGTTGAACAATGGTTCCGTATTAAATAAATCCTTGCTTATTTGAAGCCCCTTCTGATTATCCTGACCTTTACCCTCAAGATGACTGATTAGAAAGATTACCAGTAATGTAATGAGTGCCGTCAATCCCATTTGATGCATCCAGGGAAAGTCAGGAAGGGTCTTGAGTCCGAGGGCAACAGGAATAGAAAGCAATACCCCCCATATTGCAGCCTTATTTGTCGTTTTTTTCCAAAAGAGACCCATAAGGAAAACAGCCAATATTCCAGGGCTTACTATACCTGTATATTCTTGTATGAACTGATATGCCTGATCCAGTGTATCTAATAATGGAGCCATCATGCAACCGATTATTAAAGCTACAACTGCGGTAATTCTACCTACTTTCACCAATATTCGGTCATTCCTATCTTTTGTTTTGGAAAAATAAGGCAGGTAAATATCCATGGTAAAAATGGTAGCGGTTGAATTCAACATGGATGCCAGCGAGGATACAATAGCGGCAGCCAATGCAGCTACCGCAATTCCTTTTAGTCCGGCAGGTAAAAATTGTAACAGCCATGGATATGCTTTATCTGCTTGCTGAAGCGATGGCAAGTTGTTCGTGCCAAATTGACTCAAGAGCTCAGGATCATTAACTATTACGAAGCATGCAATTCCGGGAATTACGACCACGAACGGAATGAGCAGCTTTAAAAAACCTGCCAACAAAACTCCTTTTTGGGCTTCTTTGAGAGATTTTGCTGCTAAAGTCCTTTGAATAATGTATTGATTAAAACCGAAGTAATAGAGATTAGCAACCCAAAGTCCGCCAATCAATACCCAAATTCCAGGCAAATTAAAATATTCAGGGTTGGTTTTATCCAAAATCATGTGAAAACGCTCAGGGGTAGCATCAATCAGACTGCTTAACCCATGAATTACTCCTTCACCGGCACCTAGCGCATCAAGTGCCAAATACATGGTTAATAAGCCGCCCATAACCAGAAATACTACTTGTATGACATCAGTCCATGCAACTGCTGATAATCCACCGTAAAGTGAATAGGCGACAGCGAATAATGCTAAACCAATGATTCCATAAATCATTTTCAACCCTAAAATTGTCTGGAGAGCCAATGCTCCAAGGTATAAGACTGAACTAAGATTTATGAATATGAACAGTGAAATCCAGAATACGGCCAAAATTGTTTTTAACTGAGTGCTAAACCTCTTCTCAATAAATTCAGGAATTGTGTAAAGTTCCTCCCTGATGAAGACTGGTAAAAAATACTTGCCTACGATAAGAAGGGTAAAACCTCCCATCCATTCATACGATGCTATTGCTAAACCGAGGACATAACCTGACCCTGACATGCCTATGAATTGTTCGGCAGAAATATTAGCTGCAATTATAGAAGCTCCTATGGCCCACCATGGAAGCGACTTGCCCGCCAGAAAGTAATCTTTAGCATTCCTCTGCTTGGATTTATCTCTTGAAACAAATAATCCTACTCCTAGAATAAGCAAACAATAAATACCAAAAACGATGTAATCTACAATGGTAAAATTCATAAAGTCAGATTTAGAATATTCGGTGGCATCCTTGTGAAATATTTACCGGAATGTGGTCTAGCGTTAGAGAGAAAACCTTTTTATAGTTGATGGCTGCCTTATCAATCACTTCGTTAACGTTTACATCCTTAACTAGTGCCAGAACACACCCACCAAACCCGCCCCCTACTTGTCTGGCACCTAAAACGGTCTTACTTCTGTTTAATTCATTGACAATAAAGTCCGTTTCTTCACATGTGATTTCATAAAAATTTTTTTCACTAAAATGTCCTTCGTTAAGCAACTCTCCTGCTTTTTCATAATTTCTACTCTTTAATTCATCAGTTATCTGATGAACTCTTTTATTATCAGAGACGATATGATAAGCTCTTTTCCAGACCATATCAGGCATTTCACTGCGCATATTGTCAAGCATTGAAAGTGAAACATCCTGATAGGATTTAACCTTGAGATTGGATTGTTTTAATATCTCCAGTGCTTTAGCACTTTCAGACTTTCTACTATTATATTCAGAATCTTTCAGATTATGCTTTACATTCGAATTAACAAGAATGAATTTATATCCGGTAATATCAATCTCCGATGCCTGAAATGTTAAAGTTTTACAATCCAGAAGCAAAACATGATTTGTTATGCCAAATAAACAGGCAAATTGATCCATAATGCCGCATTGGACCAAAGCAAACTCGTGTTCTGACTTTTGCGCAATTTTTACCATCTCCCACTTTTCCAGTTTAAGGTTGAACAATTCTGATAAAGCGTAAGCTATTCCACAACACAAGGCAGCAGAGGAGGATACACCGGCACCCTCCGGAATATTTCCTCCAAATGCGAGATCAATCCCTCCTATTTTACTTAAGAGGCTTTTTACTACCCCAATAATGAGGTTAGCCCATGAAACATCACCTCTTTTTACCGCTTCTTTCAGGTTTAGGGAATAACTTTCATCGTAATCAATTGAGTAAATATTCACTACATCACATTGATTTTTTGATACAGCAATAAACATATAATGATCAATTGCTGCAGGCAATACATAACCCTCATTATAATCGGTATGCTCCCCCATAATATTGATCCTTCCCGGAGATTGAACAATAACTTCTGGTTTATAATTGTACTTATTTATGAAATGATCTTCAATCTCATATATGTTAATCTTGTCTCTATTCTTTAGCATTTCAACTAGGGCTTTATTAAACTAACCCGAACTCAATATAAGAAAAAGATTTTTAATATAACTGAATATATGCCTATGTTATCTCCACATAAAGTTATTGAGATTTTAGATACTGTCACAAAAAGTATGATTTATAACTTGTTCAAAAAGAACAAGTTAGCGTAAAATTGCATAGAAGTTAATTTTTAAAGCTAATGAAAATACAAATCACATTAACCTGCCCTCCATGTAAGCGTACAAATATCGTTAAAAACGAAAAAAACTAAAAAGCAAAATTATTTGTGCAACGCCTGCTCCCGCCCGTTTATCGGCGACCATGCTTTGAGCTATAAAGGGGTTCATTTTAACACGATTACCCTGATCACAAGGATGTTGGTGAGAGGTTGTGGCCTCAGAGCTATAAGCGTTATTTTGGGTATATCGCTTGGAAAAGTATTGAAGACCTTAGAAAGACAGCAGGTAGACCTCCAGCTCAAACGTAGCTTTTACGATAAACCGGAAGTGGATGAGTTCCGGACTTATGTAGGGAAGAAGAGCCATAAGAAATGGTTTATTTTTTCACCAAAACACGTCTGCGTCCATCAGCGAAATCTGCGGGAGAGTAGAGAGCCTGTCGCATGGGTCTTGGGCAAACGTAATGAAAAGACCGTCAGGGCGTTACGGGATAAAATAGAGGCACCAGGCATAAAATAGGGCAGTTTATTGACGGGTAATTGGAAGCGTTTTAAGCGGGTATTTAGAGATACCCATCACCTGATAGGCAAGGCGGGCACTAAGGGCATTGAAGGGAACAACTGTCGGTTAAAGCACCGGATAAGACGAGCCTTTAGACGGACGTGTTGTTTTTCAAAAAAGATGGAAAATCACATCTAGGCGATCAGGTATAAAAAAACCTCCCACATAATGAGGATGCCGCAGTAGGCTTTTTCACTTCTTCACAAACTTCAACAAATGCCCGTCCGGCAGTTGGATCAGGTACAGGCCGCTG
>JACONI010000048.1 GCA_014323825.1 Ekhidna sp. | reverse complement strand
TTAAATTATGTTCGTACAGCCCTTTCGGCAGCGTATATGACGTGTTCTTCTTATTCATGATGTCTTTTGGTCTTTTTTTATTTAACGTGCTCATAACTCATTATTTTAGTTTGTATGAAATGCAAAGGTATATAAGTTTTTTGATTTGTTGTATAACATCTGCATTTTTTTTGAGAAAGTCGTGTGCCGTTGGATGCGTACTAAACATTTTAGGATTAGAAGAGCAGTCTTTTCCGAATAAAGTGACTTTCATAAAAAAGCCAGCGGGTTATAAACAGCTACTTTTGTTCCATGTCTGCCTGATTCATCACCTCATTTTGATGGTCTATGGATTCTTGGTGAATCGCATTGAGATATCTGATCATAAACCGCTCGGAGAGTCCCTGCATATTTCCTTTGGCAGAAGTTTTTTCGATGATTTCTTCCCACCTGTTCGTTTGTAAAATCGTCACTCCTTTTTCTTTTTTCACTTCTCCAATGTCTTCGGCTATTTTCATCCGCTTACCGAGCAGTTCAATTAATTCATCATCAACCATGTCTATCTGCCTCCTCAACCGGTTCAACTTTTCATTGAGTTCTGCATCCGGCACACTTGGTCTGCGAATGGTAAAGTGATCCAGCATGTCTCCTAATGCATCGGGTGTCACCTGCTGCTTTTTATCACTCCAGGCATTGTCCGGGTCAATGTGTGATTCAATCATCAACCCTTCGTAGTTCATATCCAGGGCCTGCTGAGAAATTGGTCTTATTAATTCCCTGTTCCCTGCGATATGGCTGGGGTCGCATAGCATTGGAATACCGGGGAATCTCAGCTTCATTTCTACGGCCAGCTGCCATCTGGGCTCATTTCGGTAAATACTGCTCCCATGTTGAGCAAAGCCGCGATGTATCATTCCGAGTTTGGTAATTCCTGCTTTATTTAAACGCTCCAAGGCTCCTGTCCATAATTCAATATCGGGATTTATCGGATTCTTCACAAATACAATAGCGTTCGTTCCCTCCAGCGCATTGGCAATTTCCTGAACAGAGAAAGGATTTACCGTTGTTCTTGCTCCAATCCAGAGTATATCGATCTCTGCTTTCAATGCCTCAAACACATGATTGAAGTTTGCCACTTCCACAGAAGTAAGCAAACCTGTTTCTTCTTTGGCCTTCTTCATCCATTTTAATCCCTCAGTTCCTACCCCTTCAAAACTATTAGGCCGTGTTCTTGGCTTCCAGATTCCTGCTCTGAGAATATCCACTTTGCCGGTGGCTGCTACTCTCCTACAGGTCTCAAGTGTCTGCTCTTCCGTTTCAGCACTGCACGGCCCGGAAACTATCACGGGGCGCTTGCTTTTGAATAATTCAATGGGTTGCGTATTCATTTTTATTTTTTAATTCTATCTAAGACTTCATTCCAAACAGGTAAATCACTGCAAAGTGAAAACCTGATATATTTTTCTCCGGCGGGTCCAAAAATACTACCGGGGGGCACAAAAATTTTGTAAGCTTTCAACAGTTGATCTGCAAAGGCTTTTCCATTCAAAGCACGCTGAGGTATTTCTGCCCAAACGAACATCCCTACCTGCTCTGCATCAAAAGAGCATCCAAGCAAATCCGCCACTTCGAAGACCCGCTTCCTGCGTTTGACATACACGGCATTTAGCTGCGTGAACCATTCTTCATCCATCTCTAAGGCTTTTATGGCCGCTCTCATCACCGGTTTGAATTGTCCGGAATCCATGTTGCTTTTGAAAGTAAGTATGGCCTGAATCAATTCGGCATTCCCTCCGACCATGCCTACCCGCCATCCTGCCATGTTGTGAGACTTGGACAAGCTGTTAAGTTCTAATACCAAGTCATCCGGTTGTCGGTTTTTTAGTATGCTATTTCTCTCCTTTGTCAAAATAAAGCCATACGGATTGTCATTGATTATGATGATATGGTGCCTTCTTGAAAAATTGAGCAACTGCTCAAATAGTGCTTCGCTTCCGTCTGCCCCCGTAGGCATGTGCGGATAATTGACCCACATTAATTTTACACGAGAAAAGTTCTGCATCTTTAAATCATCAAAATCCGGCAGATAATTAGTTGATTTATTCAGTTTGTAGGGTCTGATGATTCCCCCGGCCAATTTTGAAGCGGAGGCATAGGAGGGATAGCCCGGGTCAGGGACGAGCACTTCGTCTCCTTCATTCAGCAAAGCCATACAGGAGTGCATAATGCCCTCTTTAGAACCCATCAAAGGAAGGATCTCCCTCCCTGCATCCAATGAAGTATTGAAGTATCTTTCATACCATCCCGAAAATGCCGATCTTAACTCGGGCAGACCTTTATAGGGCTGATATTGATGATAGCCGCTTTCGGAAACTCCGGAGAGGAGCATCTTTTCCACCTGTTTTGGGGGTTTTAAATCCGGACTGCCAATTCCAAGATTCAATATATTGTGGCCTTCTTTTCTCAGTTGGTCTATCTGACGAAGTTTTTGAGAGAAATAGTACTCACCTATCCCTTCCAACCGTTTGGAAATCAATGAGTCAGCCATGTGTCTGCCCCTTTCTGTAAATACCTAAAATCTCAAATGTGAGTGCCATACGGTTCATAATGCGCTCCAGGTCTTCCAACTGCTCCAATTCATCAATTTCCAGGTTTGCATAGAATCCATACAAAGAGTTCTTGGAGGGTACAGGGTGAGATTGAAGTTTCCCAAGGTTAATCCCCAATCCGCTGATGATGGTAAGCGTGTGTGCTAAAGAGCCCGAGTCATTTTTGGTCTGAAAATATACGGAGACTTTATTAGGCTTTTCAATTTTTGAGCCGCCTGACTTCCGGATAATCAAAAATCGGGTGTAGTTGAGGTCATGGTCCTCAATTCCCTTCTTAATAATTTTCAAATTGTATTCCTTCGCAGCTAATTCGCCCGCAATAGCGGCCACATTTGAAAGCTGTTGATCCACAATCATCTTAGCACTCCCTGCTGTATCAAAGGTCTCGACTACTTTCACCTTTGGAAATTGATCAAAATAGTTTCCACACTGACGGATAGCCATCTGGTGGGAATGGAACTCTTCGATCTGACTTTCATTTACGCCCTGAAGTGCCATTACATTCATCTTTACTCTCAAGCCAACCTCTCCGATAATTTCTACCTTTTCTTTTCTGAGCAAGGCATAGTTCTGAAGGATGCTGCCGGCCAGAGAATTTTCAATAGCGATTACGCCATATTCTACTTTGTTTAAAGCAACAAACCTGACTAAATCCGAAAACGTCTCGCATTCTTCCAATGCTATTGCATTACCGAAATAGTGATTTGCCGCTTCGTGATGAAAGCTTCCTCTCAGCCCCTGTATGGCAATTTTTTTCATCATATTATATATAAATAAAAAAGACCTCCGTTTGGGGAAGCCTTTTTAGTATTTTTTCTTGATTACATACTACTGCCACCCCATTTTATCACTCAGATAAAAAAAGTAAAAGCTATAATATGTATAGTTACTGTTCATTGTTAGGGCAAATAAAACTGAATAATCTTCAAAGAACAACAAAAATTTTCGGCATTGTTACCTCATTATATTTAATGGATTGTTTTTTTGAGATCAGCATGGTAATCGCTTCAAGTTACAATTGCATTCCTTCCGATTAGATTTGCGTTCCTTTGGAACTTTTGGAAAGTTTCAAACTTTCAAAAAGTTAATTTACCCGGTCGTTATTTAAACCTTGAAGGTTTAAATAAAACAATGTTCATTGCATGAGGCTGCTAAGTATGGTTAAGTAACCATACCCTTTTTTATCTGTTATTTAATCATTTACCTATGTTAAATTAGTAATGCCGAAATTAACACATCAAACGGTTTTTTTGATGCAGCTTTTTATATTTGCTTTTTTTCAGAGACACTCGGAGAGGTGGGTGAGTGGCTGAAACCACATGTTTGCTAAACATGCGTGCGAGAAATCGTACCGGGGGTTCGAATCCCCCTCTCTCCGCTTTTTAAAGAGCGTGGGTCTGCTAGCTCAACCGGATAGAGCAACTGCCTTCTAAGCAGTAGGTTCCAGGTTCGAGTCCTGGGCGGATCACTATAAGCCCTGACTAAATGTGTCAGGGTTTTTTGTTTTACGTTGATTGAAGAGGTTTTATCTATATAAAAAGCCACCAAAGTTCTGTTTGCTTATGCCCTCATCCCAACACTTTCCCCCGAAAACGTTTGCGTTGAAATTTTTGAATTTTGTTGGTGATTAGAATCCAAATTTTTAATAAAATTGATGTTAGTAGTTTAATTACTTTGTAATTCTTAATAATGTGAAATTTCTAATTCAAACTTTACAATTCATAGATTGATGAAGGAAGTCTTGAATAACTATTAAAATTTTTTAAATCTATAATATATGAAGCGAATATTACTAATTACTTTTATGCTGTTCAGTTGCATGATTATTTATGCGCAGAACACGATATCCGGAACTATTCTGGATGGTGAATCGGGAGAAGGTCTTCCAGGCGTGACAATCCAAATTAAAGGAACAACCTCCGGTGCCAGTACTGACTTCAACGGTTCTTTTTCTTTGTCAGCCTCTGCTGATGATATTTTAGTTATTTCTTACGTTGGATATGTAACACAGGAGATAACGGTGGGAAACAGAACCACATTTGATATAACGTTGCAATCCGATTCCGAACTTCTTGAGGAAGTGGTGGTTGTCGGCTACGGTACTCAGGACAAAAAAGAGATTACTAGTGCAGTAGTAAGTTTAGATGAAGAATCATTTAATATCGGAAACATTAATAACCCATCTCAACTTCTTCAAGGTAAAGTTGCAGGACTGAGCGTTTACCAAAAGGGTTCTGATCCAAATTCAAGCCCTACCATTAGATTAAGAGGTATTTCAACAGTAGGTTCAAATACAGAACCCCTCGTGGTAATTGACGGAGTAATCGGAGCTTCTTTGGATAACGTTGATCCTAATGATATTGCATCCATTAATGTTTTAAAAGATGGGTCTGCTGCAGCTATTTATGGCTCCCGAGGTTCAAGTGGTGTAATTCTAGTGACTACTAAACAAGGGAAGCGTGGAGGAGCCGGCATTTCTGCGACTTATGACTCTTACGTGGCTGCTGCGACGGTTGCAAGAAATCAGCCTGTAATGACCAGAAGTGAGTACATAGATGCTGGTGGAAACGATCTTGGCAGCAACACAGACTGGCAAGACGAAGTAACAAGAACCGGGATCTCTCATGTCCACAACATTGCAATATCCGGAGGCTCAGAAAATACTACGTATCGGTTTTCAACAAACTTTAGAGATATTGACGGGATTCTTGATAAATCCGGATTTGACCAGATAAATGCGAGAGCTGCCATTGATCATTATGCCTTAAATGATAGACTGAACATTAAGTTTAATATATCATTAACGGAAAGAGAAAGTAATTTCTCATTTAATGAAGCACTTAGATATGCCGTGCTTTACAATCCGACAGCACCAATAAGATTAGATAATGGGGAATTCTTTCAAGCAATCTTATTTGATAATTTTAATCCCGTGGCTATTCTTGAGCAGAACCAAAATTTGGGGAAAAGAAAGAATCTTAATTTTAATGCGCAATTTAGATATGATATTTTAGATTACCTAAGTGTTACTGCAAACTACGCCAAACAGTATGTGAACAACTTCAATGGTGAATTTTACCCTGAATCTTCATTTTTTAGAGGACTTAATAGAGGCGGTCTTGCCAGGAGGTTTACTTCTGATACTGAATTTACGCTATTTGAATCTTTTCTCACTTACGATAAGTCATTTGATAATGCAAACTTAACAGTAACAGGAGGCTACTCTTTCCAAGAGGATACTTATGAAGATTTATACGTTGAAGCCGGAGATTTTCCTTCGGATATTGTAGGATTTAATATTTTGGAGACCTCCGGAGATTTGGTCACAGGTAGTGCATCAGGATTAAAAATAGCTAGCAACCAATCCCCTGAAGAACGAATCATTGCATTTTTCGGTCGATTGAACGCAACAATTGACAAGGGTATTTATTTCAATGCTTCTATTCGTCGTGAAGGGTCCACTAAGCTCGGGAAGGATAATCAATGGGGTACTTTCCCGGCATTTGGAGCTGGAATTGACATTAGTCAGTATGTGATTACAGGGCCTTTTAATGCCCTTAAACTTCGAGCCGGATATGGTGTAACGGGATCCTTACCGAGAGATGCCGGCTTATCCCAAGATTTATATAAATACAGTGCTGACGGGGGGGGGACTGTGAGTTTTGACCGTGCTGGAAATGAAGATTTGAAATGGGAAGAGAAAGCTGAAACTAATCTTGGTTTAGATTTTTCGGCAGGAAAAATCAATGGGTCTATTGATGTTTATAATAGAGATATTAATGATTTTATCTTGGAAAGAGAAGTTGAAACATCTGAATTCGGAACCAACAGAAGAGTTGAAAATGCCGGCAAGTTGAATACTCAAGGTATTGAAGTTGCCTTGAACTACACGAGCGTTAATACTGGCGATTTTTCATGGACACCCGGTATCGTGTTAAGCAGTTATAAAACAACTTTGGATGAGTTTGAAATTGATGAGTCAACTAGAGGAAATCTAGGGGCACCCGGTCAGAATGGGACAAATATAATCAGAGTCGCTGTAGGTGAGGAGATTGGGCAGATTTGGGGCCCCCGGTTTGCAGGAGTTAATGATGACGGCACTCCGACCTTCGCAGATTTAAACGGTGATGGGGTAATTACCACTGATCAAGGTTCTGCAATACTTCCCGAGGGAGATTTTGAACAGTTGGGTAGTGGAATCCCTGATATTGAGTTGGGCTGGACCAACCAGATGACCTACAAAAAATGGGATTTGAATATGTTCTTTAGAGCGGCGTTTGGTCACAGTCTGGTAAATACTTACCGGGCATTTTATGAGCCAATTGATCCCGGAGCTATTAACTCATATAACAGAATTAAGTCGGATGAACAATTACCTGATTTAGAAGTTGCACAATTTAGTTCTTTGTATGTTGAAAAAGCAAATTTCTTTAGACTTGATAATGTTACATTGGGATATAGCTTTGATATGTCTAATTCTTCGGCATTCTCAAGAATTAGACTATACTTCAATGTTCAGAATGCCTTTACAATTACCGGATACCAAGGGATTGATCCTGATCCGGTTCTACAAGACCTAGGAACTATTGACAATGGAGGAGTTGTGAATGATATAGATGAAGATGGTCGGCCGGACAACAGACCTGATGTATTAGCTCCGGGTATTGATAGAAGATATAATTATTTTACTGCAAGAACTTTTACGTTTGGTGTAAACATAGGATTTTAATAAATTATGAAAATGAGAAACTTATCGAATTTACTTTTAGGAAGCATCCTTATTTTTAGCTTGGGATGTACAGATTTGGAGGAGGATATTCAGGGTGATTTCACAGAAGATTTCGACCCTGATAATTCGGGTGTAGGACAGTCCGACAATGTGAACGGTTCTGTGCCTGCTGACGGTATAAATGCAGCTTTTTCCCCTCTTTTACAATCTTCTGCAAACCATAATAACTACTTTTCCATTCAGGAAGTATCTACGGATGAAGTAGTGATTACGCAGAAAGGTGGTGATTGGTTTGACGGTGGTATTTGGTTAAGAATGCATAGACATGAGTGGACATCAACACACCCTGCATTTAATAATGCATGGAACAACTCCTATGAGGGTATTACTGAGGCTAACAGGTTAATAGATGCAATAACAGACGTAGCAGCACTGGCTCAACTTAGAACTGTCAGGGCATATTATTACTGGAGGTTGATGGATCTTTTTGGTGGTGTTAAGATTGTTACTGAATCTGAAGATGATCCCGATCAAGCAAGTCGAACTGAAGTATTCAACTTCATTGAAGCTGAGTTGAAGGCAGCTATCCCTGATCTTGGCACCGGAAGACCGGATTATGGTAGAGTTAGTCAGGGAGGGGCTTATGCTTTACTAACCCGGCTTTATTTGAATGCAGAGGTATATACCGGTACTGCCAAGTGGCAGGAAGCCATTGATGCTGCCGATGAGGTCATTAACTCCGGAATGTATTCGTTGTCTCCCAGCTATGCAGACGTATTTGCCCCTGATAACGTAGATAATGCAGAACACATTTGGGTCGTTCCATTTGATGAGGCCACCGGAGCCGGCATGAATCTTGCCCAGATGACCTTACACTATCCAAGTCAACTCACTTATGATTTGGCGGAACAGCCATGGAATGGTTATTCTACATTAGAAGAATTTTATAATTCCTATGCTGATGGTGATTCAAGGAAAGCTAATAACTTCTTAGTAGGCCCTCAAACGGATCTAAATGAAAATCCTATTTTAGATGTGGCTTTTGACCCGGCTGATGAAGACGGTGCTCCTGTTAACTACACTCCGGCAATTAATGAATTGGAGCCTAGTGGTAGCAGGCAGGCTGGAGCCAGATTAGGTAAATTTTCTTTTAAAATTGGCCAGCAGAATGAGATGGATAATGACTACCCTCTGTTTAGATATGGGGGAGTATTGCTAGATAAAGCAGAGGCTGTTGCAAGAAGAGATGGAAATTGGGCTTCATCTGAATCTCTTATGTTAGTAAATCAACTAAGATCTCGTGCATCCGCTTCCACACTTACTACAATAGATGAGGATGTATTCTTAGCCGAGAGAGGCAGAGAGTTATTCATAGAATCTCTCAGAAGAAATGATTTGATCCGTTTTGGTAAGTGGGGTGCTAAGTGGTGGGAGAAATCCGCTCATAGTAATGCTAATCTTAATCTAATGCCAATACCACAAGAGCAAATTGATGCTGCTAATGGTACTTTAAATCAGAATCCGGGTTATTAATAATATCTTAACCAATTATATTAGGGTTGTAGGTTTCCTACAGCCCTTTTTTATTTCAAATTTGTTTTGACAATCAAAATGCAGTTTTTTGTTCCCGATAACTTTATTTAAATTTAATCTTTAAAATGCACGTTTTCTATTTTTAATATTGTGTTATGAATGCTATTGAAATGCTATCGGAACTTGAAAGTGTCAGTTTTACTACTGATCAGGCGAGGGCCATTACACGAATTCTTGAGAGTAGGCACGGCGAAGCAGCCTCTAAAGAAGACTTGCATAAGATCATCCACGAATTCAAAGGGTTAGAGAATAAGTTCGGGGGGCTGAGAGATGAGTTCGGAGGGTTGAGAGATGAGTTCGGAGGGTTGAGAGATGAATTTAAGGAGTTGAGAAGTGAGTTCAAAGGGATGGATAATAGGGTCAAACAACTTGAAAATAAGATGGCGACCAAAGATGATCTCAAGGAGTTGGAAGATAAGATGGCGACCAGAGACGGAATGAGGGCGGAGATACTCAGCAGCAAGTATGACCTAGTGAAGTGGATCGCAGGAGGGCTGATAGCTAACGGACTCCTAAACCTGCTAATCAAATATTACGGTTGAGTAGCTTTTCTTTTTACTTGAGTTAACCTGCTTTCCTCACAGTGCCGGATTTAATGATTTTTTCTGCTGATATTGTAGTTGTATCAAAATAAAGTTATTTGTAAAAGACAGCACCAACGGAGGAGAGTTCCCTGATAAGAGCCGAAAAATGCCTGAAAATGTGTATTGCCCGATCGCTTTTTGAGGGGGATAAATTACCTTTCTTTTTATTTACCTGTTGTGTTAGTTAGTTTTATAAAACGACCTAAAAAATGTGTCATCTCAGCAATAAGAGAAGCAGTTATACTCTTAATTTTCTTTGGCTGTTCCCAATCTGCTGTAAAGGATCAACTATTCACGGAAGTCTCTCAAGTAGTTTCGATAGATTTTTCAAATGATATACATCCTACGGAAGAGTTCAATCCCTACACGTTCAGGTCCTTTTATAATGGGGGCGGAGTGGCTATTGGTGATGTTGATAATAATGGTTATCAGGATATATATTTTACGGGCAATCAGGTTGATAATCAACTCTACTTGAATTTTGGGAATTGGACTTTTAAGGAGGCTGCTGCTGAGGCCGGTGTAGATTGCAAAGGTGTTTGGAGCACTGGCGCAACGTTTGCAGATATAAATGCAGACGGCTTCCCGGATCTTCACGTATGCAAGTCCGGTGCTCCGGGAGGCAAAAACCGATCTAACAGCCTCTTCATAAATAACGGGGATGGCACATTTACAGACAAAGCCGGTGAATACGGACTTGATGTGGAAGGGCTTTCTGTTCAAGCTGCATTTTTTGATTTTGATAAGGATGGAGATCTTGATTGCTACTTATTAACAAACTCTTTTCGATCAGTTGGTACCGGTGCGGATTTGAAGAAGAATTCCAGAAATATTTCAGATTCAGGTGGTAATAAGCTCTTTAGAAATGATAATGGATACTTCAGGGATATAAGTGAACAAGCCGGTATATATACAAGTGCCATAGGCTTTGGTTTAGGAATAACTCTAGGGGATTTCAATTACGATTTATGGCCTGATATATTTATCTCCAATGATTTTTTTGAGAAAGATTATCTCTATATAAATAACACGGATGGAACGTTTACTGAGAAAGGGGAGGTCTATTTTAATAGTATGAGTCTGGGAAGTATGGGGGCGGATGTCGCAGACTTGAATAATGATGGATTGTTAGATTTATTAGTTACGGAAATGCTCCCTGAAAGATTAAAAAGAAAAAAGACAAAGGCACTTTATGAATCATGGAATAAGTATCAGTTATCGGTGAGTAATGGATATTATCATCAATTTCCCAGGAATATGCTCCATATCGGTTCTGAGAATGATGCTTTCTTCGAAGCAGGAAGAATTTCAGGACTAACCAACACTGACTGGAGCTGGGGCTCACTTTTGTTTGATATGAATAACGATGGTTTGAAAGATGCCTTTATTTCCAATGGAATATTTAAGGATTTACTGGATAGGGATTTTTTATCATTTACTGCTAATGAAGCTAACATAAGAAAACTTGTACAAGAAAGTGATGATGCGATTTTGAAACTGTTAGAAGAAATGCCCTCTGAGCCCTTAGTCAATTCTGCTTTTAGGAATCAGGGTGATTTGAAATTTGAAAAGGTTTCTTACAAATGGGGGTTTAGTGAGCCTACTTTTAGTAATGGAAGTGCTTATGCTGACTTGGACAATGATAATGATCTTGACTTGATAATCAACAATGTAAATCAAAGATCTTTCGTTTACAGAAATAACACTTCAAAAAAGGCTATCTCATTTAAACTTGAAGATGCTAGAGGAGGTAGTGGGATAGGAGCAAAAGTTTCGGTGAGGTCAAACGGGAATAGTTGGTTCCGGGAAAATTTTCCTGTGAAAGGATACCAGAGTTCATCTACTCCCATTATCCATTTTGGTGTTGATACAATATCTATATTGGATACTGTTGAGATTTTATGGCCAAGCGGGAAAAGAAACATTTTGACTAATCTTAAGACTGATGAATTATTAATAGTTAGTGAAGATGATGCTACCAATCTGTCTGATAATACAAATAGAACAATATCAAATTCGTACCTGGTGAGATCCAAAATGGATTTGAATTTTATTCATAAAGAAAATGATTTTGTAGATTTTGATCGAAATAATTTACTGCCTGAAATGTACAGTAATCTGGGAAGCAGAGTGGCTTCTTCGGACTTGAATAAAGATGGCATTACTGATTTTTACCTCGGAGGTTCCAAAAACCAACCCGGAGTCTTGTTCGTATCCGAAGGTCTTAATTATCAGAAGATTTTTTGTGAAGGAGAGGCGATTTGTGAGGATATGGATGCCGTTTTTTTTGATGCAGATGGAGATAATGATTTGGATCTTTATGTAGCAAGTGGAGGTACGGAATATAGTAGCTCAAGCACTGCGCTGATTGATAGGGTCTACTTAAATAATAACGGTGAATTTAAAATTGCAAAACGTGCAGTTCCTCTTACGTTTAAAATTAGTTCTTCTTTTGTTAGTCCCGGTGACTTTGACGAAGATGGGGACATTGACTTATTGGTTGGAGAAAGATTCAATCCAACAAATTATGGGATCAATGGAGGTTTGCATTTACTAATGAATAATGGAGAAGCTGTTTTTTCCATTTCAAAGAGGCACTCATTTCCTGAAATTAAGACCTCAGAATTGATCACTGACGGTCAGTTTACTGATATTGACAACGATGGAGATATGGATGTGGTGGCTGTCGGGGAGTGGAGTCGTGTTCATGTATTCATTAACGAAGAGGATTCATTCAAATATGCTTCCCCGGATTTAGGACTTAATGAAACAACCGGATGGTGGAATACAGTTGAGGTAAGTGATTTAAACAAAGACGGATTAAAAGATTTGATTATAGGAAATAAAGGAATCAACACCTTCTTCAAAACGGGGACTCGACTTTACACTTCAGACTTTGATAGAAATGGATTTATTGACAATATTCTAAGTGTTAAAGAGGATGGAAGTTACTACCCCATTCATGATAGAGATGAGTTGATTGGACATTTTCCGGTGCTTAAAAAGGGAGGTATTTATTATTCTGAATACGCCACTAAAACAATAGAAGAATTATTTGGGAAAGAATTATTGGATAAATCCATAATTTCAGAAATAGATATTTCCGAGTCTTCTGTATTTTACCAATCCGAAAGCAGTTTCGAAAGAGTAAGCCTGCCAACTTTGGCCCAGTTGTCTCCAATATATGCTATTGAAGTTATTGACTTGAACAAAGATGGAATATTGGATTTAATTATTGGGGGGAATCAGTATAATGTGAAACCTCAATTTGGAAGGTACGATGCGTTGAACGCAACAGTATTACTTGGTTCAAAAGAGGGAATTACAAATGACAGAATAAAAATGACAGATATTGAAGGTCAGGTTCGTGATATTGAATATTTCTTTAATAATGGTGAGAAAGTACTTTTTTTCATTAATAATGATAGTCTACAGATTAGGTCGCTCAATTAGTCTATTAAACTTCTTGGTTTTTTTTGCTATCGCGTCTTGCAATAAACCTGATACGTATTCCGGTCAATTGAAAAAAGAACTGAAGAAAGGCGTGAGGAATGATTCGATTTTTTTTGATATCCATTTTGGAGATACTCAAAAAGACTTTTTCAATACATGTTGGGAATACAACAAAAAGGGAGTTTTGTTTCATGGTCATAAAAACATGAATGTTCAATATACTATTAAAGCTCCAAATGATTCAGTGAGTAAAATAACAATGCTTTTTTATCCGGATTTCAAGCTCAGTTCTGAAATTCGAAGACTGAATGTTGAGTTTGAATTTTCAGGTTGGGCTCCTTGGAATAACCACCTGTTTGGAAGCAAGCTAGTTCCTCATGTTAAAAGTAAGATGATGGAATGGTATTCGGGGAACGAGTTTTGGGAACTGGACGATAAAGAGGGCAATAGGTTTTGGGCAAAAATTGATGGTAATCGTGAAATAAGCATGTGGGTTGTAAAGGATAAGTATGTGAGTATGACGATTACTGACAAAAGTTATGTTAATGAATAGACTAAAATATATTGTTTTATTAGTCATATTGGCTAAGTGTAAACAAATAGATTCAACCACTCAGTTTGAGCTGCTAAAGAGTTCAAAAACAGGGGTCACTTTTAGAAATGACCTGACATTTAACAAAGATTTCAATGTTTACACATACAGAAACTACTATAATGGGGGAGGGGTGGCAATTGGTGATATTAATAATGACGGGTTTGCTGATATTTACTTCACTGCAAATCAAAAACCAAATGAACTTTACCTCAACAAGGGCGATTTTCAATTTGAAAATATTTCCGGAAAGTCAAACACAGAAGGTCAGAGAGCTTGGTCTACAGGTGTAACAATGGTGGATATTAATGCAGACGGATTACTTGATATTTACGTTTGCAATTCAGGGGATATTAAGGGTAGCAATAAGCAAAATGAGCTTTTTGTTAATAACGGAGATCTTACTTTTTCGGAGAAAGCTACGGAATATGGATTAGCTGATCCCGGCTACTCTACCCACTCATCCTTCTTTGATTATGATAGAGATGGTGACTTGGATGTTTATTTGTTAAACAACTCTTACCAGGCGATTGGAAGTTTTGATTTACGAAGAAATGAACGTCCCAAAAGAGATTCATTAGGCGGAGATAAGTTACTTAGAAATGATGATGGCAAATTCGTAGATGTCAGTTTGCAGGCAGGGATATATGGTAGTATAATCGGTTTTGGACTTGGAGTAACCGTGGGTGATGTTAATGGAGACCATTGGGATGATATCTATGTATCTAATGACTTCTTTGAGAGAGACTATTTATATCTAAATAATCAAGATGGGACTTTTAGTGAGGTTTTTACGGAATGGATTCAATCTACCAGTGGTGCTTCAATGGGAGCAGACATGGCTGATATCAACAACGACGGGAACAATGACATCTTTATCACCGAGATGCTCCCTAGAGATGATAAGAGGCTAAAATCAGTAACTACCTTTGAGGATTGGAATAGATATCAATACAGCGTTCAAAATGACTATTATCATCAATTTACCAGAAACACTTTTCAAGTTAACACAGGTTCAAATCGTTTTTTAGAACTGGGACGTTTTTCAAATGTTGAAGCCACGGATTGGAGTTGGGGAGCTTTAATGTTTGATCTAAATAATGACGGATATAGAGATATATATGTTGCAAACGGCATTTACCGGGACCTAACAGACCAAGACTATTTACAATACATTGCTAATGAGGAGGTTATTAAATCCATAGTTACTAAAAAAGAAGTAGACTATGGTAAGCTAATCAATTTAATCCCTTCTAATCCAATACCTAATTACACATTCATAAATAACGGGAAATTAAATTTTGTAGAGAAAGGTAGAGAACTTGGACTTGCTTTTGAAGGATTTTCTAATGGTGCTGCTTATGGGGATTTAGATAATGATGGAGACCTTGACATTGTTGTGAATAATGTCAATGGTGAAGCTTTGGTTTATCAAAATAAACTTAGCGGTGGGAATAGCATTCAAGTTATTACAAAAGGTGAAAAACAAAATCCCTTTGGATATGGAGCTAAGATATGGTTAGAGAGCAAGAATTATAAATACTATATAGAACAGCAGCCAGCCAGAGGCTTTCAATCATCAATGGACCAGAAACTCTTGATTGGATTGGCGAATAATGAAGAGTTAGATGTTCGGATAATATGGCCAAGTGGGAAGTATCAACGTCTGAATAGTATTGAGCCGAATAATGTTATTACATTAAAAGAGTCTGAGGCTTATGAAAGAATTAACCATTCAATGGACTCAGCAAAGTCAAGGTTTATCAGGTTACTTGAGCTGGATACTACTTTGTATCATATTGAAAATCAGTTCATTGATTTTAATAGAGATCGCCTTCTCAATCACATGTTAAGTACATTTGGACCAAAGCTGGCATATTATCAGGGAAACAGTCAACTCACAATATTTCAAGGAAGTAGTAAAGGAAATTATCCGCAAACTCTTAGGCTTAATGATAAAAATAGTTTGGTAAAAAAGTTTAAACTCACATCTGAAAAGCCAACGGCAGAGAATGGGGAAAGCGTCTTTTTCGATGCGGATAATGATGGAGATCTGGATCTTTATGTAACAAGTGGCGGGGTAGAAGTGTCACAAAGTTCAACTGCTCTCAGAGATAGGCTGTACTTTAATCAAGGAGATGATTCTTATGTTTTGAGCGATCAAATGCTTCCTGTCAAGGGAAGAAGTGTTGGCTGTTCAACGGTTGATTATTCGGATATTGATGGTGACAGTGATTTAGACCTTTTTGTAGGTGAATTTACAAAGCCTTTAAAATACGGATTGCCATGTAATGGATTTATTCTGTTGAATGATGGTCATGGAATCTATGAGGATAAAACTTCAGAATTGGCACCTGATTTGAACAATATTGGAATGATTACTGATGCAGAATTTGCGGACTTCGATGGGGATAAAGATGAGGATCTTATTATCGTCGGAGATTACACCGGAATAAATCTTTTTGAAAATATATACGGCTCATTCGTACCTAATGAAAGCCTAATCAATTTAAAAGGTTGGTGGAATACAATCCATATAGTGGATATAGATAGTGATGGAGATTTAGATTTTTTTGTGGGTAACCATGGGCTCAACAGTAGGTTTAAAGCTTCATTTGAAAGTCCCATTAGACTATATGTTGGGGATTTTGATGCTAATGGATTCATTGATCCTATCTTAACCAAATATCAGGATGGGAAATCAGTACCTTATGCCTTGAGACATAATCTAATAGATCAAATCAAATCGCTGAAGAAGATTTACCCGGACTACGCTTCTTACAAAGAAGCTCACATTGAGGAGATGTTTACTCCCGAAATCTTAAAGAAAGCATATATCCTAGAAGCAAATACACTTGAGTCTTCTTTGTTCATAAATGAAGGCGAATTCAAATTTACAAAGGTTGAGTTGCCTTTGGAAATCCAGTTTTCACCAATTTATGCCGCCTCAAGCGGAGATTATGATAGAGATGGAGATATTGATTTAATAGTTGGAGGAAACCTATACGGTGCAAAGCCGGAGATAGGCAGATATGATGCAAGTTCCGGTCTCATGATAGAAAATCAAGGCTCATTGCAGTTTAAAACAGATATGGCAGGTCTGGGAATAGAGGGACAAGTTAGGGATATCATCACAACAGATAGTTTGATAATTGTAGCTAGAAATAATGATTCAGTGTTGTTCTTTAGTTACTAAGGTCACTTTTTTGACGGTATTTATTATAATTCTATGGGGTTGTAAGAAGAATAAAGCACTCGAAAAGTTTCAGTCTTTATCACCTGAAGAATCCGGCATTGATTTCAGAAATGATCTGAATGATACATCCAGACAAAACATTATTGAATACCTTTATTACTATAATGGAGGAGGAGTTGGAATTGGTGATATTAATAATGATGATTTATTAGATATTTATTTTACTGCAAATCAAGGCATCAATCGACTTTATTTGAACGTTGGTGATCTCAAGTTTGAGGATGTAACAGAGGAGTTTGGACTTCCATCCGAACTTGATACTACCAAATGGAGTACAGGAGTTACGTTAGTAGATGTCAATGGAGATGGTTTTATTGATATCTATGAATGTGTTGTGGGAGATTATAAATCTTTTAGCGGGCATAACAAACTTTACATAAATCAAGGAGGGAAAGCATTCGTTGAGCTATCAAATGAATATGGGGTGGATTTCTCAGGCTTCTCTACCCAATCCGCTTTTCTGGATTATGACGGAGATGGTGACCTTGATATGTATTTACTTAATCACTCCGTTCATGGCACAAATACTTATGGTAATGTTAATTTAAGAAACAATAGAGACCAAAAATCCGGAGATAGATTCTATGAAAATCAAATAGCAGAAGGGAATGGGCTTATTGACGTAACACAATTGGTTGGAATTTATTCCGGCAACATAGGATATGGATTAGGAATAGCGGTTTCTGATTTAAACGGCGATGGATTAAGTGATATTTATATAGGGAATGATTTTCACGAAGATGATTACATCTACTTAAATAACGGGAATAAAACATTTAGTGAGGTAGGAAAGAATCTCATTGGCCATACTTCTCAATTTACCATGGGGGTTGATGTGGCTGATATAAATCGCGACGGACTGATGGATATCTTCTCTCTGGATATGTTACCTTCAGACCCGAAGATTCTTTTAAAATCAGGTGGAGATGATAATAATTTCATTAAGGATATAAAGAGCAAGAATGGTTATGGCCCCCAATACGCCAGAAACGCATTGCAGTTAAATCAGGGAAATCACTTCAAAGAATTAGCAATGTTTTATGATGTCTATGCAACTGACTGGAGTTGGTCAGTTTTAATACAGGACTTTGATAATGACCTTGATCAGGATATCTACATTACAAATGGAATTTATAAACGACCCAATGACCTTGATTATATCAACTATCTGAGTAGTGAAATTCAAAGAAATAGCTCAGCTAGTGAGCTAATTGACCGGATGCCTTCGGATAGAATAGATAATGTATTTTTTGAAAACGAGGGAAATCTTAAATTCACCAACTCTACATTAGAGTCAGGTCTATCCTGCATTGGATTTTCTAATGGGGCCTCTTATGGTGACTTGGATAATGATGGAGATTTAGACTTAGTAATCAATAATCTCAATGAGTATGCTTTGATTTTCGAGAATAAATCCGATAGGCTCCACATGAACTTTATAAACATCTCTTTGAATGACCCAAGCTCTTTGAATCAATTCGGAGTGGGAGCAAGTGTAACTCTATTTAACGATTCTGCAACAATAAAAAAAGAAGTCAATCTTACTCGTGGGTTCCAATCCTCAATTTCTCATAGGCTTCATTTTGGTCTTGGGTTATTAGAAGGTATTGATTCAATTGAGGTGGTCTGGTCAGACGGTCAGTCTCAGTTAATCAGAGATACGATTCATAATAAGTTTATCACTATCACTAAGGAAGATAATTTAAGGCCTAAATCAACTTTTCTCTACAAAAATATATTCGAATTAGACTCAGTAGATTTTATCCATAAAGAAGATGATTATCTTGATTATCAAAATGAAAAACTATTACCTTGGGCACTGTCGAAAGAAGGGCCGGGAGTTGCGGTTGCTGACCTGAATAATGATGGGATCCACGATTTCTATTTGGGAGGTGCCCACTTTCAGGCTGGGGAACTGTTTATTTCCAATTCAGACTCAACCTATAGTAATGTCCCGCAGTTCCATCTGATGAGGGATGCCGGCTATGAAGATGTAGCTGCTGAATTTATTGATATCAACTTTGATGGATTTCCGGATCTTTTTGTAGCAAGTGGGGGAGGAAGATTCCCGGAAGGTCATTCATTGCTTGAAGATCGAATGTATTTGAATAATGGGAAAAATCAATTTAAAAGGTGGTTAACACCCCTCCCAAAGGTTAATAGTTCAGCAATATCACATGCCAGGTTTGACGGGAAAGACTGCTTATTTGTGGGGGGCAGGTCTGTGGTTGGAAAATATGGTTTAACTCCTCAGAGCTACCTTTTACAATGGGAAAAGAGCCACTTTGATCCCATTCAATTTTATAAAGTGGGGCTAATAACAGATACTGAGTGGGTACTTCTTGACGGTAAGGAAGGACTTATTGTAGTAGGTGATTGGATGCCGATAAGTTTTTTGCAGCTTGAGAAAGATACATTGAAGCTTACCCCCATGCCATTATTTGAAAATACCAGTGGGCTTTGGAACTCAATTACAAAAGGAGACCTGAATGATGACGGGAAAGATGATTATTTTTTCTCTAATGCCGGTTTAAACAGTAAATGGAAGCCTAATGAGCAGCAACCTTTAGTCATGTATGTTGGTGATTTTGATGATAATGGACAAACAGAGCCTATTATTTTTAATGATTTTTATGGAGACATGATTCCATTTAATCCTCGAATGGACTTAGTCAAACAAGTCCCGGCAATAAATAAAGAGAACAATTCCAATTTAAAATTTAGTGAAGTAAGAGAACTGACCGATTTAATTAGCTCACATCCTTTAGAAATTTTTTATGCTTTCATGGCAGAGTCAAAATTGCTGGTTTCCAAAAATGAAAGCTATCAATGGAAAGCACTACCGGTTGAATTTCAGTTTGGTGCAATACAGGATGCTGTATTTTGGGACAATAAAATCTTATATGTTGGCAATGACTATACGCTCTATTCAATTTTAGGAAAATCAGATGCAAATGCTGGTGGTTTAGGGATCATAAATGATGAAGTGGAATGGACACCGCTGAATGTACCCTTCAATTTGGATTACCGAAAAATTGAGTCTTTAACTGGCACTAAATTTCTCATTGTGCCTAATGCTGAATCACCATTTATTATTGATATTGATAATTTTAAAGATTGAAGGAAAGAAAAATGATGAAAAATAAATTGAAATTATTGACTCTTGCTGTCCTTGGATCGACAGTCCTCTTTTCATGTGGACCTGAAGATGAGACTTACAAGATCACTTTACAGAACCCCGAACTTTTCCACCAGTCAATGAAGAGGCTCACCGATGTCATTGTTCACGACATCTTCTCTCCTCCTGTGGCAAGCAGGATATATGTATATCCGAGTATTGCTTCGTATGAAGTGTTGGCGGCTAACGATAATAAGTACAGAACATTGGCCGGACAGTTGAATGGGTTGGAGTCAATACCCAATCCTGAAGATGAGAATATCAACTTTAATCTGGCATCCATTCACGCATTCCTAAAGGTTGGAACTACGCTGATTTTCTCAGAGGACAAAATAAATACATATCAGGAAAGCCTCTATGAAAGCTTTGAAGAAGAAGGATTACCCTTAAAGATTAGAAAAGCTTCTCTGGCATACGGAGACGTAGTCGCAAATCACATCATTGAATGGGCCGATAAAGACAATTATCACCAGACAAGAACTTTTCCCCAGTATACCATTCAAGATGAAGAAAAATACTGGAAACCAACACCTCCGGATTATATGAATGGCATAGAACCTCACTGGAACAAGATTAGAACAATGGTACTTGACTCGGCTCGACAGTTCAAGCCAAAAGAGCCCGAGAATTTTAGCCTTGATAAAAATTCTGAGTTTTATCGTCAGCTTTTAGAAGTATATGAGGTGGGGAATAGCCTGACGGAAGAGCAGACAAATATTGCCAGATTCTGGGATTGTAACCCCTACGTTTCACATCATTACGGTCATGCGATGTTTGCTACAAAAAAGATTACACCTGGCGGACATTGGATAGGCATTACTGCGATTGCTTCCAGGAAGTCAGAGAGTGATTTTGCGCAAACTGTTGAGGCTTATACCAAAACCTCAATTGCATTATTTGACGCATTTATTAGTTGCTGGGATGAAAAGTGGAGAACCATAGTCGTTCGTCCGGAGACGCTGATAAACAAGTACTTAGATGAAGAATGGGTACCTTTACTTCAAACGCCTCCTTTTCCTGAATATACAAGTGGTCATAGTGTAATATCCAGGGCAGCCGCTGTAATATTAACAAGTTTATACGGAAAGAATTTTGCATTTAATGACACTACGGAGCTGGAGTACGGATTACCTGAGCGGCAATTTGAATCGTTTCTTGAAGCCTCTGAAGAGGCCGCAATTAGTCGTTTATACGGTGGCATCCACTATATGATGGCGTGTGAAAATGGGGTTGAGCAAGGGCAGCAGGTAGGAACTTTTATCGTGGATAAACTACAAATGAAGAAATTGGAAGGAGAGACAACTTCTGTTTTATTTAAACAATAGTTTCTGTTAAATTGTCTTCATGTAAAGGATTCCAACGTTGTGGTCATTTATCTGAGCTTATCAAAATCCCACCCCCTAAATAAAATCCTTCTAATAAAGATGCCTTGAGGGTAATTTTATAATCTAATTTAGCCATAAACTCTTCTTCTTTTACATTATTTGATCTTGCTAAAAAAAATATCCCTATGGCCAATCACTTTATAATTTTTATGCAATTTTTAAATTACTGGGTATGGTTCAGTATTTTCTGACTATATTTATTGCATCATTTGAAAATAAAAGAAAGTGATTTGTTATATTTGTTTCAAATAGTATATCATTTCGTTTTAACAATTTTAAATCTAATTAAGTTAAGTAATGAGTAATAATTTTAACAAAAATAGAAGAGATTTTATAAAGAAATCCGGACTAGCCTTAGGTGCGGTCACCATTTTACCTAGTCACGTAGTATCAGGTCTTGGCCATACACCCCCAAGCGATAAATTAAATATTGCGGGTATAGGTGTAGGAGGTATGGGATTTGCCAACCTTAAAAATTTAAAATCAGAGAATGTCGTCGCTCTTTGTGATGTAGATTGGAAATATGCGAAAGAGTGCTTTGATGCGTATCCAAAAGCAAAGAAATACTGGGATTTTCGAAAGATGTATGATGAAGTGGGGAACGATATTGATGCCGTGGTGATAGCTACTGCCGATCATACCCATGCCATTACGGCAGCCAATGCAATTATGATGGGTAAGCATGTGTACCTGCAAAAACCGTTGACTCACAGTGTCTATGAATCCCGCCTGCTTACCAAATTGGCAAAAAAATATAATGTGGCTACTCAAATGGGTAACCAAGGGGCCTCAGGAGAGGGTGTGGCAAAAGCATGTGAGTGGTTGTGGAATGGTGAAATCGGAGAGGTTCGGAGAGTTGAATCATTCACAGACAGACCTATATGGCCGCAGGGGTTAAATACACCTGAGCAAGGGCAGTGGGTTCCCGATACACTAAATTGGGATTTGTTTGTCGGGCCGGCTAAAATGAAGCCGTTTAATGAAATATACCACCCCTGGAACTGGCGTGGCTGGTGGGATTACGGGACCGGTGCATTAGGTGATATGGCATGTCATATCCTGCATCCGGTTTTTGAAGGGCTTAAATTGGGCTATCCTACTAAAGTTCAAGGTAGTTCTACGTTACTTTTAAATGACTGTGCACCTGTTTCAGAGTCTGTAAAGCTTACCTTCCCCGAAAGAAATAAAGTGGGCAAAATGAAAATGCCTGAAGTTGAAGTTTACTGGTACGACGGCGGGATCAAGCCGGAGCTGCCGGCCGAGTGGCCTGCCGGTAAAAACCCTAATAAGTACGGAGGAGGAACATTCTTTTACGGAACAAAAGATATCATGCATATCGGATGTTATGGAGCAGAGCCGGAATTGTTGTCAGGAAGAACCCCTGATGTAAAAGAAACCGAAAGAAGAGTAGAGAAAGAGATTGGTAAAGAATGGGGTGAAGGAGCCCATGAAATGGACTGGGTAAGAGCATGTAAGGAAAGCCCTGAGAGCAGAAAGCCAACGACTTCCGATTTTGCTGAAGCCGGCCCCTTCAATGAGATGGTGGTAATGGGGGTAATGGCGGTAAGGCTGCAATCTTTAAATAAGGAATTGGAGTGGGATGGAGCAAATATGAAGTTTACTAACATAAGTGACAGCGAAACCATAAGCACGGTAGTTAAAGATGGTTTCAAAATTCATGATGGTCATCCTACTTTTAATAAGACATGGACAGACCCTGTACCTGCAAAGGATTTTGCTGCGGAATTGGTCAAACATACCTATAGAACAGGGTGGTCTTTACCGGCTATGCCTTAATCTTTATCTAATTAAACATTTAATAATTTGAAAAACTAAGTATATGAGAAAGACGAATAATTGGTTGCTCTTTTTAATGGCAGCGGGACTTGTGTTCTCTTGTCAGCCGACACAGAAAAAGGAAGCAAATGAAGAGAATATAGTAGAAGAGAGTGTGATCGAAACAACGGCAGTTAATACGCTAACCGAAGAAGAAAAGGCTGATGGTTGGATGCTCTTATTTGATGGCTCCACCTCAGACGGATGGAGGGGTTATAAAAAAGAAGTCTTCCCTAAAGCCTGGGAAATTGTTGATGAGTCAATTCATATCCAAGGATCCGGAAGGGGTGAGTTAGGAAACACAGAGGGGGGTGATATTATCTATGGTGTGAAAAAGTTTGGCAACTTTCATTTGAAGTTGGAGTGGAAAGTTGATAGTGCCGCGAATTCCGGTATTTTTTACAGGGGGCAGGAAACGGAGGAGTTTGATTATATCTGGAAAACCGGGCCGGAGATGCAGGTATTGGATAACATAAATCATCCGGATGCGAGTAAGGGTCGAAATGGAAATAGACAATCTAGTTCACTGTACGATTTGATTGCAGCCTCCCCTCAAAATGCGAAACCATTTGGGGAATGGAATCAAGTGGAGTTACTTGCCCGTGGTAATGAAATCAGGCATATTCAAAATGGTGATACCGTCGTTAGCTATACAATCGGAAGTGTTGAACTGGACTCTTTGATTAGGATCAGTAAATGGCCAAATGAAAATCCTAACTGGAGAGAAATAGCAGCAGAAGGATATATAGGATTGCAGGATCATGGTGATGATGTCTGGTTTAGAAACATCAAGATCAAAGAACTCTAAGAACGATTTGACAGAGATAAAAAAAGCATTGCTAACCGGCAATGCTTTTTTATTAAAGCCGGAATTCTTTTTTGCCATAAAAAGGGCATAGCACCAAGCTCAATATCTTTTTAGATTCAGGAGATGCTTCATTGCTGCGAAAAAATATCTTTTATTGAGAAAATGCGGTTTTTTCAATCAAAATCTAGGATAGAATTTGCTTTCCCGGAAACCTTGTTGGCTTAAAAACACACCTTTTGGGGCAGTGCCGTACCCTACTTTTTTGTAAAATATCTTTTCTACGAGTAAGTCAGTATTTCACTCCTCCAACGCCGCAACACCCGGAAGTGTTCTGCCTTCCATGTATTCAAGCAGTGCACCACCTCCGGTTGATATATAAGATACCCTGTCTCCATATCCGAGGTTGTTTACTGCGGAGGCTGAGTCTCCACCTCCAATCAGAGAGAAGCTGCCATTTTCTGTTGCTTTTACTACTGCATTGGCAATTGCATCTGTTCCTTTCGCAAACATTGGGAATTCGAATACACCCATCGGGCCGTTCCATAAGATTGTTTTGGAAGATTTGAGTACCTTAGAAAAAAGTCTGACCGTCTCAGGTCCGATATCTAATCCCTGCCACCCATCAGGAATTTCTCCTACAGCTACCGTTTGTGTGTTGGCTTCATTATTAAAATCGTCCGCAGCAATGGTGTCTATCGGCAAGAGCAATTTCACTCCTTTCTCAGCCGCTTTGGCTTCCAATTCTTTTGCAAGTTCCATCTTATCCTCCTCAAGCAAAGAATTACCAATGTTTCCGCCTTTTGCTTTGGTAAACGTGTAAGACATACCGCCGCCAATGAGCAGGTTATCCACAATGTCTAGGAGTTTTTCGATGATCAGGATTTTATCCGAAATCTTTGCTCCTCCCATGATAGCTGTCAGTGGTTTCTCCGCTCCATTTAAGATCTTCTCTGCATTGTCTAGCTCCGCCTGCATCACATAGCCACAGCATTTATCATCAAAAAATTTAGCTGCAACCGTTGTTGAAGCGTGTGCCCGATGTGCCGTTCCAAACGCATCGTTCACATAGATGTCTCCGTGAGAGGCAAGTTCTTTAGCGAACGCTCTGTCACCTGCTGTTTCTTCTTTATGAAAGCGTACATTCTCCAATAGAAGTACTTGCCCCGGCTTTAGCTGCCCGGAGAATTCTTTTGCTGACGGTCCCACACAATCTCCACCAAACATTATTGTCAAATCCAACTTCTCATCCAAGTTAGGAATGATGTGACGAAGGGAGAACTTATCCTCAGGGCCATTCTTTGGTCTGCCCAAGTGCGACATCAAAATACATGATCCGCCATCGTCCAGGATTTTTTTGATTGTTGGGATGGCCGCATTGATTCTCGTCTCGTCCGTTACTTTTTGATTACCATCCAAAGGGACATTAAAGTCTACTCTGATTAAAGCCTTTCTGTTGCTGAAATTGAAATCTCCAATTGTATTCATGATTGAGATTGGTTAGCGTACAAACATAAGAAAGGATGCTAATTTTCACTGTAATCATTTAGATATTATTCTGTCAGCTTAATGAGGTAGCATATACGTTTAAATTCAATCGTTCTACCATGATGTTAAATCATCACATCAAGAAGCGATACCACAAGGAATATTGAAGAGGATAATTTGAAATAACCTTGACCTAGACAAATAATTTTGCTAATCTTGTCAAGAATTATTTGGCAAGATTATTTTTTCAATTATGAAAGAATCATTTGGAAAGTATTTAAAGAATTTGAGAGTTAGAAAAGAAATGACTTTAACTCAGCTTGGTGCAAAACTGGGGATTGATAGTGGCGCACTAAGTAAAATTGAAAATGGAAAAAGAAAATTAGACGAAAGAGTATTACCTGAAATTGCTAAAATATTTAATCTTGATTTGGACGAATTAAAAGATGAATTTATTAGTGAATTGATTGCTCATAAAATATATGAAAATAACTGTACGGATAAAGTCTTAAAGCTTGCAGAGGAGAAAGTAGAATACATTAAGCAACGAAATTTTAAACAGGGAAATTTGGATTTGTAATCATGGCAAACGAAAGAAAAACAGAACAATTAGTTCGCAGACATTTTGAAAAGTTTGCAGATAAAATAATTATTGAAGAACAAAGATCGGATAATGCTAAAATTAACAAGTTACTTCAAACGGCCTCGAAAAAAGGCATGGGACAAGGTTATCCTGAATTTATCATTTCTTTTAAAGAAAATTCAGATTTATTAATTGTCGTAGAATGTAAAGCAGAGGTTACGAAACACGAAAGTAAAAACAGATTAAAGTATTCGGAATACGCTGTTGACGGTGCTTTACTGTATGCTTCATATTTATCAAAAAGTTTTGATGTTATTGCTATTGCTGCAAGTGGGGAAACCATACAATCATTAAAAATATCTCACTTTCTTCATTTAAAATCGGAAAGGAAAGCAACATCAAAATTTGACGATAAATTTTTAAGTGCTGAAGATTATTTAAAAGGTTACGAAAATAGTGAAGAAAAATTTAGACAAGACTATAACACTCTTCTTGAATTTATTAAGGAATTAAATTTAAAATTACACACTTATAAAATACTTGAAAGCCAAAGAAGTTTATTAATCAGTTCAATCTTAATAGCATTAGAAAATAAAGCATTTAAAAAATCTTACGGGATTTATAATAATGCAGAAAACCTTGCAAATTTCTTAACTCAAACGGTTTCAATTGAATTAGAGAATGCGAATATCATAGGTAAAAAATTAAATAATCTGAATGTTCAATTTAGTTTTATAAAGACAGATACCTCTCTTTCAAAAAAAGAAAATATTTTAAAAGAGATAATTGATGAGATTGATGAGAATATCAACTCATTTATGAAAACACATAGATATTTTGATGTTCTTGGTCAGTTATACATTGAATTTTTACGATATGCTAATAGTGACAAGGGACTTGGAATTGTTTTAACTCCTCCACATATAACAGAGTTATTTTCTGAGTTAGCCGATGTTAATAAAAATTCGATAGTTTATGATAACTGCACAGGCACAGGGGGATTTCTAATCAGTGCAATGAACAAGATGATCAAAGATGCAAAAGATGACCAAGATAAAATTAATGAAATTAAAAACAATCAGTTAATCGGAACAGAGTATCAATCGCATATTTTTGCACTTGCTATTTCCAATATGTACATCCATCAAGATGGGAAAACGAATGTTATAAATGGCAGTTGCTTTGATGAAGAGGTAATAAAACACGTAACAGAACGGAAACCAACAGTTGGCTTTTTAAATCCCCCTTATAAATCTGATAAAAAGACAGATACAGATGAATTAGCATTTATTTTAAACAATTTAGCATGTTTAGTTGACGGAGGAACCTGCGTTGCAATAGTGCCCATGCAAAGTGCCTTAGCAACGAAAGGTAAAGTTTATGAACTTAAAAAGAAGTTACTGGAAAAGCACACTCTTGAAGCAGTTTTGTCTATGCCGGATGAACTATTTTTTAATTCAAAGGTAGGGGTGGTTTCTTGTATTATGGTATTTACCGCACACAGACAACATCCTAAACACAAAGAAACTTACTTCGGCTATTACAAAGATGATGGTTTTGTTAAGAGAAAAACAAAAGGGAGAATTGATGTTTACGGAAAGTGGGACACCAGAAAAGAAAAATGGATTACAAATTATATAAATAAAAAGCGAGAACCCGGATTAAGTATAAATAAGACGATAACAGTAGAAATGGAATGGGTTGTTGAGGCTTATATGGAAACTAATTATTCAGAATTGAAAAATAAGAACTTTTCAGTGACCTTATTAAATTATGCAACTTTTTTAATAGGAAATAAATTATCTAATGAAGTCTCTCATAAATCTTATCATGAAAAACATATTACCATTGATACTGAAGAATGGGAATATTTTGAGTTGGAAAAGTTATTTACAATAACAGGAAGTAAAACAACTTCTTTATTAGAACTGGAAGAGTATGGAACAGGTATTTTTTCTTATGTTACAACACAAGCAACAAATAATGGGATTGAAGGATTTTATGATTTTAGTACAGAAAAAGGAAATATACTGACCGTTGATAGTGCTGTGTTGGGTTATTGCTCCTATCAAGAGTTGGATTTTTCAGCAAGTGACCACGTAGAAAAACTGATACCAAAATTTGATATGAATGAATATGTTGCAATGTTTTTAGTTACGATAATCAACTTAGAAAGATATAGATACAATTATGGAAGAAAATGTAGTCAAGCAAGAATGAAGGAAATAAGCATTAAGTTACCTTCAAAAAATAGTGAACCTGATTTTGAATTTATGGAAGATTACATTAAAACTTTACCGTATTCATCATCAATTAAAATGAAAGAAATAGAATAAGTACGTGTGGTAACAATGACTATACATAGTCTGGGTATTGTGTTAAATTTGAATAGTATAGCATTAAGTAAAAAAATTACTCATTTCAAAATCCCCAACCACATATAACTGAAACTGATACCTCATTTATTTATTATTTTCTGCCGGTGGGTTACTTCGTTCTTTCGATTGTAAACCGGACGAGTTGTTCTAATGAATTTCGATAAGTCGATTCCGGTAAAGTTCTCAGGATTTTCTTTGCCCGATTGTGATAATCTTCCATTGCTGAAATAGCATATTTTATTCCACCGCTTTTTTTAACGAATTCAATTACTTCCTGTACCCGCTTAGGTTTCTTCTCGGAGCCTTTAACCAATTTTTTGATTCTCTTTTTCTCTGATTCAGGAGCCTTTGAAAGCGAGTAAATTAATGGCAATGTCAGTTTCTTTTCTCTGATGTCAATTCCCCTTGGCTTGCCAATCCCGAAAGTTCCATAATCAAACAGGTCATCTTTAATTTGAAATGCTATACCCACGGCCAATCCAAATTCGCCCATCTTTTCTATGGTATTATTTTCGGCACCTACAGAACATGCTCCAACCTTACAGCAAGATTTTATTAGGCTTGCAGTTTTCTGTCTGATCACTTCGTAGTAAATCTCTTCTGTAATATCAAGCGTTTTGGATTTAGCCATTTGCAATAGTTCTCCTTCACTCATTTCTTTAACAGGCTCAGTGGTAATCTTAAGAAGATCTATGTCATTGTTTTCTATAGACATCAGCATCCCTCTGGCGAGTAAAAAATCTCCTACTAAAACAGCAATCTTATTTTTCCATAGTGCATTAATAGAAAAGAATCCCCTTCTTTGGTCTGAATTGTCTACCACATCATCATGAACTAACGTTGCGGTATGTAGGAGTTCTATCAGAGCGGCTCCACGGTAAGTAGCTTCTTTAATTTCTCCGGTAGCACCGGCACTCAGGAAAACAAAAAGTGGACGCATTTGCTTTCCTTTCCTTCTTACAATGTAGCCTGTGATTTTGTCAAGAAGCATTACTCTGCTTTTCATAGACTGGCGGAATTTCTTCTCGAACTCAACCATCTCATCAGCAACAGGCGATTGTATGTCTTTGAGTTTTAGCGGCATTTTGAATACAAGTATACGACTATCAGCGTATCTTTCCGCTGAATTGCCTAACTGCATGAGTAGAAAAAAAGTTCGTTACTCCGAAGTCATTCCTAACAAGAACGATTGGCCAATTGTTCAGCTTTCACGTGATAGAAAAAGCTTCATTGATGATATAGTTAATCAGGTTTATGAAGCTATGGTCGCTGATAAGCAGGGTTCTTTAAGGGAAGAAATTGAGATGACCGTCCATCTTGAGAAGCTTAGAACGAAGTCAAATCCCTGGAAGGTAGATCCGGCAGACGATCGTGATTTCTGGAAAGAGTTGCAGCAACGTTTAGTAGAAGTCAATCTTAAAGATAAAGTGGCTGTAAAAAAGCAAGAGCGAGATATTTTGAAAGAAATCATTGATCGATACGCAAATGAAATTGCCGGAAGCTTTAAAAAGTCTTCCTATCGGTTCGCTCAGAAATTTGTAACTTTTGGATTTGCAAGGCTGCTCAATGCTGCCAGAGTAAAAGGATTACTCGCACTCTTTAGTCGTCAGCTTGACCTGGATGACAAACTTCATATTACGGGTGAAACAGAACACCTTAGGAAGCTGACAAAAATGGGGACTGTAGTTATGGTACCCACTCATTTCAGTAACCTGGATTCTATATTGATAGGCTGGGTGATACAGTTTTTAGGACTCCCGCCTTTTATTTATGGCGCAGGGCTTAATCTTTTTAACATTAAAATATTAGCCTACTTTATGAATAGCCTTGGTGCTTATAAAGTGGATCGCAGAAAGAAGAACAGGATATACCTCGAAACACTAAAAACTTACTCCCGAGTAGCGATAGAACGGGGCTGTCATAGTCTGTTTTTCCCCGGAGGCACACGCTCCCGATCAGGTGAAATTGAATCAAGGTTGAAATTAGGCCTGTTGCAGACCACTATTCAAGCGCAGAGAGAAATTTATCAAAAGGCAGAAGCAAACGGGGAAATTAAGAAAGTATTTATCGTACCTGCCGTAATTAACTATCATTTTACACTGGAAGCACCGGCACTTATCAGAGGATTTTTAAAAAAAACCGGCCGGGAGCGTTATTATGTAGAAGCTGATGAATTTTCCACTTCTTACAAGATAAGTACATTCCTTTTTAAATTTTTCTCAAAGGGTTCCGACATCTCTGTGAACATAGGACGAGGGATGGATATACTTGGGAATTACGTTGATGATGAAGGAATCAGTAATGACAAAAAAGGAAATATAATTGACCCAAGACATTACTTTATGCGAGGTAATGAAATCACTTTTGACAAACAAAGGGAAAATGAATATGTGCGTGTACTCGGGAAAAGAATAATAGAAGAATATCATAAGTATAATCGTGTGTTTGCAAGCCATCTAACGGCTTTTATCGCTTTTAAGATGCTGGAAAGGAAAAATCCAAAACTGGATTTATATGATATTTTGAGATTACCCGAGGATGATTTGACTCTGGATTACAAAGAATTTAAAGCTAATTTTAAAAAATTAAGGGGAAAGCTTGAGAAACTCTACAAGAAGGGGAAAGTTGATATGGCCGCGCACATGCAGCAAAAAGCAGAACAGTCTATTCAGGTAGGCCTTAAAAACCTGGGGCTATACCATGATAAACAGCCATTGGTAAGAAAAGGAAAGAAGATAATTATCAATGATACCAATACGCTATATTACTATCACAATCGAATGAACGGGTATAGTCTTGAGAAATATATCTGAGGAAGTAATAGGTGTTATCGGTGCGGGAAGCTTTGGGACCGCTATAGCGAACATTCTGTCTGAAAATGATTCGAAGGTATTGCTTTATGTCAGAGACCCGAAAAGAGCGAAAAAGACCTCGAGAGAAAGAATAAGTTCAGGACAAAAGCTGGGTCAGAATATTGAGATGACAAATGATTTGAAAAGCATCGCGGATAGATGTGAGGTAATCTTTCCGGTGATACCTTCTGCTAACTTCAGAGATATGATCTCGGTTATCTCACCTTACCTTCATCCTTATCACGTATTAATTCACGGGACAAAAGGGTTTGATTTTTTTATTTCTGAAAGAGAAGAAATAAACACGGAAAACCCGCTGAGTCGAGAACATATCAAAACCGTTTCCGAAGTTATCAAGGAAGAAACAAGCGTCCTGCGGGTGGGATGCATGGCGGGGCCTAATCTTGCGAAGGAACTGGATGCTCGAAAGCCGGCTGCTACGGTTATTGCATCGCATTTTGATGAGGTAATAAATATTGGACAGAGGCTGTTGAAAAATGACCGCTTCATGATATACGGGAGTAAGGACCTGATTGGCATTGAACTTTGTGGAATTTTAAAAAACATCATTGCAATAGGAGCCGGCTCTATTTCCGGTATTGGACTCGGTGAGAATGCAAAGTCATTGTTTATTAGCAGAGGGCTTGTTGAAATGGTTTATATTGGGACTGCTCTTGGAGGTAATCTGCAAGCTTTCCTCGGACTTGCCGGAATTGGAGATTTAATTGCTACATGTACATCAAAATTAAGTAGAAATTTTACTGTAGGCTATCGGTTGGCTAAAGGGGAAACTTTAGAAGAAATAACAACTTCAATGGAAGAGGTAGCCGAAGGAATCAAGACCGTTAAGATTGTCAAAGAATTGGCCGAAACCTATCATATAAAAGCCCCTATCACAAACGTATTGTACAAAATTCTGCACAATGAAATGACGATACGGGAAGCGCATACCTATTTAATGAATTTTCCTTTTCGCGCAGAAATTGACTTCATTGAAAGTGAGGAGGACAAAACCTTATGACTTAGCTAAGAAATTTGCTGATTTTGTCATAAAAAATTCCGTATGAATATTTACGAAACAAAGTAATAATAAAAAACATAGCATTTTGCCGACTTGATAGTCTTGAAATGCCGTCCAAGCATAGAACTTTAAGTCAGAACACAAAAAACCAAACTCTTCCCCGAAGCACATCATGTTTGATTTTAAATATAAAGAGGATCTTCGGGAAACTTTCAGCAGGATTTTAAAAAACGGGTTTTCAGTTATTCGGAAACAAGCATTACTGAAAGTTCAAAGTTATCATAAATAGTTTTGTCTCCCAAATTATCAAAGAAACTACCTGAACCATACCTCACATTGAACTTAGACCTATCAATTGTGATGTCCGCAGTGGCAATCACTTTTCCATCTTCTTTTTTAAGAGTAGCAGGGAACTGAATTTCCTCTGTCGTGTCTTTGATCGTAATATTTCCAACAATTTTATAGGAACCGGTACCCTGAGGAACAGCCCTTGTGATTACGAAAGTAGAAGTAGGATAAATTTTAACACCGAAGAAGTCATCAGATTTCAGATGACCCTCTAGTTTTTCCTTAGTATCACCGGAAAGATCCTCACAATTGATCGTAGTCATATCTATTGTGAAAATTCCTCCAACAAGCTGATCTCCCTCCATTTCCAATCTTCCGCCTTTGAGTGCGATGTTACCATTGTGTTGTCCTGTTACTTTTTTACCAACCCATTTCACGGTACTTGCCGATGCATTTACTTTAACATCTTTCTTTTCTCCAACTCCAGCGATTGCTACAAGTGCTGAAATAATAAATGCTTTAATCATAGTCTGTTAGTCTACTATTTTTAGTGTCAATTTGAATGTACCTACATATAATATGTATTAACAGGTTAAAACGAATGAACGTAAAAATAGTTCATTACTTTTGTGAAAATTTCTGTCAATTCAATTAAATAATGATAAGAGCAGGGAAGGTACTGGTAGCTGATGATGTGATTTCAGAGCAATTTGTCTGCGATTTAAACAAATGTAAAGGAGCGTGCTGTGTGGAGGGAGACTTAGGTGCACCGCTTGATGAAGATGAACCGGATAAAATTGAAGAAGTAATTGATTTGGTAAAGCCCTATCTGTCAAAGGAAGCCGTAGAAGTACTTGAAAAAAAGGGAGGGTATCTTTTGGAGGAGGATGGCGACCTTTCAACCACCACCATTGATGGAAAGGAATGTGCTTTTGCTTTCTATGATGATCAAGGGATTTTGAAATGCAGCATTGAACAAGCACACAAGGAGGGAAAGACTGATTTTAAGAAGCCCGTCTCTTGTCATTTATACCCGATACGAGTGTCAAAGCTCCCTGATTTTGAAGTGCTTAATTATGACATGTGGCATATTTGCTCCCCTGCATGTGACTTGGGAAAAGAACGGAAAGTACCGGTTTATAAATTCCTCGAAGAGGCACTTACCCGAAAGTTTGGAAAAGAATGGTTCGAAGAACTTGAAAGAAAAGTCAGTTAAATGCAGCTATTTCTCCTCCTTCTCGAAATCTAAAGCAATACCATTGATACAATATCTCAGTCCCGTGGGATCGGGCCCGTCAGAGAACACATGTCCTAAGTGTCCGTCACATCTTGCGCAAAGCACTTCGGTACGTACCATTCCATAAGATGGATCACGGGCTTCCGCTACATTGATTTGATTAATGGGTTGGTAAAATGAAGGCCACCCTGTACCTGACTTGAATTTGGTTGCTGATTCAAAAAGAGGAAGGCGGCAGGCGGCACAGACATAAATTCCGGTTGCTTTATTGCCTAGCAGGTCACTTGTAAAAGCTCGTTCGGTACCTTTCTTGCGTAAAATGTAATACTCAACATCAGTGAGTTCTTTTTTCCATTCAGATTCACTTTTTTCAATTCGCTGATCTTCAGGAAAGTTATTTGAAATTTCAGCGTGATAATTTTGCCCGTAAGCAATAAAGGAGATCAGCAGGAATGAGGATGTCAATAAATTATTCATATTATCTATTAACTGATATATCGGATTTAAGTTCAATAAATATTTATATAAACCCGTCATGCATTATGATTTAAGAGGTCATAGAAAAGAAGTCGGAAGTTGCCCGAAGCGGGCGGACACAGATCACCCCCCTTAACCAAGAGGCTAATAGATAGATATGATACGAAGTAGTTAGTTTCTATCCTTATGCTATTCGACAAAAAAAGCCCTCACCTTCCTGCAAGGGCTTTATGACAGAGGTTTCGGGAAGTTTGAAACTTTCCAAAAGTTAATCATTCGCCAAAGCGGAGAGGGCTTCTACGCTTTGCTATCGTGGTCATTTAAACCTCCAAGGTTTTGAAAACCTTGGAGGTTTTTGTGGTGCTGTCGTTTCGTTGGTTAAACCTTGAAGGGTTCTATGCTTATACTATTCAACAAAAAAAGCCCTCACACTTCCTGCAAGGGCTTTATGACAGAGGTTTCGGGAAGTTTCAAACTTTCCAAAAGTTAATCATTCGCCAAAGCGAAGAAGGCTTTTACGCTTTGCTATCGTGGTCATTTAAACCTCCAAGGTTTCCAAAACCTTGGAGGTTTTTGTGGTGCTGTCGTTTCGTTGGTTAAACCTTGAAGG